>NZ_JBIAFE010000002.1:0-504389 GCF_042869115.1 Micromonospora sp. NPDC007230 | reverse complement strand
CGGGAGGCGTGGCGCCGGGCGTACGCGGGGGAGCGGGTGGAGGTCGCCTGCCGGGGCGGCGTCGGGCGGACCGGCACCGCGCTCGCCGCGCTCGCCGTCCTCGACGGGCTCGCCCCCGGGCGGGGGGGGGGCGGGGGGCGCCCCCCCCCCCCCGGGCGGGGGGGGGGGGCGGGGGGGGGGGCCGCCCCGGGCGGCCCGCGGGGGGGGGGGGGGGGCCCCGGCGGGCGCGGGGGGGCCCCCCCCCCCCCCCCCGCCCGAAGTGATCGTCGAGGTCGCCCTGGGTACGAAGATCTGCGCCGTCCTGCGGCGGAGACGACCGACGCCTAGCGTGGGCGACAGGAGAGGCGAACCTTCGGACGACCGGGAGGTCAGCGCATGGCCAGGCACGACGAGCCCAACGAGTACGGCTTCGCCGGGGAGACCACCGCTCCCGAGCCACCGCCCGGCGCGCGCCCCGACGAGCAGGACCGGGCCGAGGCGGTCGCGGTGCCGGCTGACGACCTCATGGAGCCGTACGCCGAGGCGGTCGAGGAGGAGACCGAGGAGCGGGGAGAGCCCGAGGAGGAGCGTACGGCCGACCGCCGGCGCTGATCGGCCACGCCGCCCGCGCTACGTGGTCCGCTCCTGGTAGACGTCCGGGATGCCGTCGCCGTCGGCGTCCCGGCTCTCCCGCTCCGAGATCCGCCGGTACACCCGGTTGCGGCGCAGCAGCACGGTCGAGGCCAGCGTGGCCGCGATCAGCGAGCCGAGCAGCACGGCCGTCTTCACCCGGTCGTCCTCCGGGCTGCCGGCGCCGAAGGCCAGCTCACCGATGAGCAGCGAGACGGTGAAGCCGATGCCGGCCAGCAGCGCCAGCCCGAGCAGGTCCGCCCAGGTGATCTCCTCGTCGAGTTCGGCCCGGGTGAACCGGGCGAGCAGGAACGTCGAGCCGAACACGCCGACCGTCTTGCCGAGCACCAGACCGGCGGCGACCCCGAGCACGACCGGGTCGGTGAGCACCGCGCCCAGGTCGACGTCGACCAGCGACACGCCGGCCGCGAAGAACGCGAAGACCGGCACCGCCAGGCCCGCCGACACCGGCCGCCACCTGTGCTCCAGCCGCTCCGCCAGCCCCGGTCCGCCGGCCCGCGAGGGCAGCACGGGCACGGTGAAGCCGAGCAGCACCCCGGCGACCGTGGCGTGCACCCCGGAGGCGTGCACCAGGGCCCAGGCGAGCCCGGCGAGCGGGATGAGCGCCCACCACCAGGTCCGCCGCCGCTGCACCAGCAGCGCGAAGACGGCGATCGGCGCCAGCGCCGCGAGCAGCGGCAACGGGCGGAAGTCGGCGGTGTAGAAGACGGCGATGATGATGATCGCGAAGAGGTCGTCGACCACCGCGAGGGTGAGCAGGAAGGCGCGCAGCCCCTGCGGCAGGTGTGAGCTGACCACTGCCAGCACGGCGAGGGCGAAGGCGATGTCGGTGGCGGTGGGAATGGCCCAGCCGCGCAGTCCCGCCCCGCCGGTGGAGAGGACCACCGCGACGTAGCAGAGGGCGGGCACCAGCATGCCCCCGATCGCGGCGACCACCGGCACGGTCGCCCGCCGTGGGTCCCGCAGGTCCCCGGCCACGAACTCGCGTTTGAGCTCCAGGCCCACCACGAAGAAGAAGATCGCCAGCAGGCCGTCCGCGGCCCACGCGGCGAGGTCGAGGTCCAGGTGCAGCGCCCCGCCGCCGGGCCACGGCACCCAGCGGCCCAGTTCCGCGTACGCGGACCGCCAGGGGGAGTTGGCCCAGGCCAGCGCGATCACCGCACCGAGCAGCAGCAACCCGCCGCCCACCGTCTCGGTACGCAGCACGTCGGCCAGGAAGCGTGCCTCCGGCCAGGAACGACGGGAGAGGAGGCGTTCGGGCAGGCGGGTGTGCGGGGTGCGGTTGGTCATGCGGTGTCCAACTCCGGCTCGTCGACGGCAAGGAACTCGCCGACCAGACTTCCCGGCACACCGGGTTCGACCCTATCCCGGCGGCGGCGGCAGTGCCGATCCGGGCCGGTGGGACGCTTCGCTCAGCCGGGCGGTAGCGCCCACCACGCCCGGCTCAGCGCTGCCCGGGCAGCACCGGCAGCGACGCGTGGACGTGGTCGCAGAGCGCCGCCAGCCGCTTGACCAACTCGTCCGGGTCGGCGTACGGGTCCAGCCCGCGTACCTCCTCGGGGGCGAGCGACGGCACCGCCACGTGTGAGATGAGCGGGTGCAGCGGCCGGCTGTCCGCCTCGTCGGCGCCGAACAGGTGCTCGTGCAGCTTCTCGCCCGGCCGCAGCCCGGTGTAGACGATGTCGACCGGGTGGTCCGCCTCGGCGGCGAGCCGGCGGGCGACGTCGGCGATGCGTACCGGCTCGCCCATGTCGAGCACCAGCGCCTCACCGCCGCGGCCGATGGTGGCCGCCTGGAGCACCAGGTGCACCGCCTCCTGCACGGTCATGAAATAGCGGGTCACCTCCGGGTGCGTGACGGTGATCGGCACCCCGGCCCGGATCTGCGCCTGGAACGCGGTGAGCACGGAGCCGCGGCTGCTGAGCACGTTGCCGAAGCGGACGCTCAGGTACGCCCCGCCGAGCTGGTCGGCGAAGTGGGCGGTGAGCCGCTCGGTGATCCGCTTCGAGTAGCCGAGCACGCTGGTCGGGTTGGCCGCCTTGTCGGTGGAGATGTTGACGAACTCCGCGATGTCCCGGCACGCCTCCAGGACGTTGAGGGTGCCCAAGACGTTGGTCTTGATCGCCTCGCCGGGGTGCCGCTGGAGCATGGTGAGGTGCTTGAGGGCCGCCGCGTGGAAGACCACGTCCGGCTGCCGGTCGGCGATGATCCGGGCGATGCCCTCGGCGTCGCGGATGTCGGCCAGGATCAGCTCCGGGCCGTCCAGCAGCGCCCGCCCGTGCAGGGACATCTGCAGGGCGTGCAGGGCTGACTCGTCCCGGTCGAGCATCATCAACTCGCCCGGCTCGCAGCGGGCGATCTGCCGGCACAGCTCGGAGCCGATGGAGCCGCCGGCGCCGGTGACCAGGATCCGCCGCCCGGCCAGGCCGCTGCGTTCCACGGTCAGTTCGGCCACCCGCTGCGCCCGTCCGAGCAGGTCGGTGAGCTGCATGTCCCGGACGTCGGTGACCGCGACCGGGCGGTCGAGCAGCTCGCGGACCGGGGGCAGCACCTTGAACGCGGCGCCGGCCTGGAGCGTGCCGGCGCGCACGTCCCGCAGCAACGCCGCGTCCGAGCCGCTCATCGAGAAGATCACGGTGCCGGCCCGGGTCGCCCGCACCGCCGAGCCGATCTGCTCCCGGCCGCCCAGCACCCGCAGCCCCTCCAGGCGCAGCCCCCGGTTGGCGGGGTCGTCGTCGAGCAGGCCCACCGGTTGGTACCGGCCCTGCGGATCGCTGAGGAGCACCCGGACCAGGCGCTCGCTGGCCGCGTCCACGCCGTAGACCAGGCACCGTTCCGCGGCGCGGACCGGCCGGCGGTGTCGTTCCTGCCGGGTCCGCCAGGCGGCGCGGCCGGCGGCCATCAGCACCAGGGCGACCGCGCCGCCGAGCAGCGGGGTGGTGGCCGGTGTCGGCCGTTCGGTCCACGGCAGCAGCAGCAGGCAGGCCAGTGTGGCCAGCGCGGCGGTCGCGGCCCGGCCGGCCAGCCCGCGGGCCTCGCCGGCACTGCCGATCGGGTGCCGCCCGTACAGCCGGAAGCGAAGCAGGGTGAGCACCGCGTACAGCGCGGCGCAGCCGAGCGCCACGGTCAGCACCCGGACGCCGCGGACGGCGGTCAGCTCGAACTCGTAACGGGTCCACGCCGCGCCGAGAAATCCGCCGCACCACGCGGCGGTGTCCAGCGTTAACAGAGACAGGGTGGCCGTGCGGCGGGTGACCCAGTCGCGGGGCCGGGCGGCGGCGGTTGCTTCGCGATCCATGGATGTCCTCTGCGTCCGAACCGGGAATGGAAGGATTTAGACCGTATGAGCGCTTCTAGTCGTTTACATTCGTCCGGTCGCTTACTGTGATGTATACGCGTTTTCGATCCTGGCATGGCAACTGGGCGCTTTAGGGGGCTTTCGTGCAGTTTCATCGGCTGATCGGCGTGTCGCGAGGGGGAGCGTGATGGACGTTCTCAGCTACCTGCGGCTGGTCCGACGCCACTGGTGGATCGTTCTGGTCACCGTGATGGTCGCCGTGGGGGCGGCCGCTCTGATCACGGTCCGCACCCCACCCAGCTATCAGGGCTCGGTGACCTTCTTCGTCACCACGCCCAGCCAGGGGGTCACCGACGCCTACCAGGGCGGCCTCTTCCTCCAGCAGCGGGTGAAGTCCTACGCCGACCTGCTGACCAGCGACCGGCTGGCGCAGAGCGTGGTGACGGAGAGCCCGCTCGGGCTCACCGCCGACCAGGTGCAGCGCCGGATCAGCACCTCCACCGAGGCCGGCACGGTGCTGCTGAAGGCCACCTTCACCGACACCGACCAGACCCGGACGCTGCAGACCACCGAGGCGCTCTCCGCCAAGTTCGTGGAGCTGGTGCGGAAGGTGGAGACGCCCCCGGACGGCAAGTCGCCACCAGTCAAGATCGAGATCGTGAGCGGCCCCCGGGTGACCTCCAGCCCGGTGGCGCCGCAGCCGGCGCGCAACCTGGTCATCGGCGGACTGCTGGGCCTGCTGCTCGGCGCGGGGCTGGCCGTGCTGCGGGGCGTCGCCGACGTCCGGATGCGGGACGCGGCCGCGCTCCAGCGGGTGACCGGCAGCCCGCTGCTGGGCGAGATCCCGTTCGAGTCCGGGGCCAAGGCGGCTCCACTGATCGTGGGCGAGGCGGCCAACTCGCCCCGCGCCGAGGCGGTCCGCAAACTCCGCACCAACCTGCGCTTCGTGGACGTGCACGAGCCGGCCCGGGTCATCGCGGTCACCAGCGCCCTGCAGGGCGAGGGGAAGACCACCATGGCCTGCAACACGGCGATCGCGCTGGCCGAGGCGGGCTGGCGGGTGCTGCTCATCGACGCCGACCTGCGCCGTCCCAAGGTCGCCGACTACCTCGGCGTCGACGGTGGGGTGGGCCTCACCGACGTGCTGGTGGGTGACGTCCAGGTGGGCGACGTGGTGCAGCGGTGGGGCGACAAGTCGTTGCTCGTGCTCCCGAGCGGCGCCACCCCGCCCAACCCCAGTGAGCTGCTCGGCTCCAAGGCGATGGCGGACCTGCTGGTCGCCCTGCGGGAGTCGGCGGACATCGTGGTCATCGACACCGCGCCGCTGCTCGCCGTCACCGACGGCGTGGTGGTGGCCGTGCAGGCGGACGGCGCGCTGCTGGTCACCCAGCAGGGGCGGACCTCGCGCAGCCAGGTGGCCGCCGCGTCCCGGGCACTGCACTCGGTGTCGGTGCGCCTGCTCGGCTGCGTGCTGAACATGGCCAAGGTGGCCCGGGCGGACGCCTACCAGTACGAGGCGTACAAGGTGGTCGTTCCGCCGGCCGCGTCGTCCGTACCCACCGACCGGGCGGGTGTCGCCCGGCGCGGCGAGCCCGGGGCGCCGCTGGGCGACCGCACCCAGGAACTCACCCGGCTGTCCCGATGAGTGCCAGCACGGGTCGGATCGACCGCTCGATCTCCTCCGCGCAGCGCCGGAAGTCGGCGGGTGAGCCACCGATCGGGTCGCCCAGGTCGTCCGCGTCGAGGGTGGCGGGTTGCAGCCGCCCCCGGGCGCGGGCGGCCGCCGCCACCGCCACGCGGAGCGGGGATCCGCTGGCCCCGGCGGGGGCCTCGGCCGCGGCGGCCAGCCGGGCGAACTGGCGAAGGGTGAAGGTCCGGTGCAGCGCCGCCGGGGCCAGCGCGGTGCAGACGGAACGCTGTCGCCGGGTGGCGGTCAGCACCAGCGTGGCCCGGGTCAGATGCTCCGGGCGCAGCCGCCGGGTGCGGAACGCCGCCGGGTCCGCGCCGGTCCCGGCCGCGACCGCGCCGGCGTACGGGTGCATGGTCCCGCCGTCGACGGCGTCGGTGCCCGCACTGGTCACGGTGACCGGGAGATCGCGGAGCAGCCGCCGGGCGAGGAACTCGGCCATGGGGGACCGGCACAGGTTGGCGTGGCAGACGAAGAGCACCCCGTCGACCATCTGCACCCCTCTCGTCGGCACGGTGGCGCGGCTGAACGCCGCGACGGCGGAATTCCGGCGATCGCGGCCGGACGCAGAGGGGATGCGTGCATGGTACGGGGTGCGTCGGGTCGGGCGCCGGGATACCGCACCGGGAGCGCGGCCATGAAGATCGGCATTCTGTCCTACCACTTCCCGCCGGAGCCGGCGTTCATCCCGGGCAGCCTCGCCGAGGAGTTGGCCGCCCGGGGGCACGAGGTACGCGTGCTCACCGGTTTCCCGGACTACCCGGGCGGTCACGTCTATCCGGGCTGGCGGCAGCGGTGGCGGCACCAGACGCACAGCGAGCGGCTGACCGTCCGCCGGGTGCCCCGGTACGCCGGCGGCGACGGCTCAGCCGGGGCGCGGATGGCCAGTTGGCTCTCCTTCGCCGGCAGTGTGGCGCTGACCGGCCGCCGCTACCTCGGTGACGTCGACGCCCTGTACGTCTTCCAGCTGCCGGCGGCCACCTTCGCCGCGGCCGCCCTGGTCCGGCTGCTCGGCCGGGTACCGACCGTGCTGCACGTGCAGGACGTCTGGCCGGAGGAGGACTCGGCCCGGCCCGACGAGGGCCGCCGGTGGTCGGGGCGGCTCGGCGCCACCCTGCGGCGGATCTATCAGGAGGCCGGCGGCATCGCCGTCACCGCGCCGTCCATGCGGGACCTGGTCGTCTCCGCCGGCGCCGACCCGGACCGGGTGCGGGTGGTGCTCAACTGGACCGACGAACGGATCTTCCGGCCGACCGAGCCCAGCCCCGCCGCCCGGGAGCTGATCCGCCGCGACGGCCGGTGCGTGGTGATGCACGCGGGGACGATCGGCGTACGGCAGGGCCTGGAGACCGCGGTGCGGGCGGCGGCCGCGCTGGACGACCGGATGGATCTGGTCCTGGTGGGTTCCGGAGCGGAGGAGCGGCGGGTGCGGGGGCTCGCCGCCGAGCTCCGGGCGAACAACGTCCGCTTCGTGGAGCGACGCTCGCCGCTGGACATGCCGGCGCTGTACGCGGCGGCCGACTACCAGCTCGTCATGCTGCGCGACCTGCCCGAGTTGCGCGGGATGGTGCCCGGCAAGCTCCAGGCCGCCCTCTCCTGTGCCTCTCCGGTGGTGGCTTCGGCCGGTGGCGACACGGTGGCGCTCGTGGAGCGGGCCCGGGCCGGGTTGTCCTGCCCGCCGGAGGACTGGGCCGCGCTGGCGGACCGGTTCTGGCTGGCGTCGACGATCCCGCCGCCCGCCCGGGTCGACATGGGCCGCCGGGGACGGGACGCCTACCTGCGGGAGATGTCGCTGCGGGCCGGCGTCGACCGGATCGAGCAGATGCTCCAGGACGTCTCGGCGCCGGCGCGCGCCCGCCGATAGAGGCGAACCGATATCACAAACCAGGACGCGAAGCAGCAAACTGCCTGATATCTGGCCGATTCTGTGCTGTTTCGTGCTAGAAAGCGATGCATCGACAAGTCTGTCCGATTCGGTCCTGGGAGAGTGGTGTGGGGGAGAGCGGTGTGTCGCGTGGTCGGCGGCCAAGGTCCCGACGGCGGACCCGGGCCCGGGTCCGGCGCGTCCTGCTCATCGGGCTGGTGGTCGTCTCGCTGCTGCTGACGCTGGGTGGTTGGGTCGGATTCCGGGGCTGGCAGGCCCGAGCCCACCTGCTCAACGCCGCCCGGTTGGCCAAGGAACTCAGCGCCCAGGTGGTGGGTGGGGATGCCGCCCGGGCCCAGCGGACCCTCGCCGCGCTCCAGGCGCAGGCGGCCGCCGCCAAGAGCGCCACCGGTGACCCGGGCTGGTGGCTCGGCCGGCAGACGCCGTACGCCGGGGACAACCTCGCCGCCGTACGCCGGATCGCGGTGACGGTGGACGACCTCGCCCGACTCGCCTTCCCGACCCTGCTCCGGATCGACCTCGCCTCGCTGGTGCCGAAGGAGGGGCGGCTCGACCTGGCCCGGCTGCGCGCCGTGTCCGCCGAGGTGTCCGCGGCGGATCGAGCGGTGCGGGAGACGACCGAGCGGCTGCGGGCGGTGCCGACCGACGAGCTCGTCGGGCAGGTGCGCGACGCGTTGACCGGGCTGCGTGCCGAACTCGACCGGCTCGCCGGCCTGACCTCCGCCGCGGACCAGGGAGCCCGGCTGCTGCCGCCGCTGCTCGGCGCCGACGGCCCCCGCCGCTACCTGCTGGTGTCGCAGAACCCCGCGGAGTTGCGCGCCACCGGCGGGATGTTCGGCGCGTACGCCGTGATCAGCGCCGACGGCGGCAAGATCCGGATGACCGGGCAGGGCGCCTCCGCCAGCATGCAGTACTTCGACCCGCCGTTGCGGGTGGACGCGGAGATGCGCCGGCTCTGGTCCGACCTGCCGGGGACCTTTCCGGCGGACGTCAACCTCAGTCCCGACTTCCCGACCGCGGCGGCGCTCTACCGGGAGATGGTCCGCCGGCGCACCGGGACCACGGTGGACGGGGTGCTGGCGGTGGATCCGGTGGTGCTGTCGTACCTGCTCGGCGTCATCGGGCCGGTGGCGGTGCCCGGCCGCCCGTCCCTGGCGGCGAACACCGTGGTCCGGACGCTGCTCAGCGACTCCTATCGGGACCTGGACGTGCAGGCCCAGGACGCGTACTACGCGCAGGCGGCGTCGGCGGTGTTCGACACCCTCTTCACCAAGGCGCCCAATCCCCGCGAAGTTTTGACCGTTTTCACCCGTTCTATTGCCGAACGTCGGATATTGTTCTGGAGTGTCCATCCCGAGGAGCAGCGCGTCCTGGGCGACAGCCCGTTGACCGGGAGCCTCCCCGAGAAGGACACCGTGCCGACGGTCGGCGTCTTCCTCAACGACGGCAGCGGCGCGAAGCTCGGCTACTACCTGAGGTTCTCGGCCAACCTGACGGTCGGCGACTGCCAGTCCGACGGGCGTCGAGAGCTCCGGCTGCGCGTCACGGTGCACTCCACCGCGCCGCGGTCGGGCCTGGACAAGTCGGTCACCGGCGCCGCCCTCGCCGGCGACCCCTACACGGCCCGCACCTTCGTGTCGGTGTACAGCCCGACCGGCGGGGCCGTGCTCGGCGGCCGGCTCGACGGGCGGGACACCGCGATGGGCAGCGGGACCGACCGTCGCCGCCAGGTCACCGTGGCGAACGTCGAGGTCAAGCCGGGACAGACCCGGACCCTCGACGCCACGCTGCTCACCGGGCAGACCGGCGCCGGCACGGCCGAGCTGGTAGTCACCCCCACCGTCACCCCATGGACCACCCAAGTTGTTACCGCACCAAGCTGTGACCAGTAGGAGGGAATCCACATGCGGCTATCCCGCATCATCATGGCGCTCACGGTCGGCCTGACCGTGGCGGCCGCGCCGACCGCGGCCGGGGCGGCGCAGCCGCAGCCACCGGTCTATCCGCCGCCCGTCACCAAGCTGACGGTCAACCCGCCCACCATCAGGCTCGGCGAAACCTTCACGCTCAAAGGCACTGGCTTCGCGCCCAACGAGAGAGTGGACCATCGTGTCGCCATCTCGGCGTTGCCGCAGGCCGCGCCCGCCCACGGAACGGCGCGGCGCAGCGACGGCACCACCGTGGCGCTGGCGAACGTGTCCTACGCGCAGGCGCAGCCGCAGCCGGCACCGCTGGAGTTCACGGTGACCGCCGACGGCGCTGGCAACTTCACTGTCACCTACCGGCCGAACCGGCCGGGGCGGTACACCTTCACCGCCACGGGTGAGACCTCCGACCGGGTTGCCACCGCAACGGGTACGGTCCTCCCGCCGAAGCCGCATCGACCGCCGCACAAGGATGAGAACCTCCCGGTGACCGGTTCCAGCCTCAGCACACCGATGAAGCTCGGCGGTGGCATGGCCGGTGCGGGTGTCGTCCTGCTGCTGCTCTCCCTGGCCTGGCGTCGTCGCGGCCGCCTCGGGATGGGCTCGCGCTGACCGAGGCGCACCGGGCAGAGCCCGGACCTCGACTGGGTGCCCGCCGGACCACGTCCGGCGGGCACCCAGGCGTGCGGGGCCAACGGGCCGGCACGGGCCGGGCGGCAGCCGGCACAATGGCCCGATGAACACGGGCGAGCGCTGGACCGACCGCGCCGGGCTGGTCGTGCTGCCCGGCGGCGCCTCCGTACGCGGCCGTCGGATCGGCGCGCCCGCCGCGCCGGCCGACTTCGCCCTGCTGCTGGCCGACGGTCCGACACCGGCCTGGCCGTACCGCCGGGTCCGCTGGCCCGACTTCTGGGTGCCGCTCGACTCCGCCGACGCGCGGGACGCGCTGCGGGAGGCGTGGCGCCGGGCGTACGCGGGGGAGCGGGTGGAGGTCGCCTGCCGGGGCGGCGTCGGGCGGACCGGCACCGCCCTCGCCGCGCTCGCCGTCCTCGACGGGCTCGCCCCCGCGCGGGCGGTGGCCTGGGTCCGCGCCCACCACCACCCGCGCGCCGTGGAGACCCCGTGGCAGCGGTGGTGGCTGCACCGGCTGCCCTGAGCCGCCGGTCCCGAGCCGGTCCAGCCGATCCACCGCCCCGGTCAGCGGTTCACGTAGCCGCGCAGGTGGCGGGCGGTGAGGGTGTCACCGTGCGCGACGAGGTCGGCGGGGATGCCGGTGAACACCACCCGCCCGCCGTCGTGGCCGGCACCCGGCCCCAGGTCCACGATCCAGTCGGCGTGCGCCATCACGGCCTGGTGGTGCTCGATGACGATGACCGTGTTGCCGGCGTCGACCAGCCGGTCCAGCAGGGCCAGCAACTGGTCCACGTCGGCCAGGTGCAGCCCGGTGGTCGGCTCGTCCAGCACGTACGTGGCGGCGTCACCGGCCAGGTGGGTGGCCAGCTTCAGCCGCTGCCGCTCGCCCCCGGACAGGGTGGTCAGCGGTTGGCCGAGACCCAGGTAGCCCAGGCCGACGTCCGTGAGCCGGTCGAGCACCGCCCGGGCGGTGCCGGTGGGAAAGAACTCGCGGGCCTCGGTGACCGACATGGCCAGCACCTCGCTGATGTTCCTGCCGCGCAGCCGGTAGGTCAGCACCTCGGCGGTGTAGCGGCGGCCCTCGCAGTCCTCGCAGACCGAGGCGACCCCGGCCATCATCGCCAGATCCGTGTAGACCAGCCCGATCCCCTTGCAGGTGGGGCAGGCGCCCTCGGAGTTCGCGCTGAACAGCGCCGCCTTCACCCCGTTGGCCTTGGCGAAGGCGGTGCGGATCGGGTCGAGCAGCCCGGTCCAGGTGGCGGGGTTGCTGCGCCGCGAGCCCCGGATAGCGGACTGGTCCACCACGATCACCCCGGCCCGCCCGGACAGCGAGCCGTGGATCAGCGAACTCTTGCCGGAGCCGGCCACGCCGGTCACCACGGTCAGCACGCCCAGCGGGAGGTCCACGTCGACGTTGCGCAGGTTGTGCAGGTCGGCACCGCGGATGGGCAGGTGGCCGGTGGGCCGGCGGACCCGCTCGCGCAGGGCGACCCGGTGGTCCAGGTGCCGGCCGGTGCGGGTGTCGGCCCGGCGCAGCCCGGCGACGTCACCCGCGTAGCAGATCCGCCCGCCGGCCGTCCCGGCGCCCGGGCCGAGATCGACCACGTGGTCCGCGATGGCGATGGTCTCCGGCTTGTGCTCGACCACCAGGACCGTGTTGCCCTTCTCGCGCAGCCGCAGCAGCAGGTCGTTCATCCGGGCGATGTCGTGCGGGTGCAGGCCGACGGTGGGCTCGTCGAAGACGTACGTGACGTCGGAGAGGCTGGAGCCGAGATGGCGCACCATCTTCACCCGTTGCGCCTCGCCGCCGGAGAGCGTGCCGGACTCCCGGTCCAGGCTTAGGTAGCCGAGCCCGATCTCGACCAGCGAGTCCACCGTCTCGCGTAGGTTGCCGACCAGCGGTGCCACCGCCGGATCGTCCAGCCCGTGGAGGAACTCGGCCAGGTCACTGATCTGCATCGCCGCGCACTCGACGATGGTCCGGCCGGCGACCCGCACCGAGCGGGCCGCGGCGTTGAGCCGGCTGCCGGCGCAGTCGCCGCAGGTGGTGAAGGTGACCGCCCGGTCGACGAAGGCCCGGATGTGCGGCTGCATCGACTCCCGGTCCTTGCTGAGGTAGAGCCGGCGCACCTTGACCGCGAGGCCCTCGTACGTCCAGTTGTTGCTGCCCATCTTGATCTTCGTGGCCGGCTTGTGCAGGAAGTCCTGCCACTGCTCCGGCGTGTAGTCCTGGAGCTTGACATCCGGGTCGAACAGGCCGGAGCCCACGATGGTCTGCCAGTACCAGGAGTCGACGGCGAAGTTGGGCACCAGGATCGCCCCGTCGTTGAGCGAGCGCTCCACGTCGACCATGGCGGACACGTCCAGGTCGGAGACCCGGCCCAGGCCCTCGCAGGTGGGGCACATGCCCTCGGCCAGGTTGAAGCTGAACGCCCCCGCACCGCCGATGTGCGGCGTGCCGAGCCGGCTGAACACGATCCGCAGCATCGCGTACGCGTCCGTCGCGGTGCCCACGGTGGAGCGGGAGTTCGCCCCCATCCGCTCCTGGTCCACCGCGATGGCGGGGGTGAGGTTGCGCAGCGAGTCGACGTCCGGCCGGGACAAGCTGGGCATGAACGACTGGAGGAAGGCGCTGTAGGTCTCGTTGATCAGGCGGCGGGACTCGGCGGCGATGGTGCCGAACACCAGGGAGGACTTGCCGGAGCCGGAGACCCCGGTGAAGACGGTGAGGCGTCGCTTGGGGATGTCGACCGAGACGTCGGCAAGGTTGTTCTCCCGGGCGCCGCGTACCTCGATCATGTCGTGACTGTCGGCGGCGGACGGTGCGGACGGTGGCATGGGGACCCTTCAGCGCTCGGGGGCAGGGCGGAGCCCTGCCCGGTTCCTGGGCGGCCTGGCCGTCTCAATTCTCCCATTAACGTACCCGTGGAGAGTTCGGCCGTACATTGAGCGCGACCTGCGCCCGGCTTCCTCCCAAAAGTCTCAACCGGGGTGGAAGCGATAGGCTGCCGGCCGTGGCGACCCACCCGGAGCGGAGACTGCGCGCGGTCGACCTCGCGGCCGGGGCCGGCATCTCCGTGCAGCAGGTCCGCAACTACGTCGACCTCGGAGTGCTGCCGCCGGTCTCGCGTACCGAGAGCGGCTACCGGATCTTCACTGAGGCACACGCGCGGGCGCTGGCGGTGGCCCGCCGGCTGGCCGATGGGCACGGCTGGGCCCGTACCCGCCAGGCGATGGCCGCCGTCCACCGCGGCGACGTGTCGGCGGCGTTGGCGGCGGTGGACGCCGGGCACGCCGAGCTGGAGCGGGAGCGGGCCGAGATCGGCCGCGTGGTCGCCGCCTTCGACACGGTGGCCGGCAGCGCCGGCCCGGCGCCCCGGCGCCCGTTGCGCATCGGCGCGGTCGCCGAACTGGCCGGCGTCCGCACCTCCCGCCTGCGGCTGTGGGAGGAGCGCGGCCTGCTGCGCCCGGCGCGGCAGCGGGGCACCGGCTACCGGGTGTACGACGCCGCCGAGGTACGCGCCGCACAGGTCGTGGCGTTGCTGCGCCGCGGCGGCTACCCCTACGAGATCGTCGAGGCGGTCCTCGGCGAGCTGCGTTCCACGGGCAGCCCGCAGCGGGTCCGCGCCGAGCTGGCCCGGCGTGAGCAGGACCTGCACCGGCGCAGCCTGCGCCGGCTGCGCTCCTCCGCCGCGCTCCACGGCTACCTGGCGGACCTGGGCCTGGCGCCCCGCTGACCGGCCGGCTGGATCCGGCCCGACGCGGGGTCGGCCGGCCGCCGCCACGCCGTCGGCGGACGGTCCGGTGGGGCACATGCGCCGGTGACCCGACGCGACGGTGGCAGGACATGGCGTGGCGGACCCCGACGGGTGTCACCGCGAAGCGATCTTGCGGTTAGTCTCCCTGGTCATGAGAGCTCGGGTCCTGGCCGCCCTCACCGCCGCCGTCCTCCTGGGCACCGGGACGGCCGTGCCCGCCGCGCACGCCGCGCCGTCGAGACCCGGCGGGCAGGTCGCGCCGGCCGGAGCGGCCGCGCAGCTCGCTCCCGCCGCGGCGGCCGCCCGGGCGCCCGTGCCGTGCCCGAAGGCGCCGGCGCCGAAGGCGTCCCGCCCGCCCCGACCGGTGCCGCCGCCGAAGGTGCCGGCGGACCGGGTGGTGGGTGGCGAGCGGTTGGACACGCCCGGGCTGGTCGTGCCGGACGGGGCGGCCGCGCCGCCGGCGGTCACCGCCACCTCCTGGCTGGTCGCCGACCTGGACAGCGGCGCCGTGCTCGGCGCCTGCGGGCCGCACGAGTACGCCACCCCGGCCAGCACCCAGAAGCTGCTGCTCGCGGCCACCATGCTGCCGAAGCTCGACCCGAAGCAGGTGGTCACCGTGACGCGTGACGACCTGAAGATCGAACCGGGCAGCTCCGCCGTCGGCCTGCTCGTCGGCGGAAAGTACCTTGTCGAGACGGTGTGGCTCGGACTGCTGCTCAACTCCGGCAACGAGGCCGCCAATGTGCTCGCCCGGCTCGGCGGTGGCGACGACGGCGTACCCGGCGGGGTGCGGGCGATGAACGAGGAGGCCCACCGCCTCGGCGCCCGGCAGACCCATGCCGTCACCCCGTCCGGGCTCGACGGCAAGGGACAGTTCACCAGCGCGTACGACCTGGCGCTCATCGCGCGGGCCTGCTTCGCCAACCCGCTGTTCCGCCGGTACGCGCTCACCGAGCGCACCAAGATCCCGGCTCAGCCGGCCCTGAAGAAGGGCGGCTTCCAGATCCAGAACGAGAACCAGCTCATCTACCGCTACCGGGGCGCCCTCGGCGGTAAGACCGGCTTCACCCAGCTGGCCCGGCACAGCTACGTGGGCGCCGCCGAGCGCGACGGCCGGCGGCTGGTGGTCACCCTGCTCGGCGCCGAGGCCCGCCCGGTACGCGGCTGGCAGCAGGGGGCCCAGCTGCTCGACTGGGGATTCGCCCTGCCCCGGGACGCCTCGGTCGGCCGGCTGGTCGAACCCGGCGAGCTGGACGCGGCGGAGGCGGCCCCGAGCGGCTCCCCGGCCCCGTCGACCACGGTCACGCCGGCGCCCTGGCGGGGGCCGGCCGGGACCGCGCTGGCGCGGATGGCCGACGGTGACTGGCGGGTCATCGTGCCGGTCGCCGGCATCCTCGCGCTGACGATCGGCGGTCTTGTGGCCGCGCTGGTCGCCCGTCGGGGCCGCTCCCGCCGGGTCGGCCGCCGCCGCGCCTAGGACTCGGGCTTCGGGACGGCCGGCGAGCAGGCCGAGAGCGAGCCCGACGACCTGCTGCACAAGGCTCGCCCGGGCGAGCCGAGGCGCTGGCAGCCGCCGGACGGATCGGCGGCTTTGTCGCCCGACGTACGTCGCCGGGCCCTTATGGTCGGAGCATGCGGGACAGCGGCGGGGCCGGCTCCGCCGTGCGGGTCCGCCAACTCCTCGCCGACCGGGGTGTCGCGGTGCGGGCCCTCGAGCCACTGCCCGGCGACCGCCGGGGCTCCCGCCCCTGGCGGGTCACCACCGACGACGGGCGCTGCCTCTTCGTGAAGCTGACCGCCGGCCGGCAGCGGGACGCGGGCCGCCTGCGCCGCTGGTACCGGCGGCTGCGGTACCGCCAGCTCCCCGACGGCCCGCCGTACAGCACTGCGGCGCAGAAGGCCGAGCACGAGGCGGAGCTGCTCCGCCGGGCCCTGCGCGCCGGGGTGCGGGTGCCGCGCCCGGTGGACGTGACCACCGACCCGGCCGGGGAGAGCCTGCTGGTCGAGGAGTTCGCGCCCGGGCGGCCGCTGGACACGCTCCGCCCCGGCGAGTTGGGCGCGGACGCGCTCGCCGACGTCTGGCGCCAGGTGGCGCTGCTGCACCGCGCCGGGCTGGCCCACCAGGACCTGCGCGGGGGCTGCGTGCTGGTGACCGACTCCGCGGCCCGGCTGGTCGGGCTGGCCGCCGCCACCGACCGGGCCCGCCCCGACCAGCGCGCCCGGGATCTGGTCGAGCCGCTGGTCATGCTCGCCGCCCTGGCCGGCGTACGCCCCACCGTCGCGGCCGCGACCGCCCACCTGGATGAAGCCGCGGTGGCCGACTGCCTGCCCTGGCTGCAACCCGTGCTGCTGTCCCGGGCCGGGCGGCACGCGCTGGGCGCGCAGCCCGGCCTGCTCGACGAACTCCGCGACGAGATCGTCCACCGCTGTCCGGGGCGCTCCGCCCGGCCGGCCCGGGTGGTCCGGTTCACCGGCCGGGGCCTGCTCCTGGTCGTCATGCTCGCCGTCCTGGGCTACCTCGTGTTCGCCCAGTCCGCCCAGGTGGCCATGGCGCTGGGGGCGCTGCGGCACGCGATCCCGTGGGCGGTGGCCAGCTCGCTGCTCGCCGCCGCCGCGACCTACCCGATCAGCGCCCTGGCGCTGCGCCTCGCCGCGCCCGGCCGGATTCCCTTCGGTGCCACCGTGGCGGTGCAGGTGGCGTCGGCGTTCGTCAACCGGCTCGCGCCGGGCGCCGTCGGCGGGGTCGCGCTCAGCCTCCGCTACCTGCGGCGGCAGCGCCTGCCGCTGCCGGTCGCGGCCACCGCGATCGCCGTGGACCGGGCCGCGGGCGCGGTCGCCTTCGCGCTGATGCTGCCCGTCCTGGTGCCGTTCGTTCCGGGTTCCGCGCAGCACCTGGGCAGTGCGGCCGTCGGTCGGGGCCGGATCCTCCTGCTCGTGGTGCTCGCGCTGCTCGCGCTGGCCGTGGTGGCGTTCGGCGTACGCCGGTGGCGGGCCCGCGTGCGGCAGGCCCGGCGGCAGGCGCTCGAGGCCCTCCGCCTGCTCGTCCGCAGCGGGCGGATGCTGCGGCTGCTGCCGGTCGGCGCGGCGCTCACCCTGGCCTACGGGGCCGCGCTCTGGCTCGCGTTGCTCGCCGTCGGGCTGCCCTCCGCTCCGGCGCTGATCGCGCCCGTGGTGCTGGTCTCCGCGCTCGGCGAGGGCGTTGCCTCCGTCGCGCCGACGCCCAGCGGGCTGGGCGCCACCGAGGCGGCCCTGGTTTCCGGGCTGCTGCTCTACGGGGTGCCGGTGCACACCGCGGTCGCCGGGGTGCTGATCTACCGGCTGGCCACCTTCTGGCTGCCGGTGCTGCCCGGGTACGTGGCCCTGCGCCTGTTGGTCCGGCGACGGGCCATCTGAGGGCGGACGCGTGGACGTCGTGGCCCTGGGTATGCGCGGCGACATGGAGAGCGCCGGACGGATCGTGGTGGTCTCCGCGGACATCGGCGCGGGCCACGACACGGCCGCCGCCGAGCTGACGCGGCGGCTGCGCCGCCGGGGCTTCGTGGTGGACCGGCTGAACTTCCTGGAGGCGCTGCCCCGCCCGACGCGCTGGGTCGTCCGGGAGGCCTACCGGGGCATCCTGCGCTGGCTGCCGTGGGGGTACGACGCGCTCTTCGCCCTCACCAGCCGGTCCCGGCTGTCCGTTTCGGTGCTCCGCGGGCTGCTCCGGCCGCTCCGGGGCCGGATGCGCCGGTCGATCCCGCCGGACACCCGGGTGGTGGTGACGACCTACCCGTTCGCCAACCAACTCCTCGGACCGCTGCGCCGGCACGGGCGGCTGGCCGTCCCGCTCCTCACCTATGTGACCGATTTCGTCGTCCATCCCAGCTGGCTGTGCGAGGGCGTGGACGTCTACTGCGCGGTACGGCACACCGAGCTGCAGCCCGCGGACGACGTCGACCTCACGCTGGTCCAGCCGCTCGTGTCGCGGGCCTTCGCCAGCTCGACCGCCGTCGGCCAGCGGCCGGCCCGGCAACGCTCCGGCCTGCCGCCGGACGACCGGCTGGCCCTGACCGTGGCGGACGCCGGGGGAGCGGGGGAGGTGGAGGGCACCAGCAGGGCGGAGGTCGCCGCGGCCGAGCGGGACGATCCGGCGAGCCTGGTCGCCGAGGTGGCGAGCCGGGCCGGGAGCGCCGGAGTGGACGACCGCAGCCACCGGCTGGTCGACTCGGTCGGCGACGCGGTCGCCGTGGTGGCCGCGCTGCTGCAGTCCACCGGCGGTCTCCGGTGAGCGCCCGACCCGTCGCCTGGGCCGCGGCGGCAGCGCTGCCGGCGGTGCAGGTGGCGCCGGTCGTGACCGCGCTGCCGGCCGTCCGGCGGCGGTTCCTGCCCGGCCTGCACGGGGTGGGTCCGCCGGACCGGGTGGCGCTGACCTTCGACGACGGGCCCGACCCGGAGTCCACCCCGCGGTTCCTGGAGGTGCTGGCCGCGCACGGGGTGCGGGCCACCTTCTTCCTGCTCGGAGTGATGCTCCAGCGGGCCCCCGAGCTCGGCCGGGAGATCGTCGCCGCGGGTCACGAGGTGGCGGTGCACGGGTGGGCGCACCACAACCTGCTGCTGCGCGGGCCCGCCGCGACCGTACGCGACCTGGCGCGCGCCCAGGCGCTGATCGCCGGCGTGACCGGCCGGACGCCCCGCTTCCTGCGCCCGCCGTACGGCGTGCTGACCGGCGCGACCCTGCTGGCGGCGCGCCGGCTGCGGCTGGAGCCGGTGCTGTGGAGCTGCTGGGGCCGGGACTGGACCCGTAAGGCCACCGGCGACACCGTGTACGCCACCGTCCGCTCCGGACTCTCCGGCGGAGGCACGATCCTGCTGCACGACTCCTCGTGCTCCGCCGCGCCGGGCGCCTGGCGGGCCGCGCTGGCCGCCCTGCCCCGGTTACTGACGGAGTGCCACCGCCAGGGCTGGACGGTCGGGCCGCTGGGGGCACACCGGGACGCGACGCGGTGACCCTGGCCACCCTTTCCAGGATTTCGCACCCGGCTCCAGGCGGCGACGCTGGTAGACAGGGCGAGGTGGGGAAGAGACGAAGCGGCGGCGTTCGCGTGGGGGCGATCGCGGTGGTGCTGGTCGCCGCGCTCACCGCCTGCCAGCGCCCCGCGCCGCAGCCCACCCCGGCACCCACCCCGTCGCCGACCCCGTCGGCCGGACCACGCGCGCCGGCCGACTTCGTCGACCTCGCCGCCGTGGACCCGGGCATCCGCACCGATATCCGGTACGTCACCGCGCACAACTTCGTCGGCCGGCCGATCACCGGCTATGCCGAACCGCTGTGCCTGCTCACCCGGACGGCCGCCGAGGCGCTGCACCGGGTCCACGCCGCCGCCCTCGCCGAGGGCCGCAGCCTCAAGGTGTACGACTGCTACCGCCCGCAGCGGGCGGTGGACGACTTCGTCGCCTGGGCGAGGACCCCCGGGGAGCAGCAGATGAAGGCCGAGTTCTATCCCGACGTGCCCAAGACCAGGCTCTTCGCCGACGGCTACATCGGTGCGCCGACCGCGCACAGCCGGGGCAGCACCCTCGACCTGACCCTGGTCCCGGTGCCGACCCCGGACCAGCCGGCGTACGTGCCGGGGCAGCCGCTGCAACCCTGCACCGCGCCCGCGGGGCGCCGCTTCCCGGACAACTCGGTCGACATGGGCACCGGGTTCGACTGCTTCGACCCGCGCGCCCACACCGCCGACGCCCGGATCACCGGTCCGGCGCGGGCCGAGCGGCAGCTGCTCAAGCGGCTGATGACCGCGCAGGGCTTCGAGAACTATCCCCGGGAGTGGTGGCACTACCGCTACCGCGACGAGCCGTACCCGGACACGTACTTCGACTTCCCGGTGGCCCGGTCGTCGCTGCGGTGAGCGCCGCCCCGGCGGGAGGCGGCGCCCACCGCGGCGGTCACAGGATGCCGCGGGCGGCGAACGCGGCGCGGGTCGCGTTCGCAGCCTGGGCGCCGTAGAGCCGCTGCGCGGCGGCCACGGTCGCCAGCGCCGCGTCCCGGAAGGTGGTGTCCTTGGCGAAGTCGAACTGCGCGTCCACGATCAGCGTGGTCGCCGTGCGGTCGCCGAGGGCGGTGCGGATGTCCCACAGCGCCCGCGACCAGATCTCCCCGTCGGCGTGCACCTCGCCCCGCAGGTCGGCGGGGTAGACCTTGGTGCCGTCGAGGCGGCGCAGGCAGTGCGGGGCGGTCCGGGTGTACGAGACGGAGTCCCAGTCGGCCACGCAGGCCTCCGGCGTCCGGGTCGGCGCCCCGGTTGCCCAACTGGTCACCGCGACCGCCAGGTAGTCGCCGAACGCCTCGCCGATCGCGCCGGACTCGAGCGTGGTGCCGAAGCCGGGCACCTGGCCGTCCTGCACCGAGTGGCCGTACTCGTGGACGATCACCTCGGCGTCCTCGGCGTCGTCCACCCCGCCCTTGCCCAGGGTGATGTTGGCCTTGTCCTCGCGGAAGAACGAGTTGTCGCCGCCGTACTGGCCGATGCGCAGCTCGATCTGCCGCTGGTTGACCGGGCGTAGCGGGCTGCCGAAGCCCAGCGACTGCAGGTACGCCTGGGCGGTGTTCACCCAGTGGTAGCCCATGACCTGCTCGAACTGGTCGACGTCGCGGTGCCACGCCGGGAACGCGCCGTCGACCGCCCGGGCCGGCGTGCCGGTGCTGCTCTTGACCACGACGTACTTCCCGGTCAGCGTGCCGGAACCGTCCAGGTTGGTCAGCAGCGCCGACCGGTACGCCCCGGCCAGCGCTGGGTAGTCCGCGTCCTTCTGGTCGGTCAGCGACTGGTCGCCGAGTTGCTGCACGGGGTTCGGGGCGAAGACCGTCGCGGTGGCGGTGTGGCCGTAGGGATCGGCGGCCGCCTGGACGGTCGTGCCGCCGGCGGCGAGCGCCGCGGTGACCGCCGAGGCGATCAGCGCGGAACGTCGGAGGTGGGGGTTCATCCATGATCCCTTCGGAGGTGGACGGATGCGCTGAGACTAAGCTCGCCCGGTACCACTGCCAAGCCTCGACGAGCAGGCCCGCCGCCTGCGCGGAAGGACCCTCGTGGAGACCGAACGGATCGGCCCGCCGCTGCTGGCCGGCGAGCGGGAGACGCTTCGCGCATTCCTCGACTTCCACCGGGCCACCCTGGCCATGAAGTGCGAGGGGCTCACCGACGAGGAGTTGCGCCGGCGGTCCTCGCCGCCGTCGACGCTGTCGCTGCTCGGCCTGGTCCGGCACATGGCCGAGGTGGAGCGCACCTGGTTCCGCCGGGTGATCAACGGTGAGGACATCCCGCTGGTCTGGTCGGAGACCGGCGACTTCCAGGAGGCGTACGACGCGAGCGCCGCCGACCGGTCGGAAGCGTTCGAGGCGTGGCAGCGGGAGGTCGAGCACGCCCGCCGCATCGAGCGGGAGGCGGCGTCCCTCGACGTCACCGCCTACAACGCACGCTGGGCAGAGGAGGTCTCGTTGCGCCTGGTGATGCTGCACATGATGCACGAGTACGCCCGGCACAACGGGCACGCGGACTTCCTCCGCGAGGCCATCGACGGCTCCGTCGGCGTCTGAGCCACAGTCTGCAGAGCCTCGGGTCCGACCGAGACGGTGGCTGCGGCTCAGCCGATGACCTCGCGGCGCAGCGGCAGCCAGGCCAGCACGTCCTGGATCTTCGCGTCCCAGTACGCCCAGTCGTGGTCGCCGGGGGAGAACTCCACGGTGACCGGCACCCCGCGGCGCCGGGCCGCCTCGACGAAGCGGATGTTGTCCTCGTACAGGAAGTCCTCGGTGCCGCAGGCGACGTAGAGCGCGGGCAGGTCGGAGCCCGCACGCTCCAGTAGCGCCACCGTGTCGTCGTCGGTGCCCGGCACCTCCCGGCCGCCCCACACCGTGTGCCACACCGCCGGGTTGACCGGGCTGGTCGGGTGGTCCCGCCGCCGGGTGACGTCCAGCGCGCCGGAGAGGCTGGCCGCCGCCGCGAACCGGCCCGGGTCGCGCAGCGCCCACTTCACCGCCCCGTAACCGCCCATCGACAGGCCGGCGACGAAGGTGTCCGCCCGGCGGTCGGACAGGCGGAAGAACGAGTGGCAGATCTCGGGCAGTTCCTCGCTGAGGAAGGTCCAGTAGCGGTTGCCGTGCGCCTCGTCGGCGTAGAAGCTCCGCCCGGCCTGCGGCATCACCACCGCCAGCCCGAGCGGGGCCACGTACCGCTCGATCGAGGTGCGCCGGGTCCAGATGGTGTCGTCGTCGCTCAGGCCGTGGAGCAGGTAGAGCACCGGCGGGTCGCCGACGGCGGCGCTGCCGGCCAGGCCGATCTGTCCGGAGGTCCGTTCCGGCAGCAGCACGGTCATCGACGTGCCCATGCCGAGCGCCTCGGAGAAGAAGTCACACCGGATCCGCGCCATGGGCCTGGATCGTACGCGGCGCCGCCGGCCGGCCGCCGGTGCGCGCGTAGCGGCGGCGGCGCCCGCCCCGTCGCGCCGGGCGCTGGCCACCACGCCGGCGCGCTCGAGCCGGTGCAGCGATGTCACCCGGACAGGGGCCGAATCAACCGTTCCTATTGCCGTGGGGCCTCCAGGGGGGACAGGATGACCAAGGCGCGCCGGAAACATTCCCGTAACCGCGTGCTGCTGGTCTCTGTCACGAGGAAGTGGGAGTCAGTTCATGAGCGACGTGTCGACGGCGCTGGGTGTGCGCCTCTACCCGGACCTGGTCGAGCGGGGCGGACTCGCCCCCGCGCTCGCCGACACGGCCGCCCGGCACCAGCTCGACCTCGGCCAGGTGAGCGCCCCCGACCACGGGCGGGCCCGGTTCACCTGCGCCGAGCTGACCTCCGACCGCGGCGTCGTCTGCGTCGGGCTCGGCTCCCAGGCCCGCTACTTCATGATCGACCTCCGGGTGTCCGGCGACGTCCAGGCCCGCGGCGACGCCACCGACCTGCTCCAGGTGGCGCAGGTGGCCGACGCCTGGCGGGCCGGGACCACGCTCGCCGAACTCACCGCGCGGTTCCCCTTCATGGAGGAGATGAGGCGCCACCCGGTCGCCCAGGCCAGCTAGTGCGCCGCCGCCGGCTGCGGCAGCTCTCTAGGCGTTCGCGGCTTCGGCTCCGCCGGGTCACCGCCCGCGCGGAGCGGTGCCCCGGCGCGGGTACCGGGACCGCACCGCGTCGATGTAGGTGTCCCGCGAGGTCGGGCCGCCGAACCGGAGCCGGTCGTACCCGGTGAACTGCGGCTCCAGCGCGTCCAGCTCGTCGACCAGCGCGTGCAGCCGGTCCAGCCAGCCCGCCGACCCCGCGTCCGGCCCGGCCGGCGCCGCCCCGATCGCCGCGACCAGCTCATCCTTGCGCCGGATGTTCCCCGGCGTCACCGAGCGCAGGCACACGTACCGCCCGCTCAGGTAGGCATCCCACTCGGCCGCGCCCTGCGCCGGGTCGGCCCAGTGCCCGACGAACCACTCCGCCAGCAGCTCCGGGCCGCCCGCCCGCTCCGCCAGCGCGAACAGATCGGCCGGCACCATCTCCGCGCCGTCCGAGCGCAGATAGCCCGGCAACGGCAGCCGCCGGTCCAGCATCAACCGGCGTACGCCGTCCGCGTCCCGCCCGGTCGCCGCGCACAGCTCCCCGAGCACCACGAACTGCCCGCTGACGTACGCGTCGTCCGCGGCTGTCATCGGGTGCTCCCCGTTGACCTCGCGGAACCGCTCCGCCACCCGCCGCCGCAACTCCATCCCGGCCCCTTTCTCCCTGCCCGGCGTCAGGCTAGGGCCCGCACCCTTCGGTGCCCGCCGAACCGTGTAGTGGCTCGGTGAGGGTCCTGCTGCGGGTAACGGCATGGCACGATCTCGCGATGGTGGTCCGCGTCCATATGAGGAAGGCTTCCCCCATACCGTGACGGTCCACGTCTTTCACGGCACCACCAGGGCGTGCCAGGAGGACGTGGTGCTCGGCGAGGGACGTGCCGTGGTGTTCGTTCCCCGGGACGAGGTCCTCGATCGTGAGCTGGCGGTGACCTCGGCGCTGGTCCTGTCCCTCGGTTTTAAGGGCGCATGACCCGTGCCGGCTGACGCCTGACGCACGAATATTGATTGCGTTCCGCCCGCCGGCCCGCCTACCGTGAGCGGGCAACATCAACCGGTACCACCACGCAGGGAGCACACCGTGTCGCAGCAGAACCGCACCCAGGCCGAGCGGCCCACGCCGCGCGGCGGTGCCCTGCTGCCGAAACTCGGCCTGGGCCCCTGCCGACGGCAGCGGTGGCAACCAGGGTGGTGGCGCGCCTAGCGCCAGCGTGACACCCGCGCAGCCGCCCGCCCCGCGACCAGGGACCGGGCGGCTTTTCGTCACCCTGATCCAAGGGGCGTAGCTCAACGGAAGAGCACCGGATTCCAAACCCGACGGTTGCAGGTTCGAATCCTGTCGCCCCTGCTTCATCCCGTCCCGGCCGCCGGCCGGTGACGTTGCATCTTCTCAACTCCACAGTGGACGGCAACTGTCCCGGCCCGGCGTCCCTCCCGACGCCGGCCGGGCCTCCGGGACGAGGGAGCTGGCTGACCCGCTCGCCTTGGGTGCGAGAGACACGCGGTTCGATTCCGCGGTCCCGGACTTTCGCGGACGGCAACCCGCCGTCCCGCACGGGCCGTTGGAGCAATTGGCAGCTCACCCGGTTCTCACCCGGGAGGTCACGGGTTCGAGTCCCGTACGGCCTACGCCGGTCCCACCTCCGGGACCACCTCGCGGTTGTAGCGCAGTCAGGCAGCGCGTCACCTTGCCATGGTGAAGATCGCCGGTTCGAATCCGGCCAGCCGCTCGGACATCCCTCGACCAAGGAGACACGATGGGTTACACCCCGCTGGCCGGCACCCGGGCGCCGGTCCGGGTCTGGACCGACCCCTACAGCATCGAGGCGCAGGCGGCCAAGCAGCTGCGCAACATCGGCGCCCTGCCCTGGGTACAGGGGGTCGCCGTCATGCCGGACGTGCACTTCGGCAAGGGTGCCACCGTCGGCTCGGTCATCGCGATGCGCCAGGCCGTCTCGCCGGCGGCGGTCGGCGTCGACATCGGCTGCGGCATGTCGGCGGTACGTACCTCGCTCACCGCGGCCGACCTGCCCGACGACCTCGCCCCGCTGCGTACCGCGATCGAGGCGGCAATCCCGGTCGGCTTCGCCATGCGGGACGACGCGGTCGACCCGCGCCGGGTCCGCGGCCTGGAGCAGCGCGGCTGGGACGACTTCTGGCGGCGCTTCGGCACCCTCGACCGGAAGGTGGCGCAGCTGGAGACCCGGGCCCAGCGCCAGCTGGGCACCCTCGGCGGCGGCAACCACTTCATCGAGGTCTGCCTGGAGCAGAGCGGCCCCGACGACGGTCAGGTCTGGCTGATGCTGCACTCCGGGTCCCGCAACATCGGCAAGGAACTCGCCGAGCGGCACATGGCGGTGGCCCGCGGGCTGTCGCACAACGTCGACCTGCCCGACCGGGACCTCGCGGTGTTCCTCGCCGGCACCCCCGAGATGGACGCCTACCGGCGGGACCTCTGGTGGGCGCAGGAGTACGCGCGCCGCAACCGGGCCGTCATGCTCGCCCTGCTCTGCGGGGTGGTGCGCGACGAGTTTCCACACGTGACGTTCGGCGAGCCGACCAGCTGTCACCACAACTACGTGGCGGAGGAGACGTACGACGGGGTGGACGTGCTGGTGACCCGCAAGGGCGCCATCCGGGCCGGCAAGGGCGACCTCGGCATCATCCCGGGGTCGATGGGTACCGGCTCGTACATCGTGCGTGGCAAGGGCAACCTGGACGCGTACTGCTCGGCGTCGCACGGCGCCGGGCGCCGGATGTCGCGCGGCCAGGCGAAGCGGACCTACAGCACCGCGGACCTGGCGGCGCAGACGGCCGGCGTGGAGTGCCGCAAGGACGCCGGGGTGGTGGACGAGATTCCCGGCGCGTACAAGGACATCACCCAGGTGATGGCGCAGCAGGAGGACCTGGTCGAGGTGGTGGCACACCTCAAGCAGGTGGTCTGCGTGAAGGGTTGACCAGACCGGCGCCCCTCGGGGGGAGGGCGCCGGTCACCCGCCCCGGTGGCGCAGCGGAGAGCGCGCCGAACTACGAATTCGGAGGACCCAGGTTCGAATCCTGGCCGGGGCACGGGCCGCCGCTCGGCGGACACCATGCGAGCTGGTGCAAGTGGGCAGCACATCCCTCTCTGGAAGGGAAGGTGGAGGTTCGAGTCCTCCGCTCGCAGCGCATTTGGGTTCGAGCCCCACCTTGGTCTCGATATGCCGTCCACTGTGCAGTTGATCGTCCCGCCGCCCGCTCAGCGCACCAGCGTCTCCAGCAGCCGGTCCAGCTCTGCCGCCGGGTCGGCGGTGAGGCCGGTGTGCACCGGCCCGGCCTGGATCATCGTGCTGCGCGGCGCGACCAGCCAGCGGAACCGCTCGCCGTGCCGCATCCCCGCCGACGGGCCTGCCCCCACGCAGGTCCGGTCCCACGAGTCCAGCGCCGCCGCGACCTCGGCCAGGTCCACGTCGGGCGCGAGCGCCCGGGCCCGGTCGGCGTCCAGGTGGGTACGCGCGCCGAGGAAGTCGAGGGCCTGGCAGTAGAGGATCACCCCGACGTTGATCTGCTCGCCGCGCTCGATCCGGGGCACCAGCCGGATCACCGCGTACTCGAAGGGCTGCCTCATGCGAGGCTCTCCTGCGGCAGCCAGTCGGCGGTGCGCGTGACCCGCCGGGTGAGGTGGTCGACGTACGCGGCCCGGGCCGCGTCGGCGGAGTCGAAGTCGGGGCCGGTCAGCCATTCGTCGGGGACCAGGGCCAGCACCTCGGCCAGCAGTGCGGGGGTGACCCGTGGTACCAGGTCGGCGTCCGCCTCGGCGAGCCGGGTGGCGTACGGGGCGAGCACGTGGTCGTCGGCCCGGTACGGCCGGTGCACGGCCGCCTCGGCACGCGGCCAGTTGTGGTGGAAGTACAGGCAGGCGCCGTGGTCGATCAGCCAGAGCTGCCGGTGCCAGATCAGCAGGTTGGGGTTGCGCCAGCTGCGGTCGACGTTCTCGGTGAACGCGTCCAACCAGAGCACCCGGGAGGCGAGGACCGGGTCGACGGGGTGCGCCATGGGGTCGTAGCCGAGCGCGCCGGGCAGGAAGTCCATCCCCAGGTTGGCGCCGCCGCTGCCGCGCAGCAGTTCCTGCACCTCCTCGTCCGGTTCGGCCCGGCCGATCACCGGGTCGATGTCGAGCACGACCAGGCGGGGCACCGCCAGCCCGAGCCGGCGGGCCAGTTCCCCGCAGATCACCTCGGCGACGAGGGCCTTGGGGCCCTGTCCCGCGCCGCGGAACTTCGCCACGTAGGTGCCGAGGTCGTCGGCTTCGACCACGCCGGGCAGCGAGCCGCCCTCGCGCAGCGGGGTGACGTATCGGATTCCGGTGACCTGGCGGAGCACGAGCCCACCCTAACGCCGCGGCCTTCGGCGTTCGGCGGATGGGACGCGGCGCGGTCCACCGTGCGTGATCGCCCGTCCGCGGGAGGTGGGCGACGACCTGGGTCTCAGGCCGCTAACGCGCCCGCCCGGCCGTCGGCTTCGCTACGGTGAGTAGCGTGGCGATCGCGAAGCTGCGCCTGCGGGGCGGGCCGTACGACGGGATGAGCGTGGACTGGGACGTGCCGGATGCGGATGATCCGCCGACGACGTACCAGCTCAAGCTGCACGGACCCCATGAAGCCACGGAGACCGTCGAGTATCGCCGAGTGGAGCGGGCGCCGGAGGCCGCGGCCGAGTCGTGGGTCTACGAGACACCTTCGGCCACCACCGGGTAGGGCGAGCTCTATCCGCCGGCGGTCAGAACGACGGGAACCGCCACGACGTTGATCCGGGAACCGTCCCGGGCCGACACCTCGTACACCTCGATGGTGCCCGGTCCGGTGCGGTCGAGACGGTAGCCGACCCGTACCCGGTAGTCGCCCCGACAGCCGGAACCGCACGTCGCGGTGGTGAACGCGGTGCCCACCTCCCGGCCGGCGGCGTCCAGGACCCGGACGCTCACCGTCGCCTCGAAGACGTCGGCGGTCCCGGTCACCGTCACCGGGCTGGTGATCCGGTCGCCGATCGCCGGTCCGGTCACCACGATCGGCGGCAGCAGGTCGGCGAAGTCGCCGCGGGCGGCCGGCGCGGTGTCGTTCGCGGCGAAGGCCACCCGGCGCACGGTGGGGAACTGGGTCAGCGTCCAGACCACCTGGGCTCGGCGCAGCCGGACGGTCGCCGCGTCGTCGCCGTCGAAGCCGGCCGGCGACACCAGCGTGGCCACCCCGCCGGCGATGCGGCTCACCTGCGTGCCGGCCGGGACCAGGGTGGTCATGCCGGTGGCCGTCTCGGCGAGGGACGGGCCGGCGGCCAGTTCGGTGAGTGCCAACCGGGAGGTGGCCGGGGTGGCGGGCAGCGTACGCCGGGTCGGCACGAGCTTGCCGCCTCGGGTGAACCAGAGCTGCAGGGTGACCATTCCGTCCGGGCTCGGCTCCTCGACGCGGGTCGTGGCCGTGGGCGTCGACGGGCGGGTCGTGGGGGAGACGGTGGCGGGTGTGCGTTCCGCGCCTGTCGGCGTGGCGCCGGCGGTCCGGGAGGCGCCGGCGGGGGCCGGGCCGAGGGTGCCGGTGCGGGCGGGCGCGCAGCCGGCGGTGAGCAGCAGCAGCGCGGTGAGCGGGGCGATCAGGCGTCGCACGGTTCACCTCCTCCGGTGAGGGGCAGTTCGAGGCGGAAACGGGTGCCGCGGCCGATCTCGCTGTGTGCCGTCAGCCGTCCGCCGAGCAGTCTGGTGTTCTCCTGGGCGATGGCCAGGCCGAGGCCGCTGCCGGGTCCGGTGCGGGCCGGGTCGACCTTGTAGAAGCGGTCGAACAGGTGTGGCAGGTGCTCGGCGGGGATGCCGGGGCCCTGGTCGGTGACCTCGACGACGACCGTCTCGCCGGTGTGCCGTACCTCGGCCCGGACCTCGCCGCCGCCGTGCTCGACCGCGTTGGACACCAGGTTGGCCAGCACCCGTTCCAGCCGACGCGGGTCGGTGCCGGTGGGGGGTGCCTCCCCGGCGACGGTCACCCGGTCGGTCCAGCCCCGCGCGTCGACGATCCCGCGGAGCACCGCGACGGTGTCCACCGGCCGAATCGACACGGGTTCCCGCCCGGCGTCGAGGCGGGAGATCTCCATCAGTTCCTCGACGAGCCGGCGGAGCCGGACCACGTCGGTGACGAGGAGTTCGGCGGCGCGGCGGGCGTCGGCGGGGAGCGCGTCGAGCTGGTCGGCGAGCAGCGACGCCGCGGCCACCAGGGCGGTGACCGGGGTACGCAGTTCGTGCGCCACGTCGGCGGTGAACCGCCGCTCCCGGGCCTGGGCCCGGGACAGCGCCTCGATCTTCGTCTCCAGGGCCTCGGCCATCTCGTTGAACGACGCGGCCCACGCGGAGAACTCGTCGCGGCCGCGTACCGGCAGCCGGGTGTCCAGCAGCCCTTCGGCCACGGCGCGGGCGGCCCGGCTGGCCCGGCCCACCGGTTCCAGGGTGCGCCGGGCGAGGGTGTTGCCGACTGCGGCGGCGAGCAGCACCACCGCGATCCAGCCGACCGCCAACGCGGTGCGGAGCTGGTTGAGGCCGTCGGCGAGGTCGTCCTCGACGGTCACCACGTACAGCTCGGCGGTGGAGCCGGGGATCCGGCCGCCAACCACGAGCAGGTGCGGCCGGGCGCTGCCGGGGGAGCGTTGGAAGCCGAGTTGCCCGGCGGCGACCGCGTCCCGCAGGGCCGGGCCGGGCGCCGGCGCGTACCGGGGGTTCGACGCCTGGGTGTCGCCGGCGACCAGCAGCACGTGCCGTCCGTTCTGCTCGAAGCTGGCCAGCAGGTCCGCCCGGCGGGTGTCGGTCAGCGGCAGGAACTGGGCGGCGAGGACGAGTTGGTAGCGGGCGTCGGCGGCGGCGCGTTGCAGCGAGCCGTCGAACCGGGCCTGCCGCAGCATCAGGTACGACCCGCCGGCGAGCGCGCCGGCGGAGACCCCGGCGACGAGCACGAACGCGATGACGAGCCGGCGCCGTAAGCGCCCGGGGGTGACCCTGCCCGCCGTCATCGCCCGTCACCCCGTCGACAGTTTGTAGCCGGCGCCGCGGACCGTCCTGATCAGCGTCGGGGCGCCGGGGTCGTCCTCCACCTTGGCGCGCAGCCGTTGCACCGCCACGTCCACGAGCCGGGAGTCGCCGAGGTAGCTGTGCCCCCACACCCGGTCGAGCAGCAGTTCGCGGGTGAACACCTGCCCGGGCCGGCGGGCCAGCTCCAGCAGCAGCCGGAACTCGGTCGCGGTGAGGGGCAGTTCACGGCCGGCCTTGCGGGCCACGAACCGGGCTGGGTCGATCTCCAGCGGCCCGGCGGTCACGGTGGTGTCGGTGACCGGGGCGACGGTGCGGCGGAGCACGGCGCGGACCCGGGCGACCAGTTCCGGGAGGTCGAACGGTTTGCGCAGGTAGTCGTCGGCGCCGCATTCCAGCCCGACGACCACGTCGATGGTGTCGGTGCGGGCGGTGAGCATCAGGATCGGCACCTGGCTGGTCCGCCGGATCTCCCGGCAGACCTCGAAGCCGTCGAGGCCGGGGAGCATCACGTCGAGCACGATCAGGTCGGCCGGCCGGGCCCGCCACGCGGCGAGGGCCGCCCGTCCGTCCGCTGCGGTCTCCACCCGGAATCCGGCCCGCCGCAGACCGAGGGCGGTGACCTCCCGGATGGAGGCATCGTCCTCGACGACCAGCACGCGGCCCTCCATGGCCACCGAGGGTAGCCGGGTGCGACGTTGCGGGGTGCTGGCGCAACGGTCGGTGATGGGGACCCGGTCGGCCCCCATCACCGCCGGCGGGCTCAGGCCTGCCACCGGTGGGCCACGTCGAGGACGATCCGGCTGTGCGTACCGGGGCCGTCGAGCACGACGACCCGGTACGGCAGCCGGGCGCGGACGCCCACGGCGAAGGTGGTGTAGCCCTCGAAGCTGCCGCCGAAGACCACGTCCCGCAGGGTTCGGTAGCCGAGCGGGTTCGCGACGTGCTCACCGGTGCGGTACGGCACGGTGGCCACGCGGTTCCCGTCGTAGGCCGGGGCCCGCAGCGAGACCCGCAGCAGCGCGCCGCCCGCGGTGTACGGGGACAGCGCCAGCCCCTGCCCCTCGGTGTAGGTCTCCCCGTACGCGACGGACCAGCCGTCGGCCGGGCCGGCGAACTCGAAGACCACCCGGTCCCAGCAGCCGTGCTGGCCGGTGCGGACCTCGGCCAGCGGGGCGGTGCTCAGCTTGCCGCCCGCCTTGGCCGTGCTGCCCCAGGTGATGCCGCAGTACGGCGTGGCCGCCCCGGCGCCGCCGACGCCGGCGACCAGCCCGCCGAGCACGACGACCAGGGCCACCAGTGCGCTCCTGAGTCTCATCGCTGTCCTCCTGTCGATGCACGGGACGAGCACCGGACCGTCTCCGGTGGTCCCGTGCGCTCGACGGTCGACCCGCCGTGCCACGCTGGCTTCGCAGCGGCGTAACCGCCAGGTAACAGCGCCGGCCACCGGACCAGGGCGGCCCGTGCGGTTCCTGCGCTACGCCCGGACCAGCTCCGCCGAGGCGTTACTGGCCGGGGCCGGGCCGGCCGGGCAGACCGGTCGCGCAGAATGAGCTGATGTCCGCGCGTACCCCATCGGTGTCCTGCGTCTTCGTCTGCCACGACCGCGCCGGCCGGCTGCTGCTCGCCCGGCGCGGTGCCGGTGCGCGCGACGAGCCGGGCACCTGGGACACCGGCGCCGGCGCGCTCGAGTTCGGTGAGACGTTCGAGGCGGCCGTCACCCGCGAGGTCGGCGAGGAGTACGCCACGTCACCGCTGGCGATCACCCTGCTCGGGGTGCGCAACGTGCTGCGCGACGACCCGCCCTCGCACTGGGTGGCGGTGGTGTTCGCGGTCCTGGTGGACCCGGCCACGGTCGCCATCGGCGAGCCGCACAAGTTCGACCGGCTCGGTTGGTACACCCGCGACGCGCTGCCCACGCCGCTGCACTCGCAGCTCGCGCCCACCCTGGCGCTGCTGCCGGACCCCCTGACCTGATCCCGGACGCCTCGTCCATCGCCGCCGGCCCAGCTGACTGCGCGCGTTGATCACGGCTTCGGGCAGCTCGGGTCGGCGTAGATGGTGAGGTAGATGAGAGCCGGTGCGACGACGGACCACTGCGGGGATGCCGGCCGGTCCGCGGTGCTCGGTCGGACGTCCATGCGCTGTGCCGCCTGGGCCCGGATGAGCAGCCGGCTGGGTACACCCCGGACCTCTCGGCAATAGGTGAGGGTCGACTCGTCGGGCACGTCCGGCGGGACGTTGGTGTCCACCACGGGACGCCATCCGTCGCCGCTGGCCACGGAGTCGAAGGTGCGGCGCAGCGTCGCGTCGTCGTAGTCGCGCTCGGGCCGCCAGGTCAGGGTGACCGAGGTGTTCGACACGTCCTCCTTGTTCAGCTGGCGGCACCCTGTGCTGCGGACGACGTCGCCGCCGCTCTGGGCGCCCTCCGGCCGCACGGCGAGGACCGGGTCGTTCGCGTACGCGTCGAGCAGTTCGTCCTCGTCGTTCGGGACCGTGCAGCCCGGCGCTCGGGCCCCGCCGGTCACGTCCGCCCACCCACACCCGCTCAGCGCCACCGTCAGCAGCGTCACGACCGGCCAGCACCCCCGAGGTCTCATCGATCCAGGTTAGAGCCCTCAGGGTTGTCCGGCGGTCCCCTGGAGTAGTGCCGCGGGCGCCGCCCTCCGGCGACGGCGCCCGCGGTGGAGGAGGGTGCTCAGACCCGCTGTCGTTGCTGGCAGGGGACGCAGTGGCGGGCCCACGGCAGGATCTCCAGCCGGGCGACCGGAATCTCACCGCCGCAGCTCTCGCAGCTGCCGTAGCTGCCCTCCGCCATGCGCTTCAGCGCCGCCGCGGTGTCCGCGATGCCCTGACGCGCGGTGTCCATGAGCCCGCGCAGGGTGTCGGGGTCGTAACCACCGTGGTTGGGCTCCCGAGCGTGTGCGGTGAGCGCGGTGAGTTGACCGGTGTGCTCCTCGAACTGCCGCTCGAGAATGTCGCGCAGAGACTTCGCGCGGTCGCTCAGCGTGTCGGTCATGGCGTCGGTACCTTTCACTGGACGCACTGGCCTGGGACCAGCGCGAGGTTGGGGAGGGTGGGCGGGCCAGGCTCAGTCCGCGGCCGGATGGCGGGCCGCGGCCGCCGCGGCCAGGCTCGCGCCGGTCAGCGCGGCCGTGCGGGGTCCCGCGGCGCGGTGCACCGGGATCCCGGTCAGCCCGGCGAGGCGGTCTCTCAGGTTGGGCCGGGTGGCGCCGTCCCCGACGATGACCATCCCGCGGGACAGCGCGGTGGCGGCCGACGGCACGGCCTGCGCGCCCAGGGTCAGCTCCCGCACGAGGCGGGCGAGCGTGTCGGCGAGCATCCCGACCGTGGTGCCGTGGGCGAGGTCGCCGGTGCCGAGGTTCACCCGCCGGCCGGCGACGACCTGGCTGTCCCGCAGGACCGCGACCTCGGTGAGCTGGGCGCCGATGTCGGCGACGAGTAGTGCGCCGGCGCCGGCGCCGGCACCGATGGCGGCCGCGCGCACGGTGTCGATGAACAGCAGCCGCGCGGGCGCGAACACCGCGTCGAGGACCCGCCGGGTGGTGTCGTGGTCGGCGGCGGTCGCGAGCAAGGGGCGGCAGGCGACGATCAGCGGCCGGGCCGGCACCGTGACGTGGTGCTGTCGCAGCAGCTGGGTCAGCGCGGTGGCGCAGCCGGGACCGTCGACGATCTGGCCCCGCCGCACCAGCGGCCGGATCCGCCGGTCGCCGACCAGCGTGGTGAGCGTCGCGTGGCTGCCCACCCGGATGCGCAGCTGCCCGCTGCCGAGGTCGACGGCGATGGGGCTGGGGCGGGCGGTGGCGGGCCCGACGATGCCGCTGAGCACGGACCCGGTGCCAACGGTGTCCGGCTGGCGACCGGTTGGGGCTTGGACGACAGGCATGCCGACCTCTTTTTCAACGGTGGATGTGACGATGCCGCCGCCCGGCGTGGGCAGCGGCGGGAAAGCCAACGGAAGGGGCTGACCTCAGCGGTCGCGGTGGGTCGCGGCGATCAGCCGCTGACCGTGTCCGGAACCCCCAGCGCCCCCGGTCGGCGGAGCGCGGATCGGCGGCGGGGACGGCAGCGCCAGGGTGTCGCGGCGCCGTCGCGGCGGCCGGGAGACGTCGGCGGGGCAGCCGAGGCTCGACCGGCCGGCACAAATGGCAGCGCAACCATGCTGGTCGTCATCACCCACCTCCTCGCCGGTCAGGACCTGTCGGACCTCCAGCGTCGGCCGGAAGCGGCGGACTGACATGGCCTACGGCCGGCCAACATCCCGCGGCTTGCTTGCCGGCCACCGGCGAGGTACCGCCGGTGGCCGCGCAACCGATGCGCCACCCGGCGGGGTGGCGCACCCGGAGCGGGTGGCGGCGTCCGCCCGCCGCCGCAGACCCCGCAACCGGGCGGCACCGGCGGCGTGTTCCGGAGGGCTATGGTGACCGCATGCCACCCCACCGGCACCGGTCCGACGTCGCCCAGCGCAGCGCCCTGGCGATGCTCGTGCTGGTCGCTGTGCTCACCGCGTTCCGGCACGCCCGCCCGGCCGTGGGCCTGTGCATCGTGGTCAGGCTGGCGAAGGCGATCCCGGGATGTGTGCCCGCCTGGTCGGCTGACCGGGCGCCGCCGGGCCGGCCCGCCGTCAGCTGACGCCACCCGAACCTCACCCGCAGTCCCGGCCCGTACCCCCGCCCCTCGGCGGCGCGGCCACGCCGCGCGCCGCCACCGGTCGGCGTCGGCCGGCCACGGGATCGCGGTCACCCCCACCAGCCCTTCCAGTACGGAGCACCCCATGAAGATCGAACGTACGCCGTTGCCGGGCATCGGAGTGCGGCACACATTCACGACCGAGCAGGGTCGCCGAATCGGTGTGGTCGAGTACCGGGGGCAGGATCGCCGGGACGTCATCCACGACGACCTGCACGATCCGGACAGCACCTGCGGCTTCCGCCTCACCCGCTCCGAGGCGGTGGCGCTGGCCGGCCTGCTGGGCCTGCTGGAGGTGGTCGAGGTGGCCGCCGGCGGCGACCGGTGCGGGTGAGGCCGCCGGCTACGCCGCGGGGCCGGGCAGCGGGTGACGTGGCCAGTCCAGCGCCCGCGCGCCGTACACGGCGGCCTGCAGGGTGAACCGGTCGCTGGGGTCGTTCGGGTCGTACCCGCTGAGCGTCCTGATCCGGCTCAGCCGGTAGGTGACCGTGCGGACCGACACGTGCAGCCGGCGGGCGGCCTCGGTGGCGACGCCGCCGGTGGCGAAGTACGCGTTGAGGGTGTCCAGCAACGGCTGGGCACCACCGCGGGCGTGCCGCAGCGGGCTGAGCACCGCCTGCACCAGGTCGACGATGGCCGGCTGGTCACGCAGCAGGACACGGTAGATGAGCAGGTCGTGGGCGTCGATGACGGGCGTGTCGGCGTTCAGCCGCTGCGCCATCGTCAGCGCCTCCCGGGCCTCCTCGTAGGAACGGGCGATGCCGTACAGGCCGGGGTGCGGGCGGCCGACCGCCACCTGCCACGGGCCGCCGCGCGGCAGCCGGTCGAGCTCGGCGTGCATCAGCCGCCCGAGGTCGCCGACCGCGCCCCGTCCGCGGCCACCCCGGTCGGGGGCAACCGCGTCGGCGGGGGCGATCACCACCAGCAGCCCCTCCTTGGTGGCCACCAGCACGTCACGGTCCCCGAGACGATCGAAGATGACCGCCTCCAGGGCACTGATCGCCGCGTCGGTGTCCGGCAGGCGCCGGCTCGGTGCGGCCAGCGCCACCTGGTGCACCCGGGCCAGGTCCAACCCGAACGGCTCGGCCCGCTCCACCAGGCCGCCCAGGTCGGAGTCGCCGCGCAGCAGGTCGTCCACGAGTTCCCGGCGCAGCGTCTCCTCCCGCCGGACCAGCTCCCGGCGGGCCGCGGCGTAGCCCTCGGCGAGGGTCGCCACCGCGCTGTCGACGACGTGCAGCACAGCCTCGGCGGACGCGCGTACCCCCGTGCTGTCGGTGGGCGTCGTCAGCTGCGGCAGCTGCTGCCACAGCCGGCGGGCCGCCGACAGGTACAGCTGGACCGCGCGCCCGGCCGACACGCCCTGCTCGGCGGCGCGCCGCCCGAGCACGCCGACGGCGTCGAGCTCGGCCCGCCGTGGCCGGCGCCCGGTCACCGCTGCCTCCGCGAGCAGCCACAGGTAGTCGCCGAGCAGGTCCACGGGCACCCCGCCGGCGTCGGCGCTGGCGGCTCGGGCCACCGCCGCCAGGCACGCGTCCCGGTCGGTCTCGGCCGCGGGGCCCTGGCCGGACCGCCGGACGCCACCGGTCATCGCCGCCGCTCCTCCTGGCACGTTGCCGGTTCCCCACGATCCGGACCCGGCCAGCTTAGCGAGGGGGCAGCGGCGGCCGCCGGAGCCGGCTTCGCCGGGCATAGCGCTTCCGGTCCGGGGTATGCGCGCGCGGCAGGCTCGAGCGGGCCCGCGGCGGCCCGGGGCGACCCGACGGCGTGGTCAGGGGCAGATGTCGCGAGATGTGGTGGAGCTGCGCATACACGGGGTCACCGGGGTGCGGGCGGAGGAGTTGCTGGACCACCCGGTGGTGGTCCGGGTCGCCGGTGACCGCAACGCCGGCTTCTACCGCCCGCGCCCGGGCTTCGGCGACACGTCCGGGCCGGGCGGGGTGGTCATCGAGGCGTACCAGTGGCGGAACCTGACCGTGAGCACGGTGGCCCGGACACTGTCGCTGCTCTTCCTGCTGCCCTTCATGTTCAGCAACCTGGCGGCGTGGCTGCGGCCCCCGGGCGGCAACGGCGACACGGTGAAGGCCCTCTGCCGCGTGCTGGGCGCCACCATCACCGCCATCTTCGTGCTGTCGATCATTGGCGTCACCCTGGACCTCGTCGGCTGGCAGTGCGTGCAGTACCGGCCGTGCACCGCCGGGCGGGGGTACCTGGCCTGGCTCGACCAGTTTCCGATCGGGCCGCGAATGGTCGTCCTCGCCGTGTTCCCGGCCGCCACCATCCGTGTCATCTGGTGGGTCGGTAAGCGCTCCGCGCGCTCCTACGAGGCGTTCCGGTCCAGCTACGGCAGCTCGGGCGCCCCGCCCGGGGACCGCCTCGACGCGCCTGGCTTCTGGAGCGGGGAGACCATCGTCGGGCGGCTCCGGTCGATCCACGTGGCGATCGCCTACGGCACGCTCGACGCGAGCGCCCTCTTCGCCCTCATCACCCTGGACCACCGGCCGGTCGGGGTGGCGCTGCTCGCTGCGGCGGCGCTGCTCGTGGCCGCCTGCGTGGTGCTGCTCTGCCTGCCCGCGTTGAGCGCTCCGCACACCGGCTGGGACTGGACCAGGACGGTCATCCGGCCGCTGCGGGTGGCGGTCATCGCGATCACCGTTCTCACCGCCGGGTACGCCCTCCTGCCGCGTCCTCCCGTACCTCGGGGAGGCGCGCTGCCCGGTTTCGCCCTCAGCGTCAATTTGGTGATCCTCGGACAGGCCACGCTGCTGCTGGCGCTCGCGGTGATCACCGTGTGGCAGCAGCGGGCCGCCCCGCCCGCGGCCCGGGCGTTCTTCCGGGGCCTGGGCGCCCCGGTGTTCGGCGCGGTCGCGGCCGGTCTCGCGGCCACCATCACGGCGGGACTCGTCTACCGGGTGGCCGACATCCTCGACCGGGGCGACATCCCGGGTCCCGGGCATCCCCCGCCGCCCGGCTCCCCGCCGTTGGACCCGCCGATCGCCTACCGGTGGGAGGCGTTGGGCGCCTTGTTCACCGTGCTGCTGGTCACCGTGGTGGGCCTGTACGCGGGCCGGTTCAGCCGGCGCCGGCGGGATCGGCTGGCGGAGCGGATCAGCCGGGAGGACTTTCCCGACGCGCCCCCGCAGGCCGCCGGGCAGGTGCAGACGGTGCGCCGCGCGATCAGCAGGTCACGCCTCGCCGAGCAGTTCAGCCCGCTGCTCATCGTGTACTTCGTGCTTTCCCTGCTCAGCCTCGTGTTCACCGCGCTTGACCTGATCGAGATCGGGCCGACCCAGCTGGCGCAGCAGGTCAGCGGCAACCGTGGGACGTTCGTGGGGCTCGCGGCCTATCTCACCGACGCGGGGACGATCTCGCTCGGGCTGATCATCATCGGGCTCGTGCTGATCGGCCTCCTGGCGTACGTCTCGCCGGAGGTCCGGCGGGCGGCCGGGGTGCTGTGGGACCTGGGTACCTTCTTCCCCCGGACGACGCATCCGTTCGCGCCGCCCTGTTATGCCGAGCGGGCGGTGCCGGAGCTCGCCCGGCGGGTGAGCGCCCTGACCCGGGAGCACAAGGTGGTGCTGTCCGGGCACAGCCACGGCTCCGCGCTGGCGGCGGCGGCCATCCTGCAACTGCCGCCGGAGACCCTGCACCGGGTCGCCCTGCTCACCTACGGCTCACCGCTGCGCCGGCTCTACGGCCACCTGATGCCGGCCTACTTCGGCGCGGACGTCCTCGGGGAGGTCGGCGAACGCGTCGGGTGGCGGTGGCGCAACCTCTGGCGCAACACCGACCCGATCAGCGGGGCCATCTTCTCCACGCACCACCCGGGCCAGAAACCCGCCGTCGGCGGGCCGGCCGGGCAGGTGGACGTGCGCCTGCGCGACCCGCGCGCGGTCACCGTCCCACCCATGGACACCGTCCCGCCGCCGATCGAGGCACACTGGCCGTACCACACCGACCCGCATTACACGGACGTCGTCATCGAGCTCGCCGACTACCTCGACCGGGAGGATCGCCGCTAGCGGCTGCCAGCCGGTCAGGGCCTCCGGTCACCGTATCCGTCTGGCAGCCCGCTCCCGCACCAGCGTGAACAGCTCCTCGTGCTCGTCCAGGCTCCGTTCGGCCGCGAAGAGCTTGCGCGCCTCGCGGGCCTTGGCCTCCCGCCAGTCGGCCGGGGTGGCCGCCAGCTCCAGGATCGCCCGGTGCAGCGCCGCCGGGTCCCGGGGCGGCACCAGCGTACCGAACTGCGTCGCCAGCACCGGATAACGCCCGCCGGGGAGGTCGGTGGTCACCGACGGGACGCCGCACATCATCGCCTCGGCCTGCACGATGCCGAACGACTCCGCCACGGACGGCAGCGCGAAGACGTCGATCGAGGCGTAGAAGTCGGCGATCTCCTGGCCGTGCAGCTCGCCGAGGAGCTGGATGCGGCTGTCCGCGCCGATCTCCGCCCGGATGTCCGCCAGGTTGTCGCCGCCCATCACGGTCCGGTAGTTGCCGCCGATCAGCAGCCGAGCGTCGGGGTCGGCGATCCGCCGGAAGGCCCGGACGAGGTAGGGGATCCCCTTGTCCTCCACGATGCGGCCCAGGAAGCCGACGTGCAGCCCGTCAGTCCGACGGTAGCGCGGCTGGCCGCCGCGGCGGTCGAGGCACGGCGCGGGGATGGGGCGGAACTCCCGCCTCGCCACCAGCGGCCAGAACTTCGACGCGTGGGCCTGGTCGTCGCTGTTGGTGACCACGGCCGCGGAGCGGCGGAGCGCGGCCCGCGACGTGACGTCGGACGCGGCGACCGCGAACCGGTTGAGCAGGCCAGGCGGCAGGTAGAGGTCGATGTGCAGCATGCTGACGATCGGCGTGGGTCGGGCGAGCCGGGCCAGCACCGCCGCCTCGGCCATCGGCAGGTTGAGGTAGAGCACGTCGGACCGGCGGGCGATCCTGGCCGCCTCGATCGGATACGCCGGGCTGATCTGCGCCCGGGTGATCTGGCCGAGCACGGGGGACCGGTAGACGTCCACCCCGTTGAGGGTCTCGCGGCGTGGGGTGGCCGGGTCATGCTGGCTGGCCACCACCGCCACCCGCCAACCGCGCGCCGCCATCCCCTCGGCGACGGTACGGGCCGTGTGGGTCACGCCGCTCATGTACGGGGTGTAGTAGGTCAGGGCGACGGTGAGGTCGTACCACTGCTCCGGGTGGTTCATCGACACGGCGTCCTTTCTCGACAGTCTCTGAGCGACACGACGACGAGTTGCCCGCGGTGGTCCGACAGGCCGTCCGCGGGCACCATCCGGTAGCGGTGCACGTCGACGTCGTCGGTGGTGAACACCCAGTCGAGCCGCCAGAGCGGCAGCCCGTAGCGGGCCCACGAGGTCGGATAGAGCGAGTCGAGCGCGGGGCTGGCGTCGACCAGCCGGTCCGGCAGCGTCCGCAGCAGCCGCATGGCCGGCGAGGTGTTGAGGTCGCCGGCCAGCACGACCGGGTGTGGGTTGCCGGCGACGTCGGCGGCCACCGCGCGGTAGTTGGCCTCCCGCAGGTCCTGGCGGGCCACGCCGTCCTCGGCGGTGCCGCCGCCGCGGGCCGGCAGCCCGACGACCGGTACGTAGAGGTGGGCGTTGTAGAAGGAGAGCACCTGGCCGGCGACCAGCAGGTCGGTGCGGAGCGTCTTGACCGTGTGGTAGGCGGGCAGCCGCGAGTCGGCCGGCGGGAGGTCCGGCCACTGCCCGGCCAGCCAGGGGCGCAGGTCGACCGGGCGGTCCAGGACGATCGGGAACCGGGACAGCGTCACCAGTTCACCGGAGACCGCGACGTGGAAGCCGGGGAATTCGCGGCGCACCCGCTCCGGGTCGGTCACCGGCAGCGGCGACCAGTCGTGTCCGTCGATGTAGAGATGCTCCTGCAGGAGGTAGACGTCGGCGGCCTGCGCCCGCAGGAACCGGTAGAACCGGTCCGGGTCGCGGATCGGTTCGCCCCGCGGTCCGGTCCGGACCAACTGGTCCCAGTACCAGGTGTTCCAGGAGAAGACGGTGATCGCGCCCGGCGGCGCCAGCGCGGGCCGGTGCCACAGGGCGGCGATGTTGACCCCCGCGCCGGGCCAACCGAGCACGAGCGCCGCCACGGCCAGCGGCGCGCCGACCATCCGGGCGGGTCGGGCCAGCGGCAGCGCGGCGAGCAGCAGGATCGGGACGGCGAGGAACAGCAGCGGTGGCGCCAGGTCCGGCAGGTTCCACCACCAGACCCGGCCGGACAGGACCCGGTGCGCCGCCACGAACACCAGCCACGAGCCGGCCGCGCCCAGCACCACCAAGGTGATCCACCGCCGTTGCCGCGACCGCGGGGCGCCCGCGCCCTCAGTCGTACCCGCCGGCGCCTCGACGGCGTCGGAGTGGCTCACCACGTCTGGCGTGCCATCGGCCACCGCCGACCGGTCGGCCGTCACCACTGCCCCCGTGCGGCGAGCAGGAGCCCGCCGGACAGGGCGGCCCACAGGACGGTGTTGGCCACCAGGGCGGGATCCCGGACGAGCACCCGGACCGGGCTTCCGCCCGCGTTGTGCACCAGGACGAGTTGCAGGTAGCGGAACAGCCCGAAGACGGCCATCGGGGTCAGCAGGACCAGCGCGGTCGACGCGTAGTCGCCCAGCGGTGCCTCGTTCCGCAGGTAGAGCAGGTAGCTGCCGGCGGTGAGGGTGGCGGACAACTGCATGAGCTGGTCGGCGAGGGCGACGGTGTAACCGCGTAGGGCGGGCCGGTGCTCGCCGCCGGTGCTGTGCAGTTCCTGGCGGCGTTTGCCGAGGGTGAGCAGCAGGCACAGGGTGAACACGGCGGTGAGGAGCCAGCCGGGAATCGCGGCCCCGGTGGCGAGGTAGCCGTAGACGAGCCGGAGCACGAAGCCGGTGGCCACGAGGAAGACGTCCAGCAGCGGGACGTGCTTGAGGCCGAGCGAGTAGGCGACGTTGAGCAGCAGATAGCCGGCCACCGGCCACACGGTGGCCGCCGCCTGGAGGGTAAGCACGCCGACGAGCAGCACCGCAACGGTCGCGGCGAACAGCGCCGCGGCCCGTGGCGACAGCCGGCCGGAGGCGAGCGGGCGGTGCCACCGGGCCGGGTTGTGCGCGTCGCGTCGCCGGTCGACGAGGTCGTTGAGGACGTAGACGAGCACGGACGCGAGGGTGAACGCGACGACCGCCGCGCCCAGGTTGGCCAGTGCGGCGTGGTTCCAGGCCAGCGGGTCGAGCAGCGGTACGCAGATGACCAGGAAGTTCTTCGGCCACTGCCCGGGGCGGGCCAGCCGCAGCAGGGCGCCGGCCAGCGTGCCGACCCGGCTGGCGCCGGTGGACTGTGGTGCGGCTGTCCGGACCGCCGCACCGGTGTGGATGACCGGGTTCATCAGAAGAACACCTTTGCGACGCGGAGCGCGCCCTGCGACCACGGTTCGCGGCTGGTGCGGCCGGCCTGGTGGGCCTCGCCTCGGGACCGCTGGGCCTGCCACCACCGGAACGTGCGCAGGAGGGCGTCCTGGTTGGAGTGCCGGGGAGTGAATCCGAGCCGTTGACGGGCCTTGTCGGTGCTGACGTAGGAGTCGGCGAGCAGTTTGTGCAGGAGCCGGTCGTAGACCGGGGACAGCCGAGCGCGGCCGAGCAACTGGAGGGCGAGCAGGGCGGGCTGGGCCGGGACGGAGATGACCCGCCGGCCGTGGCCGGCGGCGTCGAGGACCGCCTGGAAGTCCTCGCGTAGGGTGCCGAACCGGGTGGCGGCCACGTTGAAGGTGTCGTTGGCCTGGGTCGGGTCGGCCCGCAGGGCGATGAGTACGCACTCGGTGAGGTCCTCGACGGCGCACATCTGGATGCGGACGTCGCCCCGGCCCAGGATGGGGAAGTGACGCCCCTCGTGCGCCCATTCGAAGAGCATGGCGAACAGGCCCATCCGCCCGGGGCCCAGGAACGTCTTCGGCCGTAGCACCGGTACGCAGAGTCCGCGCCCGCGGAACTCCTCGGCGACCTGTTCCGCGGCGGCCTTGGCCCGGCCGTAGGTGTCCACCGGCTGGCGGGGGTGGGTCTCGGGGGTGGGCACCACCGGGGGGAGCCCGTACACGGCGGTGGTGGAGATGTGCACCACGCGGGGCACGCCCGCGTCCCGGGCGGCGGCCAGCACGGTGCGGGTGCCGTCCACGATCACCGAGTGGATCTCGGTCGGCGCATAGCTGGGCAGCGCGGCGGCGCAGTGCACGACCGCGCCGGCTCCGGCGAACGCCGCCGTCATGGCGGCCCGGTCCCGCACGTCGGCCACCGTGGCGCTCACCTCGGCCTCGGCCGGGGCGCGCAGGTCCACCCCGTGCACGGGTACGCCCTCGTCGCGCAATCGGCGGACGACGAAGCCGCCGAGCATGCCGCTCGCCCCGGTCACCACGACCCGGCGTCCGTCGCCTACCACGCGGCACCGACCTTCTCCCGGACGAATCCGGTGAGCAGCCGGCGTAGTCCCAGCGCCAGGGTGGCGTCCAGCGCCCGCAGGAAGTGCTCCAGGTCGGCCGGTTCGATCATGAGGGTGGGGGCGACCATGAGTGGGTTCTCGACGTTCGGGCTGTAGTACGTCATGATCTTGTGTTCGCGGTAGAGGTGCGCGATCACCGAGAGGGTGATGAGCTTGGTGCCGAACCGGGGGTCGTGGGTGAACCCGGGCACCAGCTTGCCGGCCAACTCCAGCAGCTTCGGGCCGCTGTTGAGGAACACGCCGTACAGCGATCCCACCCCCGCGACCCGGTCCACCGCGTCCGGGTGGCTCGCGCGGATGCGTTCCAGGCCCGGGCCGAGGATCGCCTCCACCTGCCGGGCCCGGCCCGGGAAGTCCTCGTCCACCACCACGTTCACCGCCTCGATGGCGGTGGCGGTCTCCTCCCCGAAGCCGTAGTAGGTGGTGCTGTGCAGGATCACGTCGGAGAGTCGGTCGTACGCCTTGCGGAACAGGCGCTCCCGTGCGGTGTAACCGGAGATCGACGCCTTGCCCCCGCCGAGCGACTTCGAGTAGGTGAGGATGTCTGGCAGCAGGCCGTCGTGGCGCATGAAGTAGAACAGGCTGCCGGTCTTGCCCCAGCCGGTGTAGACCTCGTCGAAGATCAACACGACGTCCTCGTCGGTGCACAGTTGCCGCAGCTCGCGCAGCGCCGACTCGGACCAGCAGCGCATGCTCGACGCGCTGAACGGCTCCACCATGAGCGCGTACACGTCGCAGCTGCCGTCCGACCGGCGGGTGGCCTCCACCGCCGCCCGCACCGCCGCCACGTCGCCGTACGGATACACCACCGCGTTGGGCAGCCCCGGGAACCGGAAGTGGTTCTCCGCCGACCCGGTCAGGCTGCCCGCACCGAGCGTCTTGCCGTGGAAGCTGATGTCGGCCCGCAGAATGGTCCCGCGCCGGCCGCCGTGGTACTTGTACGCCATCTTGATGGCGCCCTCGTTCGCCTCCGCACCCGAGTTGGGGAAGTAGGAGATCGACAGGTCCCCGGGCAGCAGTTCGGCCACGTTGTGGCTCAGCGCCGCCAGGTACGGCGAGAAGAATGCCTTGTGCACCTCCATCCGCCGCTGCTCGGCGAACCGGGCCCGCGCCGCGAGGATGCGCGGGTGGTTGTGGCCGTGGTTGAGCACGCCGACCCCGCCGGAGAGGTCCAGCACCCGGCTGCCGTCGCGCATGTGGACCCAGGCGCCCTCCGCCCGGTCCACCAGCTCCCGGCCGAAGCCGAAGGTCGTCATCAAGGACACCTGCGACCGGCTGACGTACCGACGGTAGAGGTCGTGGACCTCCCGCGTCGTCAGCTGTTCGCACTCCTCAAGCCCGATCAACCTGCGCATCACCGCTCATCTCCCTCACGAACGCCGCATCCGATGCGGACGACCTTCGATGGACCACCTCCACCGCCCCCAGTGCGGCCCCGCCGAGCACCACCTCGCCCACAGTGGTCACCAACCGGCTCGCCACGGCCACCGCCACCGCCGAGGGCAGCGGCAGCACCAGCGCCAGGGCTCCGGACAGCACGGCCTCGCGCACCCCGAGCCCGTCCGGTACGACGACGGCCAGGACGCCGACGACGGTCGCCAGTCCGAACGCCCCGACGCACAGCGGCAGCGCGCGCCCGGGGGCGGCTCCCATCGCCACCGCCAGCAGCCACAGGTGCAGGCCGCTGACCAGCCACGAGAGGGTCTGCCACGCCACCGCTACCCGTACCGCCCGGCCGGACACCGCCGCCGCCGGCCCGGGCCGGCGCAGCAGCCGCAGCACCAGACGGGTGACGTGGCTGAGCACGCCCGGCCAGCACACCACCCCCAGCACCGGCAGGGCAGGCAGCACCAGCCACACCGCCCGACCGCCGAGCACCTGTGCGCCGGTGAGCAGCCCGACCGTCAGCCCGGTCGAGTGCACCAGGAGCATGCTGAGCGTCCCTGCCACCAGCGTCCGGGACAGCGTCACCCCGTTGGCCGTGGCCACCTTGACGGCGGCGACCACGCCCGGCACCTTGCCGGGGACGTACTTGGCGAGGAACCCCACGAAGAAGATGCGTACGACGCGCGTCGGGCTGACCGGCGGACCGAGTTCCAGCAGGACGGTCCGCCAGGAGAGCATTCCCAGCAACGGCCCCACCGTCGCCGCCAGCAGGGCGGCGGCGAGCAGCAGGCCGATCTGAGCGCCGTCGCGCCGGCTCAGCAGGACGGCCACGACCGACCAGTCCTGGTCGGCCAGTGCCCGCCCGACGGCGACCGTGACCACCAGGCCGAACACCACCGTGGCCAGCCGCCACAGCCGGCGCCGCCACCGCCTCCCGGATCGCTCGGCGGCGGGGTCCGGGCCGAGCGGGGTGTCCAGGATCATCGCCGCGCCCCCGCCTCCGCCGGACGCGACCGCGCCCCGCGGGTCCCCTCCCGCAGCAGCGCGTACGCGGCCCGCGGCAATCCGGCGGCGAGCCCGGCGACGAGGGTGGCGTGGGCCAGCAGGTGCATCCCGGCCGCGAACATGGCGAACCGGGGACCCCGCAACCGGTAGACGAACCGCAGGAAGCCATGGTTGGCCGCGATGACGACCACGCCGAACGCCGGCCAGGTCAGTGGCAGCCACGGCACGGCCACGGCCAACGGCACCGTCAGCAGCGCCAGCCCGGACGCGACCAGGGACAGCCGCGCGGACCACTCGAGGTGCCGGAACCGGTCTGGCGACATCATCCCCACCCGGGCGCCCGCCGCCCCGGCCCGCTGCCGCCGCCACGTCCGCACCATGAGCAGGGGCTTCGTGCCGGCGCGCACGAACTGCTCCCGCAGCAGCGGCAGCAGCCGGTCGACGTCGTCGTGCCGGGTGACCACGGTGTCGGTCGCCACCAGCCGGTACCGGGCCGGCAGCCGGGTGCCGAACTCGTCGTCCTCGCCGTCGCGCAGCCGTTCGTCGAACCCGCCGGCCTCGGTCAACACCGCACGAGGGATGAGACTCGCGGCCAGCAGTGCACCGGTGTCCCGTCCGACGCTGCGTTTGCGCCAGTGGTGTTCGAAGGCGACGCGGTATGCCTCGACGGGGCCGTCGTCGTAGAGGGGGTGGGGGGCGTAGATGCCTTGGACCATGCCGGCGTCGGGGGTGTGGTGGAGGAGGTGGATGGCGTTGGCGATGGCGTCGGGGGCGAGGGCGGTGTCGGAGTCGACGAAGAAGAGCAGGGGTGCGGTGCTGGCGGCTGCGCCGGTGTTGCGGGCGGCGGCGGGTCCTTGGTTGGTGGGTGTGGTGATGAGGGTGCAGGGGAAGTCGTGGGCGATGGTGGGGGAGTTGTCGGTGCTGTGGTCGTCGACGACGATGACCTCGGTGGGTTGGTGGGTTTGGGCGTAGATGGATTCGAGGCAGGCGCGCAGGGTTTTGGCCTTGTTGAAGTTCGGCACGATCACCGCGACCGCGTCGGGCCCGTTCACCGCGCCCACCCCCGGGCCAGCACGTACGCGACCCGCAGAGCGCCCACCCCGGTGCCGACCACTGCCAGGGCGTAGAACAGCGTGTGCATGGCCGTCGCGTATGCGGCGAAGCCGGCGCCCCGCAGCCGGTAAGTGAAGCGGAGGAAGTCGTGGCTCATCGCGGTGGACGCCACGAGCAGGGCGAGCCACAGGGGCAGCAGCCCCGGCAGGACGGGCAGGAGCGGCAGCGCCAGCAGGCTCAGCCCGGACAGCACCAGCCCCGTCGGCGACACCGCGTTCACCCGCAACCCGGTGCCGGCGTTGCGCCGTCGTCCGGCGCGGAGCATGACCAGCGGGGTGGCGGTCGCGAAGCTGAACTGCTCCCGTACGAACGGCAGGAAGCGGTCGACGTCGTCGTGCCGGGTCACTACGGCGTCGGTGACGACCAGCCGGTACCGGTCGGGCATCCGCGTGCCGAACTCGGCGTCCTCCCCGGTACGCAGCCGCTCGTCGAACCCGCCGACCTCGCTGAACACCGCACGGGGAATCAGGCTGGCCGCGAAGAGTGTCGCTGCTCGGTCCCGTCCGACGCTGCGTTTGCGCCAGTGGTGTTCGAAGGCGACGCGGTATGCCTCGACGGGGCCGTCGTCGTAGAGGGGGTGGGGGGCGTAGATGCCTTGGACCATGCCGGCGTCGGGGGTGTGGTGGAGGAGGTGGATGGCGTTGGCGATGGCGTCGGGGGCGAGGGCGGTGTCGGAGTCGACGAAGAAGAGCAGGGGTGCGGTGCTGGCGGCTGCGCCGGTGTTGCGGGCGGCGGCGGGTCCTTGGTTGGTGGGTGTGGTGATGAGGGTGCAGGGGAAGTCGTGGGCGATGGCGGGGGAGTTGTCGGTGCTGTGGTCGTCGACGACGATGACCTCGGTGGGTTGGTGGGTTTGGGCGTAGATGGATTCGAGGCAGGCGCGCAGGGTTTTGGCCTTGTTGAAGTTCGGCACGATCACCGCGACCGCGTCGAGCGTCGCCATCAGTGCCCCCCGCCGACGGGGGCGTGGCCCGGCCCCACCGGGCCGGTGCGGCGCAGCCAGACCGCCGCCAGGACCAGCAGCGCCGCGCCGGTGAGGGTGTAGAGCAGCTCGACCGGCATCAGCCAGGCCCGTTCCGGGGCCGGCGCCCAACCGACGACGTACGCGACCCACCACGGTAGCGGCAGGGCGAAGACGAGCCACAGGCTGCCGACGAGCACCCGGGCGCGGCCCGGCCGGTGCCGGCTCCGAATGGCGAGGAGCGCCAACAGGGGCACGCACCAGACCCAGTGGGCATACCAGGTGACCGGCGAGACGAGCAGCCCGGTCACCGCGCACGCCAGGATGCCCGTCAGTTCCTCGCCCCGGCGGCTCGCCCACACCGCGACGCACAGTCCCGCCGCGCCCGCCGCCACGCTGGTCGGCAGCCACGCCTCCTGCCCGGGCCCGGGCAGGAGGTTCAGCGCCGCACCCCGGATGGAACTGCCGAACGCCTCCTCGCCGGGCGGCCTGGTCCGCGAGCTGTCCAGGAAGGCGCCGCCCCAGAAGGTGGCGGAGGCGGCGGGCAGGAGCAGGAAGCCGATTCCCACGGTCCCGAGGAAGGTGACCAGGGCGGTCAGGCCGGCCCGGGTGCGGCCGGTGAGCAGGAGGTAGCCGACGAAGACGAGCGGCGTGAGCTTGATCCCGGCGGCAACGCCGACCAGGACGCCCTGGTGGCGCCCCGTGGCCAGCAGCAGGTCGACCAGGATGAGCGCCAGCAGGAGGATGTTCACGTTGCCCAGCAGCAGCGTTCCCGCGATCGGTGAGAGCGGCAGCACGGCCAGGGTGCCGGCTGCCAGCAGGGCCGGCCGCCGTCGGTCAGTCGCGGGGGTGAGGTGGTCGACCAGGAGCCACACCACGACCGGGACGGCGAGCGCCGACAGCACGGTCCATCCCCAGAACCCTGCGGTCGGGCCGAGCCACGCCAGCGGTGCCATGGCCAGCAGGGCGAACGGCGGGTAGACGAACCCGTACCCGGCGCGGCTGACCTCGTACGGCGAACGGTGCGCGAGGACCGCCTCGGTGGCGTCCCGGTAGACCGCCAGGTCGCCGCCGGGAGACCAGGCGCTCCCGGTCCGAGCCGCGACCCAGTGCACGGCCACGATCGCCGCGACCGTCGCGGCGACGGCGGCCAGGAGTACGGCGCCCGCGACCGCCGCCCGCGCGGAGCGCGTCCGGCCGCAGGTAAGCACGATCACCGGGGGGTCCCGACCGAGGGGACGGCCCGCCAGGCGGCACGGCGCAGGAGCCGCTGCGCCGTCCCGATCGCCGCGCCGGCCGCCGAGGTGAGCTGGTATAGCAGGTGGACCCCGGCGAACCGCAGTCCGAAGCGGACTCCCCGGCTGACCACCACCCGGCGGTAGGTGCGGGCGTCCAGCGCGGCGGCCACGGCCACGAGTACCAGCGGCACCGCGACGCCGCCGGGCCACGCGACCAGCGGTACCGGCAGCGTGAGCGCGGCGGCCAGGACCAGGCCGCTGGCCAGCACGCGCGAGGCGGCGCCGCCGAGCACCTCGCCGCGTCGCACCTCGACGGCGCTGGCGCGGGCCCGCAGGAACACTTTGGGCAGCAGCACGCGCAGCGTGGTGTCGTGGTCGTGCACGCCCGCGATATCGGCGGTGCTGTGCACGTCGTACCGCTGACGGATCCGGTGCCCGTACTCCGGCGCCTCGGTGTGCCGCAGGTCGGGATTGAACGGTCCGATCTCGCGGAACACTTCGGTGCGCAGCGCGCACAAGGCCGTGTGCAGCCCGTCCATGGGGCCTTCCCGGGCCAGCCACCAGTGGTACATCTGCAGGGCCCGGTACTCGGCGATGAGGTTGCGGGACAGCAGCGACTCCGGTCGCAGCACCCCGCAGATCGCGCCCAGCCGTGGCGTGGACCGCAGCTTCGCGACCGCCGCGGCGAGGCTGCCCGGCTCGAGTGCGACGTCCGCGTCGAGGAAGAACAGGATCTCTCCGCGAGCCCGCTCGGCGCCCAGATTTCGGGCCGCCCCGGGGCCGCTGTTGGTCGCCAGGCGCAGAACGGTGGCGCCGGCCGACTCGGCAACGGCGGCGGAGCCGTCGCTGCTGGCGTCGTCGACCACGATGATCTCGATGGCCGGATACGTCTGCTGCCGCACCGACCGTACGCACAGCTCGACCGTGCGCGCCCGGTTGTAGCAGGGTATGACGACTGAGACCAGCGGGTTCACTGCGTCTCTCCTTCACGCGTCAGGCGGCCCATGTGCCGGCCGTCCCGGCACATTTCCTTGCCCCCCGTGAACAATTGCATCAGGTGTTGCTGGCAGCTTTCGATGGCGAGCGTAAGAAGCTTCCTTGCCTCTTTCCCGTGCTCGCAGGCTGGGCGAATGGATAGCCGTGGGGGTCACCCATCAAATGATGACCGCCTATATCTTGCGGGTGGGTGGAGAGTCCGTCAAGGACTCGACGACCATCGATTGAACTTGCCGGATGAACGGTCTGACCCTCGGGCGGAATGCCCGAAAGACTTCTTGTGCGGCAAAGATGCTCATCGATTTATTCGATAACGGTCAATATCGGCGCATTGGGGTCGGGTGCACTGCCCCGATCGTCAGGTAAGCCCGTCTGACCTGCTGTTTCGGGTCCGGTGTCGGCGGGCGCGGCGGGGGCGTGGCCATCCAGGGCGCTGCCCCGAGGCGGGGCTTGGTCGTGCGGTTTCCGGGTGGCCGGTGGCCGCAGTTCCGGATTAATCAGCGTGGAACGTGAGGGATCGGGGAGGCGTCGAACGCTGCACGTGGAGGGATCCTGGCGGCTGTCGGTTCCTTTTCTTTCGTGGCGGGCGGTGGTGCCTCGATCCCGGGTCGGTCCGGTGGCCCGGAAAACGGTTTCAGGAGCGCGAGAATTCTGGTTGGCGACAGCGGCTGGCTGGTGTTTCGTCGCGACCGCACTCAATCGCGACCGCTGGCGGCGGCAGAACCTGCGAACTGCGGCCGGGCGGCGAAGTCGCGCGGCCATGCGTGCGAGACGCCGACCGGCCCCCGGCTGCCGCGTGTGCACCTCCACGAGGTGCGGGAGCCTTCCGCTGGGGCGGATATCGTCCGGCGCGATTGATCCGGTTCGGTCCGAGGGGGGCGAGGTCGGTGTCGTTCCTGGATTCCACCCAGAATCACATTCGCATTTCGCCTCTCCTACGACGTTTATGTAGCCCGCTGCCCACTTGCCGGTTTGAGCCTTAACGCGCCAATAGGGGATGATTATGTTTGTATACGCGCGAATTGGGATTGTTTGGCAGCTAACGTGGCGACTGTCGGATCGGGAGAGAGGGCGACAGTGACCAGCCATGACATGCCTGCGGCGGCAGACAGCCGAAGGACAACCTGATGCGCCGGTCTCCGGCGCTGCGCGCCGCCGTCCTGACCCTGGTGCTGGCGGTGCTGGTCGGCGGCGTCTATCTGATCAGTCGGTCCCTGCTGCCGCACGCGCCATCGTCGGCCGAACCGCCGTCCGCCACCGAATCCCCCGTCCCCGCCGGTGTCCAGCTGACCACCGGCACGGCGCAGGTGGCGCTGACCTTCAACGACGGACCCGACCCCACCTGGACTCCGCTCGTCCTGAAGACGCTGCGCCAGCAGCACGTCAAGGCGACGTTCTGCCTGCTGGGCAAGAATGCGGCGGCGTATCCGGCACTCGTGCGGGCCATCGTGGCCGACGGTCACACCTTGTGCAACCACACCTGGAACGAGGACCTCGACCTCGGCAACCGGCCACGACTGGACATTGAGGGCAATCTGCTGCGGACCAGCCAGGCCATCCACGCCGCCGCACCGCAGGCCCCGATCAGGTACTTCCGGCAGCCGGGCGGAAACTGGACCCCACAGTTGGTCGACGTCGCCGAGGACCTGGGCATGACCGGCCTGCACTGGGCGGTGGACCCCCGCGACTGGGAGGAACCGGCAGCAGCCGCCATCATCGCCACCGTCACCGCGGACACCAGGGCCGGCTCCATCGTGCTCCTGCACGACGGCGGCGGCGACCGGCAGAACACCGCCACCGCCCTCGCGACGTTTCTGCCCGACCTGCTGAGCCGCTTCCAGCTCGAGGCGTTGCCCGTCGACGCACCTGGGACCGGCCAGTCCAGCTTGCCGTCACCAGCTCGGCAACCAGGCGGGCAACCGCAGGGTGCCGCCGCTACGGGGTGACCAGCTCCGCCGGGCGGCGCCAGATGGCCTCCCACTGCGTCCACTGCCCGGTGCCGGGGGTGTCCCGCTCGGTGCGCTGCGGGCGGGCCGGAAGCACCGGTGCCCACCCCGTGAAGAGCTGGTCCAGCTCCGCCGCACCGAAGAAGTGGATGTCCAGCCCGCGCTTCGGCCCCGCCGTGTAGCGCACGGTGAATCCGCCGTCAGGTGCCCGCTCGACCACGTCGTGCGCCGGCCACACATCCGTGCCGACCGCGTTGACGCGTACGCAGATCAAACCGCCCGCGGCGACCCGTCGCTGTGCCGCGCGGACCTGCCGGTGTGCCTGCCCGCGGTCGCCGTGCTGGAAGACCTGGATGCCGATCACCAACGGCCAGGTCGCCCCGGGCGGCAACGAGTCCAGGTCGCCGTGGCGCAGCCGCCCGGCCCGGTCCGGTCGCCGGTCGGCGAGCTGGCGGACCGCCTCGGCGGAGATGTCCAGGCCGAGCAGGTCGAGCCCGCCGTCCACCAGCGGCAGCAGATTGCGGCCGTTGCCGCAGCCGACGTAGAGCCCGTCGGTCGCGCCCACCCGGCGGGCGGCGGCCAGGATGTCGGCGACGAACGCGACCGGCGGTTCGTCCTGATACCGGCCGCGCCGGTACTCCTCGTCCCAGGCCTGGGCGGCGGATCGGGTTGCGCTCATCCGGCAACTCTGCCAGAGCGCGGGGAGCCGGTGGTGGGGCGGGCACGCAGGTGCAGGCGTTCGCCCTGCCGGCCGAAGAGGCTGAGGAACTCGACCGGTTCGGCGTCGGCGGCCCCGAACCAGTGCGGTACGCGGGTGTCGAACTCGGCCGCCTCGCCGGGGGAGAGCACCAGGTCGTGGTCGCCGAGGACGAGCCGCAGCCGCCCGTTGAGGACGTACAGCCATTCGTAGCCCTCGTGGGTCTGCGGGTCGGGTTCGTTCCGCCGGCCGCTGGCGGGGATCACCAGCTTGTACGCCTGGATGCCGCCGGCTCGGCGGGTCAGCGGCAGCATGGTCATGCCGTGGCGGGTGACCGGGCGCAGGTGGATGCGCGGGTCTCCGGTGGGCGGGGCGCCGACGAGTTCGTCGAGCGTGACGTCGTGGGCCCGGGCCAGGGGGAGCAGGAGTTCCAGGGTGGGCCGGCGGGTGCCGGACTCCAGCCGGGACAGGGTGCTCACCGAGATGCCGGTGGTGGCCGACAGTTCGGCGAGCGTGGTGTCGCGCTGCCGGCGCAGCGCGCGGAGCCGGGGGCCGACCGCGTCGAGCGCCTGGTCGAGGTCGTCGTCCATGCCATCAGCTTGCCATAACAGCAACAAGGCTTGCCACTTTCGCGGGTGGCCCGGATGGTTGCCCTGGGAGGTGGTCAGGATGACCGAGCAGCTCAGGGAGAGCTACGACGTGGTGGTGATCGGCGGGGGTGCCGCGGGGTTGAGCGGGGCGCTGATGCTGGCCCGGGCGCGCCGATCGGTACTGGTGATCGACTCGGGTGCCCCGCGCAACGCCCCGGCCGACGGGGTGCACGGGCTGCTGGCCCGCGACGGGATGCCCCCGGCCGAGCTGCTGGAGCGCGGCCGGGCGGAGGTCCGCGACTACGGCGGCCAGGTGGTGCCCGGCGAGGTCGGCGCCGCGACGCGCGCGGACGACGGGTTCGGGGTGGCGCTGACCGACGGGCGGACCGTCCGGGCGCGCCGGTTGCTGGTGGCCACCGGGCTGGTGGACGAGCTGCCGGACCTGCCGGGCCTGCGGGCCCGGTGGGGCCGGGACGTGATCCACTGCCCGTACTGCCACGGCTGGGAGGTGCGGGACCGGGCGATCGGGGTGCTGGCCACCGGGCCGCTGTCGGTGCACCAGGCGTTGCTGTTCCGCCAGTGGAGCGCCGATGTCACGTTCTTCCCCCACACCATGCCGCCGCCCACGGATGAGCAGGCGGAGCAGTTGGCCGCCCGCGGCGTCCGTGTGGTGGCCGGCGAGGTGGCGTCCCTGGAGGCCGTCCAGGACCGTCTCGTGGGCGTACGCCTCGGCGACGGCCGGCTGGTCCACCGCGACGCCCTGGTGGTCGCGCCGCGGATGGTGGCCCGCGCCGGGTTCCTGGCGGCGCTCGGGCTACGGCCGGCGGCGCACCCCGCCGGAGTCGGGGAGCACATCCCCGCCGACGCGACCGGCCGTACCGAGGTGCCCGGAGTGTGGGTCGCGGGCAACGTCACCGACCCGGCCGCCCAGGTCGGCCCCGCCGCCGCGGCCGGCGCGGGCGCGGGCGCCCAGATCAACGCCGATCTGGTGGCCGAGGAGACCCGGCAGGCGGTCGCCGCCCACCGGGACCCGTTCTCGGCCCGGTCCGAGGCACGGATCAGCGAGCTGGTGGCGGGCGACCGCCGCCACGGCCTGTGAAGGGGCGACGGGCGGGGGTGAGCTGGGCTGCGCCGGCCACGGTCAGCTCAGCTCAGCGAACCGCTGCAGGATGATGACGACGAACGCGACGAGCAGCGGTGCGGCCACCATGTCGAGGGTCCGGAGGATCTCCAGCCGCGCCGGTCGCGCGGCGAGCTGCGCCACGATCCGGGCGATGAGCGCCACCACGAGCAGGGTGAGCACGGTCGCCTGGACGGGCCCGGACCGTGCCACGCTGAGGACGATGTCAGTCATGCCGGCTCCATCCGTCGCCTCCGGTGGGGTGCAGCACGTCCCGGCCCAGCTCGATCAGGGCGGCCAGCGACGCGATCACGGTGAGGGTGACGATCCCGAGCAGCGGCGACCACAGGTGCAGCTGGAGCATCCCCTGCGCGACCAGGACGCCGAGGGCGAGGCTGAGCGCGACGCCGACGACGAACCGGGTGAGGCCGTCCGGGATCCGGATCAGCCTCGCGCAGGCCAGTCCCGGCGCCACGGCGAGGTAGGCGAGGACGATGACGGTCCGCAGGATGCCCGGCACGTCCCAGAGGACGAGGGCGAGCACAGCGTCACCGGCGACCAGCGTCACCAACGCTGACCACGGGACACCCGACGGGAGGTCCGTCAGCGAGGGCGGGGCCGGCTGGCTTGGAGAACCTGGACTGGCATCGATGCCGGGATCGGCGATCTGGGTCACCGGCCGCCCCCTTCGCTGCTGCCGAGGACGTAGACCCTCGCCTCGGGATTCTGGTAGACGAGCCGGAACCGTCCTGAGTCGACGACCTGGCGTTCCAGGTCCTCGCCCCAGCCTCGCGGCTTGCCCAGGAACGACTGCGCGAAGACGAACTGCCCCTTCGTCATGACCAGGTAGGCGCCCTTCGGGTTGGCCCGCATCTCCTCCTCGATGGCGGGCACCGTGGTCGGCCCGAGATCCTGGCCGAGGGGTCGGTACTGGTACCGTTCGACGCCCTTCGCCCGCCAGGGGACGTTCGAGGTCACCGAGACGAACGTGGCGTCCGCCGGGGCGTGCGCGTAGAGCCACTCCACGGCCCGGTGGTCGCCCGGGCGGACCTGCTCGAAGGCATCGTTGCCGTATCGGGCGACGAAGAACGCGCCGATGAGGACGGCGCTCAGCGCGCCCGCCGCGAGGGCCGCGGGGACGCGACGCCGCGCCGGCCACACCGGAACCAGCAGCGCGGCCAGCAGGATCGCCATGAACGGCAGGGCGAAGGCGTACACCCGGAGGAAGATCTCGCCGCCGTAGCTCTGCATCCCCAGCAGGAGGAAGGGTGCACCGGCGAGGGCCAGCAGCCCCAGGACGGCCTGTCCCCGGCGCATTCGCCGCCACGCGCCGATGGCCGCCAGCCCCCAGACCGCCATGGCGAGGACGACCCGCAGCAGCACCACCATCTGGTGCCCCGCGTCGCCTCGTACCCGTTGGACCGCCCCGTCGTTGATGGTGCCGCCGACCTTCCCGAAGGAGCCGAACATGTCGTCCAGGTGCCCCGCCCAGTACGCGACGGCGCCGTAGCTGATGTAGGCCATCAGCATGACGGCCAGCAGGATCGGCAGCGTACGGAGCGTGCAACGGCGGGCCAGCACCAGCGCACCGACGCAGATCACGATCGCGATCGGGGTGAGCTGGTGGCTCACGGTGCTGGCCGCGAAGATCACGAGGACCACCGCGGCCAGCCCGACCAGCGACGCCGGGCTGGCCCGATCGGCCCCCGGTTCGAGCAGCAGCGGCCGCGGCGGGATCCGGAGCAGGCGCAGCAGCAAGGCCCTCGGGCGCCGCCAGGTCCGCACGCCCTGCCGGCTGTCGTGCGCGACCGGGCGGAACCAGCGGAGCAGCACCATCAGCAGGACCAGGTAGAACAGGTAGTTCATCGCCTGGGGGCCGAAGTAGTCCTGCCCCACCCAGTTGGCGGGGAAGAACAGCCAGAGGGCGAGCCACGCCGTCCGGGCGTCCGTCGACGTCAACCGGGCGAGCCGGAACACCGCGACGCCGTAGAGCAGGTTGAACACCACGGGCGCCCAGGCGAGCAGCGGCATGGCGTCGGGCAGCCCGCCCAGCCGCGTCGCCATGGCGGTCAGCGCGAAGAATCCGGGCCAGCTGAAGCGGGCGTCCAAGTCCGGCAGGGTCTCCCCGGTACGAGCGATGTAGTCGGCGAAGCCGACGTGCAGCCAACCCGAGATCACCCGCGGCAGGGGCTCGATGATCGGCGCCGCGCCGAAGAGCAGGATGACGAGCACCACCACGTGCGCGGCGAGCAGGGCATCGGAAGCCGGGCGGGGGCGGAAGACGCCGCGGAGAAAGCTCGCGGTCAGCAGCGCCAGTGCGACGTACAGTTCGGGGCGGAGCGCGGTGACCAGGCCGAGCGACCCGATGTCGGCGGCGTCCCCCCGCCGCAGGGCCCAGACCCCGAGCGCGAGCGCCGCCGCCGGCGCAGCCCACTCGGCACCGGCGAGCAGGCCGTGTCGGATCCGCCGGCCGGCTGAGGCCGGGGCGGCCAGCAGGGCCACGGCGCCGCTCACGACGCGCCCCGCAGCAGCCGCACCAGCGACGGCAGCACGGCCGCCGCCACCACGAGCTGTCCGGCGAGATATGCGACGCCGACCCCGGCGACCCCGATCTGCGCCATCGCGACCACCGCCAGCGAGACCACCAGGACACTCGTGGCCGCGTGCACGGCGATGATGCGCCCCACCCGACGCTGCACCCGCGACGCCGCGACGAAGACGGTCAGCAGCAACTTGGGCAGCACCGCGACGGCGAAGAGCCGCAGGGTGTCCGAGCCGGGCGAGGCGTAGTCGCTGCCGAACAGGGCCAGCAGCAGCGGCGCCGACGCGCAGAGCAGGACGACCGCCGGTACGAAGAGGAGCAGGCCCCGGCGCAGCACTTGCCGCGCGTATGCCGCGAGCCGCGATTCGTCGGCGGCGGCCTCCACGGTCAGCGAGGTGCCGAAGTGGTACGCCACCAGCTCCAGCGAGCCGCCGAGCAGCCAGGCCACGTAGAAGACGCCGTTGGCCTCGGCGCCCAACCGGGCGGTCACGAGCAACGGCAGAGCATTCGTACCGGCCTGCATGAACAGGTATCCGAGGTAGTCCAGCGCCACGAACCGGGCGAGCCCCCGACGGCCCGGCAGCGCCGCTTCGGTGCCCAGTGCCCGCTGTCGGGGCAGCAACCGGCGGAAGACCAGCATGTTGACGGGGATGAGCGCCGCGACGACCGCCAGGTTCCACGAGATGAAGATGCCCAGGCTCGGCACGATGCCGGCGAACAGCACCAGCAGCCCGATCTTGGCGAGCCCGAAGGCGGTGTTCTCGACCGGGACCCAGACGACCCCGCGCAGGGCGGTCAGCACGCTGTCCTGCAGGGTGAAGACGCCCCAGCAGGCGACGGCGACGGCGAACGCCACGGCGAACAGGGGGGTGCGGTGCAGGAAATCGAGCCGGTCGGTGACCAGGGGAGCGAGCAGCAGGAAACCGCCGCTCAGGGCGAGCGCCGCAAGACAGGTGACCGCGTACGCGTACCCGACGAGCCGGCCGCTCCGCCCCGCCGCAGCCGGCAGGAAGCGGGCGAGGGCCCCGTTCAGATTGAGCTGGGCGAGGTTGCTGAGAAACGTCATCGTGGACACCGTCGCCGCCCCGATGCCGAGCTCGGTCGGCGAGTAGAGGCGGGCGGCGAGAGCCCAGTACGCGATGCCGAGCAGCGAGCTCACCGCCGTGTTGAGCATCAGCGCGTAGACGTTGCCGTTCAGCGGGTCGCGCAGGTGCTGCCGCAGGCGTAACGCGATCGGCGCGGCGACGCTCGGGATGGCCTCCAGCCACGCCGGGACGGTCCGCGAGCCGGCCTCACCGATGCTGGCGCCGGGAGCCGCGCGGCCGACCGGCGCGTCCGCGGTTCCGGCACGTTGGGCGTTCACGACGGCGTCCCTCCTCCCGTCCCTGGTGCTCTCCGGCGCCGTCACGAGGTCGGCTGGTGCAGTCGCGGACGCGCGGTGTGCACCAGGTGTCGGGCCCGTCGGTAGGCGCGCCAACCCCGGGTGCGCAGCCGCTCGCCGCGCCAGGCCAGCGGCCAGCCGGTGCCGTGCAGCAGGGCTCCGATTCCGGCGACGCCGGTGTCCCGCTCGATCAGCACCCGGGCGATGGCGAAGACGTCGTCGTCCGGGTGGCTCAGGGCGTTCTTGACTCCGCAGGCGGAGGAGTAGCCGGCGGCGCGCACCGCGGTCCGGACGGCATTGCTGTGGTAGCCGTACGGATAGGCGAACGACCGGACCGACGTCCCCGTACCGTTCTCCAGCCACTGTCGGCTCCCCGCGATTTCATGGTGCAGCTCGTGCGGGGGTAGACAGTCGAGCGCGGGGTGGCTCCGGCTGTGCGACCCGATCTCCACGCCATGCGCGTGCAGCTCCCGGAGCTGGTCCCAGTCGAGTGACGGATCGCCGTCCTGCGACGGCGCCGTGGCCACCCGCGCGGCGATGACGTACGCGGTGGCGGTGAGCCGGTGTCGGCGTAGCACCGGCAGTGCGGTGTCGGCGAGGTCGGGGAAGCCGTCGTCGAAGGTGATCAGCACTGGTCGTGGCGGCAGCGGGGCCAGTCCGCGCAGCACGGCCGCGAAGCCGCTCACCGTCATCGGCGTACGCCCTCGGTCCCGGATCAGCGCCATCTGCTCGTCGAAGTCGCCCGGTGACACCGACCAGCGCAGCGTGCTGTCTCGGGGTACGTCGCCGATGCTGTGGTAGCAGAGGACGGGGACGACCGTCTTCGGTTGACGGTTCACCTGCGGCTCCTTCCAGATCGGGCCGCGGCGGCGGCGTAGTGGACCGGCCCGAGCGCCAGTCCGCAGAGCTCGAGGACGGTCAGCGAGGCGGGATAGCCCGCCTGCTTCCGGTTGTTCTTCGCCGATCCGGGCCGCAGCGCGTAGGCGATGCCGCGGGGCAGCCGCCGCACCAGCTCGCGTCGGGCGGTGGGGTCGCTCGTCAGGCATTTCGTCAGTACGGTGCCGAGGCCGACCCCGTACTGGTACATGGTCCGGCGCAGCGCCCGCAGCTCACGTCGGTGCGTGTGCCAGGCGATGGCCCCCGGCTCGTAGGTCAGCGCGTGCCCGGCGAGCACCGTACGCAGCAGCAGGTCGATGTCCTCCCCGCTGCGCAGCCGCGGATCGAAGGCGCCCAACCGGCGCAGCGCATCGGTGCGGAACGCCATGTTGGCGCCGGAGCCGTACGATCCGGGCAGGTACGGGTGGAGCGAGCGCGGTGGCAGGTCGACGCGGCGTGCGCCCTCCGCATCGAGCGTGGCGACCCCGGACCGGTCGAACCTCCGCCGCTGGCAACCCTTGCCGTAACCGCCGTACTGCTCCAGCCAGATCTGTGCCGGTGTGTCGAGCTCCCGGGCGAGGATGTGGCCGGTCACCCCGACCACGTCGTCGTCGGTGAAGCCGTCGACGAGGCTGCGCAGCCACCCCCGGTCGATGACGAGGTCATCGTCGGCGAAGGCCACGATCCCGCCCCGCGCCTCGGCCAGCCCCCGGTTACGGGCGTGCGCGACGCCGGGTCGCGGTTCACTCGTGTAGCGGAATCGGGGATCGGCGGCGGCGCGGCTGGCGACGGTCCGTGCCGTGTCGCTGACCTGCGGCGCGTTGTCCACCACGACGATCTCGAAGTGGGGGTAGTCGAGCGCGGCGAGCGAGTCCAGGGTGGACTCGAAGAGCGGCGCGCGTCCACACGTCGGCAGGACCACGCTGACGAACGGGACGTGCGCCGCCGCCGTTCGGCGGGACGGACACGACCCGACGGTTTCCCTGACCGGGCGGGCGTCGAGCCGGTCGAGAGTGGGCAGGCCGTCGTGGCGCAGGTGCGCGTCGATCGCCGTGGCGAGGCGGTCCCGGATCGTGGCGGTGAGCGCCGGCGCGGTCAGCCCGCCGGCCGGCAGCCCGACGTCCACCAGCCCGAGCGGCTCCCCGTGCAGCCGGACCAGGACCTGCGCCGCGCCGTACCGGGTACCGTCCGGGCCGCCCGTGTCGGGGACGTCGGGCACCCCCTCGGCGAGCTCGACGGCGAGCACCCGTACCGGTGCCGGGCCCGCCCGCCGGGGGCCCGGTCTGCCGACCGCCTGCGAGGCGCGCATGGCCTGGGCCGAGACGTAGCCGGCGGCGGTCACCAGCAGCCCGGCGACGATCGCGCCGGACCGCAGCAGGCCGGCGCGGTCGCCGGCACGGACCTGGCGCAGGCCGCGGCGCACCCCGGCGGGCAGGGTGCGGCGGGTGTACGTGCGCTCGGTGGCGAGCCCGGCGTCGCTACCGACCAGCCGGGCGACGACCGCTTTGGACCGTCCCTCGGAGAAGCAGCGCTGGCGGAAGTAGCGCCAGGTCGTCCGATCGACGGTCACCCGGTGCCGGACCCGGGCCGCCGGCTCGTAGAGCACCACGCCGTCCGGCTCGAGCTGCTGGATCCGGATGCAGAGCTCCGTTTCCTCGCAGCCGACCGGTGTCCGGCCGACCCGGCCGAGCGCCGGGTCGAAGCCGGCGGTGCGGTTCAGCACCGACCGGCGGAAGGACATGTTGCAGCCGATGACGTTCCGCACGGGGGTGACCTCGGTGGGCTGGCCGGTGAAGCTGCACCCGACCACCCAGTCGAACTCGGGGGGCAGCCAGCGCGGCCGTTCCTCCTCCCACGCCGGTACGGCGTGGCCGCCGACCGCGAGCACCTGCTGGTCCCGGTAGTGCGGCAGCAGCCGGGCCAGCCAGTCGGGCTCCGCCTCCGCGTCGTCGTCGAGGAAGGCGACGATCTCGCCGGTCGCTCGGGCCACCCCGGTGTTGCGGGCCGCCGACAGGCCGCGCGGGCCGACGTTCGGCACGACGGTCAGCTCGGGGAACGTGGCGTACACCCGCGCCAGCAGCGCCGGGTTGTGGTCGACGACCACGACGACCTGGGCCGCCGGTAGGTCCTGCGCCAGCACCGAGTGGACCGCCCGGACGATCTGTGGCCACCGCCGCTCGGTGTAGACGCAGACGACCACGGTCACGGTCGGGGCCGAGCCGGGCCGGGCTGGCACCGCCGAATCGAGGACGGCGACCGGCTCAGACGTTGGCGAGGACGCGTTCGACGTTTCCGCGGATCCAGCGTGGATCGTCATGGTCACCTTCCGAGTCGATGAACAGCAGGATGTGGCGTAGCCAGTAGAGAAGCAGGGCCGGGCGGGGCGGGATGCCGTCCAGCCAGGCGGCTGCCTCGTCGGCGGGGACGTCGAGCGTCCGGTCGATCCCGTGCCGCAGCGCCTGGACGACGATCTCGCCGAGTTCGTCGCCGCGGGCCAGCCGGCGGGCGAGGACGTGCAGGTGCAGCAGGTCGTGCAGGGGGAGTTGGCGGGCCGCGGCCCGGTCCCAGTCGACGATCCCGGTCACCTGGCCGTCCGGTGAGGTGGCCAGCAGGTTGCCGGGCCAGAAGTCGCCGTGGATCCAGGAGGTGTGCACGGTGCGGCCGACGAGGGCGACGACGAGTTCCTCGCGTAGTCGCCAGACCGTGTCCAGGAACCGGCCACGGCGCGGGTGGGTGGCGGCGAACTCCCACAGCCGCCGGAGCGGGACGTCCACCCACTCCTCCAGGGCGGCCTGGTCGAGCAGGGTCCGTTCGCGGGTGCGCTGGTGGAGGTCGTGGATGACCCGGCCGGCGGAGGCGAGCAGCGCGGCCCGCCGGCTACGCCGCAGCATCATCCCGCTCGCCGGAGCGCCGCGCAGCGCCCCTTCCACGCAGTAGTAGCGCCCGTCGACCTCGCCCCGCGCCACGCAGTACGGCAGGAGCGAGCGCAGGCCGGGCAGGCGCGGGCTCGTCCACAGCAGGTCGAGCACCTCGGCCTGGCGCCGCAGCCCCTCGGTGGCCTGGTGCGTCCAGGGCACCTTGACCATGTAGCGTTCGCCGGCCCCGCGGCTGCCAACCGTGGCCACGGCGACGGACGTGCTGGTGAAGGCGACGGACTCGGTCCGCCACCGCGTGTCGTCGGTGGTGGTCGCCCGGGCGACCAGGCGGGGCGCGACGGTGGCGGTCCAGCTCCGCTCGGGCCGGTGCAGCCAGCAGGCGAGCCGGTCCCGCAGGACCGGCTGCGCCCACTGCACGGCGCCCCTCACCGGGCCGTCCGCTCGACGTAGTGCCGCCAGATCCGGCCGAGCGCGTCGGCGAGCACCAGCTCCGGCGCCCGGTCGGCGTCGACCCGCTCCAGGTGCGGAATTCGCTGGCGCAGCCGCCGGTACTGCTCGCGTTCCCGCTCGAGGTGCTCGGGGTCGTACTCCCCGGAGCGGCGGTGCATGACCGGCCCCGGGACGTCCAGCAGCAGCACCACGTCGGGTGCCGGGCAGAGTCGGCTCAGCAACTGGAAGTACGGTCGCTTGAGCCAGACCAGCGGCCCGCGCGGCGGCAGCAGGGCGTCGTAGACGTAGCGGTCGAAGACCACCAGCCGGCCCAGCGCCCGGTGGCGCACCGCCGCCAGGTAGCGGCGCCACACGGTGAACGGGCGCAGCAGGATGCGTATGCCCTGCTCAGCGGTACTGCGCGGCGCCTCGTGCGACGGCCAGAGCCCCATGTAGACGCGGCGTACCGGAAAGTAGAACGTCGACTCGATCGCCTGAGCCAGGGTGGACTTCCCCGATCCGTCGGGGCCGATCAGAGCGACGCCGGCACCCCGACGGCTCCACGCCTGCAACGGCCGCTCGATCGAGCGCAGGGCGGTGGAGCCGACGAGGCGGCGGGTCGCGCTGGCCGGATGGGCCCACCACCAGGTGCTGAGCAGTCGCCGACGGACGGCCGGCAGCGCCGCCGGGCAATCGACCCGCCAGTACGCCAGCAGCATCCGGGTCGCCCGGTCCGGCAGCGCCCGGGCGAGCGGACTGTCGAGCGTGGCGTGGTTCGCCAGTTGTCGAAGACGACGCAGGTGGTGGTCGGCGAACCTGCCCTTGTCGAGCACGCAGTGCAGCAGCAGCGCCCAGAACTCGTCTCCGGGCGCGAGTACCCACCCGTCGTCCTGGCGTGCCCGACGGCCCAGACACTGGTCGGTGGCCCGGGTGCGCACCTCGAAGTGCCGGCCGTAGGCGAGCTCCGTCACCAGGTCGAGTTCGACCCACGAGCCGGTGGCCGCGTCGAGCCCGAGGAAGAACCGGTGACTGCCCCGGCCGTGACTGGCCAGGCGGATCAGCCCGTGGGCCGTGATGACGGCCACGGCCCGCGCGAGATCGGCCGGCGCGACCAGGAGATCCAGGTCCCCGGGGGCGACAAGCGCCGCCGGACCGCCGCGGAGCAGGCACCAGCGCACGCCGGCCTCGTCGAGGCCGGCCAGCACCGACCGGGCGAGCCCGGGCGCGGCTGTCGCCGCTTCCGCCTGCCGTCGCGGTTCCGGATGCCCCGCCACCGCCGTCGTCGGCGGGCCCGGCAAGCCAGGCGGTGTACGGATCATGCACTACTCCGTACCGGCCGGAGCGCCAGGATCCGCCGTACGCCGCCCCGAGCGCGCTCGACCAGCGGAGTGATCGGCACCCGCTCGATGCGGTAGCAGGCGTAGTCCTGGCTGACGGCGCCGAAGCGGCTCTTGAACAGCTCCAACGAGGACACCCGCGCCGAGTCGCCCATGTTGTAGACCGTGCATCCGGCCTCGATCGCGTCCGCGATCGCCGTCTTGTGCAGCAGGTAGTTGGCGTAGACGGGGCCGGCGAACTGCTCCAGCATCGCGCCGCGCCAGTACATCGCCGTCGTCGCGGCGAACAGCACGACGATTGCGGCGACCGGTCGTCCCTCATGGTGGGCGGCGTATATCCGGCACCGGGGCCCGAGCATCTCCGCGACGGTGCGCAGTTTCCGGTGCGGCTCCCGTCGGGCGGCCAGCCGGCGGGCGAGCGGGAGCGGGAGCCGGTCCCGCCGCGCCCAGCGGTCGACGGACTCGCCGTAGAGCTGATGGAAGATCGGGACCAGGCGGCCCGTGTCATCGCACTCGACGACGACGCCGGCCCGCTCGGCTCGCCGGATCCGGTTGCGGGTGTCGCTGCGGAACCGCTTGCGCCAGACCTCGTCGAAGCCGCCGTCGAGGAAGACCGTCTGCGTCATCCGCTTCTCGCGCAGCACGCTCGCCGGCACCACGGCCTCCCACGTCCCGGCCGCCGCCGGGTCGGGGCGGACCAGGGTGCTCAGCACGTGCCGCCGTGTCAGGTCGGCGACCACCATCCGGACGTCCTCCGGGCGGAGATCGCCGTCCTCGCAGACCAGCCCGCCCGGTCCCCAGCCAACGGGGAGTCCGAAGTCGGTCGCGAGGATCGGACCGAGCCCCGGGCGCCGGACGAGCGGCAGGATGAGGCGCCTGCCGTCGGCGGTCTCGTAGAGCCGCGACACGTCCTCGTAGCCTTTGACTCTGCACACGCAGCGGAGCCAGGTCGGCGTCTGGCTGGGCAGGGCGTTCGGCGCGGAGGCGAGCACCTGCTCCCACACGTCGGCCGGGGCGGGACTGGTCACGCGCAGCGGTCGCGGGTCGCCGGGTGCCGGCCCGAGGCGGGGATCGAGGGTGGTCCCGGCGCTCACGACGAGCCCAGCGGGAGGTCGGCGTGCCAGTAGCGCTGGGTGACGTCGTTGCTGGCCAGGATGACCATGCCGGTGGCGCTGGTGACGCTCTGCTTGGTGCTCGTCACATTGTTCATGTTGGGCGAGAGGGCGTCCCTGATGACCGGGGTGCCGCGGCCGTCGGGAAAGGTGATGCTGCCCATCGGGGAGCTCTTCATGAAGATCGTTCCCGGGTAGCCCGTGTAGGGGCAGCCGCTGTCCGGCGCGGTCATGAAGACGTACAGCATCTGATGTTCGGAGTCGAGCAGCAGGACCGGCCGGGTGTGGCAGTCCTTGATCCGCCCGACCTTGTAGCTGGACCAGTCGTGGGTCGACGGGTCCAGGGCGAGGAGCATGATCAACGGTGCTGAGCTCGTGGCGCCGGCGTCGTCGAGGCCGGTCTTGATGACCGCGAAGACCCGTCCGGCGGCGTCGGCCTCGAGCGCCTTGAGGTTGATGTGGTCGTCGGCGCTGTTCGGACCCTGGACCGCCGTACGCGAGACGTCCCAGGTGGAGCGCGTTGTGCCGTCGACGCGCTCGGCGAAGTAGACCGCGGACTGCACCTGGTTGCTCCACATCACGCCGATCCGGGAGCCCCCGAAGCTCACCAACGACGAGATGTCGTCGCTGTCCAGGTTGCTGGCGGCGGTGACCGGGAGCACGAACGGGGTGCCCCAGACCGCGTCCCCGCCCGTCGTGTTGTTCACGTAGACCTTCGAGCCCTGTGTCCAGGTCGCCCAGAGCACTCCCGTCGAGTCCTTGTCGATGGTCAGGGTCTCGCTGGAGTAGTTGCTGATCTGTGCCGGGAAGCCGGTGTCGCGGGTGTAGGTCTTCGTCGCGGCGTGGTAGCTGAACCGGTAGAGCCGGGCCGGGTTGCCGGCGGTCGCATCCGCGGACGAACCGGCCCGAACGTGCGAGGAGATGTAGAGCCGGGTGCCGTCCCACAGCGCGTCGGAACGGGTTTTCGGCCGGTTGTCGACCATGGTGCCGGTGTCGACCCACTGCTGGGTGGAGCGGTTCAGCCGGAAGATGTGGTGGGTCTGGCTGCCGGTGTGGAAGAGCACCGCCCACCAGGCGCCGTCGTTCCACCACAGCTTGCTCTCCGGCTTCTCACCGGTCGCCGCCGAGCCGTCGCCGGAGGTGGACGGACCGACGTAGCCGATGTCACCGGCGGCCGCGCTGGCCGGTGTGGCGAGCCCGCCGGGCAGGGGTGCGGCGCCGAGCAGTACGCCCAGCAGCAGGGCGAGCGCGTGGACACCGCGCGCCACCCGGGTACGCCGCGGGGAGCGAGTCCTCATCGGGGCACCTCGCTCAGGGTCGGGCCGGTCGACTCGACGGGCGGGGGCTGCCACCGTTGCAGCACGCGGTGGTCGATCGGGTCCACCACCGGTCGGGGGCGCCGTACGAACCGCTCCCGGAGCAGGGTCCGGAGCACCCGCTGACCGTCCCGGAAGGTGCGCAGGTTGGAGATGCCGCAGCGGCGGGGGAGTTCGTTGCTCGGCACCTCGGCGATGCGCAGGTTCGCCTTCAGCGCGTGGACCACGAGCTCGGTCTCGATCTCGAAACCGTGCGCGGTCAGGGCGAGCGCCGGCAGGCAGTCGCGGCGGAAGGACAAGAAGCCGTAGCACAGGTCGGTGAAGTGGACGAGGAAGAAGCTGTTCGTCAACCGCACCAGCACCTGGTTGCCGCTGCGGCGCAGCGCAGTCAGGTCGGTCGACCCGCCGCCGGTCAGGAACCGCGAGCCCTTGACGAAGTCGTAGCCGTTCATGAGCGGGGTGACATAGTGGTGGATCTCGTGGGGATCCATGCTGCCGTCGGCGTCGATCATCACGATCAGGTCGCCGGTGGCCGCGGCGAACGCCACCCGGGCCGCGTCACCCTTCCCGCGGCAGTTCTGCGTCAGCACCACGATGTCCGGCCGAATGGCGCGGGCGACCTCGACCGTACGGTCCGACGAGTGCCCGTCGACGAGGACCACCTCGTCGACGATCGGCGGCATGCGCTCGAGCACCCACGCGATGTTCTTCTCCTCGTTGAGCGTCGGGATGACCACACTCACGGTCTGCCGCTCGGGACCAGCGTCGACCGCTCCGGCCTCGTCCGCGGGCCGTTCCCGCATCCGCAGGATGCTCAGTGCCCGGTCACCCTGCCCGGACGGTGCGGTGAGCGGTGGTTCCTCGGTCAGCTGACTGGGGACGTGCGTGTCGATGTCCCGGTTCAAGGTCACCGGATCCCCTCCCGGACGGACGCCGTGCGGCCGGTCCGCCGTGCAAAGCCGGTCTCCCCGGCGCTGCCGCAGGCGGCAGCAGTCCACGTACCTTTCATCAGCTCTTTCCCCCGTAATTCGCGGGCACAATTCACCCCTTTGTGCCCGATGTCCGAATTGTCCTGATTTGGCCCGGTTTGGGCCGAGGTGAATTGGAGGAAAAGCTAACACGATGCAAAAGGGAACACGCCGGAACTATGTGATGGATCAGGTCGATTGTGCACAAGACGTCAGGAGGGCTGTCCGCCCGGCCGACCCGTTCGGACGGTCGGCTGATGTCTGCTCATGTTTGTTGCCGGCACGAGCCGCGGTCGTGCACGCGAGGCCACCAACGGGAACGCCGTGAGATGCGACGCCAGTGAAGGTGCCGGCGGCGCTGGGCCCGCGACCGGGCGGGCGGCTGCTGGTCGACGACGCGCTGAGTGGGCAGTCGGCGCTCACCGCCAGCTTGAACTGTCCTGAATGCTGCCGCTCTGACCTGCGGTTTTACATTTCTCTGCCCAGCCACGCTGAAGGTGTTCTTCGATTCGAGCACGCGCGGCCAGCATTCAATGGGATTCGATATTGCCTGGTGAGACCCTATTCGCAGGGCGGCGCGGTAATGGGCTTGCGGCGGTGGCAGCCCTTGCTGGCAGCGCGCCGCGCGGCGGGACCGGGTGGGGCTGCGGGATCTCGCCGAGGGCCGGCGACCCGCTGCCGTTCTTGCTCAGCGCGTGCCGGCCGGCTGCGACCGAGGTCGGAGCCGGCCGGCACCACGTCCAGCGGGTGTTACTTCAGGTCCTTCTTGTGGAAGTTGCGGGTGCACTGCTGCAGGTCGACCGTGACCGTCTGGCCCAGGTCGACGTTCACAGGCGTCCGCTGCAGGACCGTGCCGTCCGGTCGCTCGCACGTCAGGATCCACGGCTCGGTGTGGAATCCGGTCTGGTTCGGGTGCACGCCGTCGGCCTGATACGGCGGCACCGGCCGGTACGACGGGTTGACCGACCAGTGGAACTTGCCGTTCGGCTGGGTGATGTCCAGGTCGGAGGTCAGCGTCGTGGGGAACCCGCTCGGTCGCGTCGTACCGTCCGGCTGCGGGTAGGGCTGGGTGTACATGTCGAAGGACTTGGTGATCCGCAGCACCGCGTCCTTGGGTGCCTTGCCTTCGATGACCGCGTGCTGTGCCGGGTCGGCGGTGTTCTCCAACGCCTCGAACATCGCCAGCCGGTGGGCCGGGTAGGTGTCCGTCACCTGGGTCTGGAAGGTCCGCGGGAGGCCACGATCGGGGCAGGTCTCGGCCGTGAACGCCAGCCCCCGGGTCGCGAAGTAGGCCCAGTCGATCGCCTCACCGGTGGTCTCGTAGTCGTGGGCGGAGTCGCGCGGGATGTAGTTCGCGCCGTAGCGCTTGGCCATCCTGGTCGCCAGGTCCTCGTACCGCGCCACGTCCTGGGTCGGCCCGACCGCCAGCTGCAGGGGCGGGTAGAGGACGACCTGGATGCACGTGTGCTGGGTGACGAAGGTGGTGGCCTGTCGGGTGGACAGCAGCCACTCGATGTTCCTCGCCTCCGGCTCGGACCACGGCGCCGCGCCGCCCGTCGAGATCGGCAGCCAGCCGAACCCGTAGTTGCGGTTCATGTCGACGTTGGTGTCCGTCTGCCGGCGGTTGCGCACGAACCCGTCCACGTTGACGACCGGCACGACTACGAGCCGGGCACGGTCCAGCAGGGCGGACACGTAGGGATCGCCGGCGGACGCGGCGTTCACCAGGTCGACCGCGTACTCCATGACGAGTTCCCCGCTGGGCCACTCGTTGCCGTGGTGCATCCCGACCGTGACGAAGACGGGCTTGCCGTCGTTGGCCTGCACGTTCCGGGTGATCTCGAGGCCGCGGACCAGCCGGCCCGACGAGGTCGGGTAGGGAAGCGTCAGCGGCTTGACCAGATCGGCGTGCTCACGCGCCAACGTCTCCATGTCGCGCTCGTAGTCGGCCAACGTCCGGTAGGCGGTGTTGCCGCTGGGCAGCGCCGACTCGACCGTGGCGGCGGCCGCGGGTGCCGCGAGGCCGCTGATGGCGAGGCAGGCAGCGGCTGCCACCGACAGTCCTGCGCGCCAGGGGAGGCGGCTATGTCTGCTGATCCACATTCGATTCATCCCTTTGCTGTCGTTGCATGGACAGGAACGGGCGAGCGAGAGCGGCGACTCACCTCCGTCCTTTCGGTGGCCGTGCTCGGTGCCGCGGCCCGGATTCCCGTCACGAGGGCAAGATCAAGCGACCGTATCGATACCCGTAACGGCTGGTCAAGGGTGTGCGGTTGGCGACCTGCCGCCCGGCTGGCGGCTCCGGTGAGCGCCGGTCAGCCGGGCGGGGCGATCAGCAGGGCGGCGACGGTGGCGGTGGTGGCCAGCGCGGCGAGCGCGGCGCTGGTGGCCACGAACCGGCCCAGCGGGACGGCGACCCCGGCGGCTCGGCAGCGCTCGTACCAGATCAGGGTGGCCAGCGAGGCCCACGGGGTGGCCAGCGGGCCGACATTGGCGCCCACCAGCAGGGCCAGCAACTGGGTGTGGTGGTCGGCGGCGATCACCGCCTCGCCGGCCACGTAGGCGGGCAGGTTGTTGACCACGTTGGCGAAGAGCGCGCCGACGCCGCCGGCCCGCAACGCGCCCTCGGCGCCCGGGTCGCCGCCGATCAGCGCCCCCATGACGGTGTCCAGGCCGTGCCGGCCGATGGTCTGCACCACCAGGAACAGCCCGGTGACGAAGACCAGCAGCCGCCAGGGGACGAGGTGGAACGTCAGGCTGCGCCGGGCGCGTACGGCGAAGCCGGCGACCAGGATCGCCGCGGCCACCCCGGATGCGAGTCCGATCTCGACCCCGGCGAGGATCCCGGCGACGAACAGCAGACACGCGCCCAGCGCGGTGCGGTAGAGCACCGGGTCGGGCGGCAGGTGCGGCGGCGATGGGGTGAACGGATCGGCGCCGGCCCGCGCCGGCCGCCAGTACCACCACCAGAGCAGCAACATCGTGATCGCGATGGCGACTAGCTGCGGCCACCACATCCGGGCCGCCCACGGCACCGGCGCCAGCCCGATCCGGTCGCTGGCCAGGATGTTGGTCAGATTGGACACCGGCAGCAGCAGGCTCGCCGTGTTGGCCAGCCAGACCGTGGTCATCGCCAGCGGCGTCGGCGGCACGCCGAGCTTGCGAGCCAGGGCGATCATCACCGGGGTGAGCAGGACGGCGGTGGTGTCCAGGTTGAGCGCGATGGTGGTGACCGAGGCGAAGCCGACGCAGAGCCAGAACAGGGCCCGGTAGCTGCCCCGTGCGGTGATCGCCACCCGGGCGGCGAGCGCGTCGAAGACCCCGGCCACCGCGGTCAGCTCGGCCAGCACCACCACCGTGCCGAGGAAGATCAGGATGGGGAGGATCCGGCGGACGGTGGCCTCGGCGTCCGCGCGGGGGAGCAGTCCGGTGAGAACGCAGAGGACGCCGCCGGCGGCGAGCCCGATCGCGATCCAGTCGAGCACGTGCAGCCGGCCCCAGCGGGATCGGTCCGGTGCGGCGGACGGCGGGTCGCCGACGGTCTCCACGACCCGTGATCCTCGCAGAGTCGTCGGGCCAGGCCCGATCCGGCTCCGCTCAGCGTCGCCACTTCTGGTTGGCTCCGCCCGTGCAGGCCCAGATCTGCAGCCGGGTGCCGTCGGCGGAGCTGACCCCGGTGGCGTCCAGGCACTTGTTCGACTGGGGGTTGACGATGTCCCCGGCGGAGCTGAACACCCACCGCTGCGCGCCGGTGCCGTTGCAGTCGTAGAGCTGCACCCGGGCGCCGTCGGCGGTCGACCCGCCGGCGACGTCGAGGCACTTGCCCAGGGCGCGTACCGAGCCGTCGGCGTTCCAGGTCCAGCGCTGGGCGGCGGTGTCGTTGCAGGTCCAGAGCTGGACGGCGGTGCCGTTGGCGGGGTTCGCGCCGGCGACGTCCACGCACTTGTTGCCGTAGCCGATGATCGGGCCGCCGGCGCCGCCGCCGCTGTCCCAGGCCTGGACCCGCACGTAGTCGACGACCATCGCCTGCGGGAAGACGGTGCTGCCGTCCGGGTAGCCGGGCCAGTTGCCGCCGACCGCCACGTTCATGATCATGAAGAACGGGTGGTCGAAGACCCAGCGGTTGCCGCCCGCGTCCGCCGGGGTCTTCCGCGAGTACGCCACGCCGTCGAGGTACCAGGTGATGGAGTCGGGTGCCCAGTCGACGGTGTAGGTGTGGAAGGCGTCGGCGAGGGCCTGCCCGCCGGGCAGCGAGGTCTGGCCGGTCAGCGCGTTGCCGCCGGAGTAGCCCGGCCCGTGCAGGCTGCCGTGCACGGTGGACGGCTCGCGCCCGATGTTCTCCATGATGTCGATCTCGCCGTTGTTCGGCCATGGGTTGGTGGCGATGTCGTTGCCCAGCATCCAGAACGCGGGCCAGATCCCCTGCCCCCGGGGGATCTTGATCCGCGCCTCGAACCGGCCGTAGGTCTGGGTGAACGTGGCGGCGGTGAGCAGCCGGGCCGAGGTGTACTGGCAGCTGCCGTACCAGCACGAGTAGCCGGCCGGATTCTCCCGGCGGGCGGTGATCACCAGGTTCCCGTTGCCGTCGAGGGCGGCGTTGCGGGTGCTCGAGGTGTAGTACTGCAGCTCGCTGTTGCCCCAGCCGCCGCCGCCGATGTCGTAGCGCCACTTGCTGGCGTCCGGCGGCGCGCCGGCCGCCCCGTTGAACTCGTCGGACCAGGTGATCGCGCCGGGTGCCGCCGCGGCGGGTGCGCTCGTGGTCGCCGTGAGGGCGACCGTGAGGCCCACGACGGCGAGGGCGACGGCGGCGAGCGTGCGGATGCTGCGCACGGATGCCTCCCCTCGGTTCCGGAACCTGTCCGACATATTGACGCCAGACGAAGCGATTTGGAAGGACCCGCTCCGGGACACGCACGGCGTCAGCGCCGGTGACGCCGACCACCGGCCCCGTTCGGCCCGGGGGCCGCGCACCGACCGGGCGCGGGACCGGCCGGCGCCGGTCGCCGCAAACCGGTCGCCGGTACGGGTGGCGCAGGCGGCGGCCGACTGGCACGGGTGCGCCCACCCGACGGCCGCGCCCGCCCGCGTCCCGGTCGGACCGCCCGCCGCCGCCACCCATTACGCTGGCTCTCCCGGGTCAGAGCGCGAGCCGCCAACCGGTGAGGATGCCGGTGTCGCTGACCGCGGCGTCGTACACCTTCAGCTGCCAGGTGCCGTTGGCGACCTCGCCGGACAGATCGACCGGGAAGGTCTGGTCGATGTTGTCCGCGCTCCCGCCCACCCGGTCCCGGAGCACGTACTCGCTGCCGTCCGGCGCGATCAGGGTCAGCGTCAGGTCACCGACGTACGGGTGGGTCACGTGCACCTCGACGCTGCTGGCCGCGCCGGCGTTGCCGGGGCAGGTGCCGATCGTGATCGGGCTCTGCACCGGGGTCAGGTCGGGGATCGCCACGTCCGTGTCGTTACTGCCCGTGCAGCCGGCCCGCCCGTCGACCCCGAGACCGTAGGAGGTCGACCGGGTGACGCCGGTGCCGGTGCCGGTGACGGTCACCGCGTAGCTCGCCGGCAGGGCGCCGGCCGGCACGGCCACGGTCATGGTCGCCGAGCCGCCGGAGGTCACCGTGGGCGGGAGGAAGACCGCGCTCGCCCCCGCCGGCAGGCCGCTGGCGCTCAGCGTGACCTGCTGCGGGTTGCCGGCCGTGGTCGTGGTGGTCACCGTGGTGGTCACCGAGCCGCCCGCGCTCACCGTGCCGCTGGCCGGACTGGCGCTCATGGTGAAGTCGTCGGCCGCCGCGCAGTAGGTCGCCGCCTTGCCGATCGCCCGGTACGGGCAGTCGGCGTACTCGCCGAACATCAGGACCGCCTCGCGGTTGCGCGCGGTCGCGGCCGCGATGTCCGAGGCGGGCGGGTAGAAGCCGGGGTCCGGGTCGACCGGGGACAGCTCGAAGGTGTACGTGAAGATCCGCTCCTGGCCCCACAGCCAGTCGTCGACCGACCCGTCGGTGATGTACAGGTCGCTCGCCTGCTCCGGCGTGTATCCGTTCGTGGCCGCCATCTGTTGGCCGATGGCCTGGTACGTCGCGTACTCGTCGGCGCTCATCCCGCCGACCACGGTGGACTTGGTGTAGCCGAAGGGCCACAGCACCAGCTCACCGTACGAGTGGAAGTCGATCGCGGCTTTGATCCGCTGCTTGCCGGTGCCCGAGTCGCGCCGACTCACCACGAAGTCGCGGACGGCAGCGGTCTCGGGGGCCGAAAAGGCCGACTTGCCGCGGTAGGTGGGCGAGGAGGGTGACGTCGAGGAGCCGCCGCAGCAGCCCCACTTGTAGCCCCAGTTGCGGTTCAGGTCGGTGCCGACGGCACTGCTGCCGGTGTTGGGCTGCCGGTTCTTGCGCCAGTCCCGGTACACGCCGGTGGCGATGTCGTACTCGGCGCCGTCCGGATTGACCATCGGCACGATCCAGAACACCCGCCCGTCGACCAGTCGGGTGATCCGCGGGTCGGTGCCGTACTGGCCGGTGAGCAGGTCGGCGAGGTAGAGCGCCTGCTCGACGGTGAGGTGCTCGCGGGCGTGCTGGTTGGCGGTGAAGAGCACCTCCGGCTCGGCCTCGTCGGCGCCGACGTTGTCGGAGATCTTCAGCGCCACGATGTCCCGGCCCTCATAGGACTTTCCGATCACCCGCCGGCTGGCGATCGTCGGGTGGGCGGCGACGATCGCGTCCACCGCGGCCAGCGTCTCCGCATGGTCGTGGTACGCGGCGTCCGGGGCGGGGAAGGCCATCGCCGAGGCGCCCGACGCGGACACCGCCACCGTACGCAGGCCGAGGCGCTGGATGGCGCGTACCTCGGCGGGGGTGGCCGTGACGCTCAGTTCGCCGTGCTCGATGTGCTCGATCGCGGCGCCGGTGCGGGCGACGGCGTCCACGTCGGCCTTCGACTTGAGATGGGTGACCCGGTACGGCGCGGCGTGGTCCCGCTCGGCGTGCGTACCGGCAGCCACGCCCGGCCCCACGGGTGCTCCGGCGGCGGGCGCCGCCGTGGCCAGCAGCGCGACGCCGGCGAGCAGGGTGGTGCGCAGGGCACTGGTCCGTAGCGGCACGGGGCCTCCCGACGGGCTGGTGGGCGGGGGTTGGCGCGGTGCGGCGGGCACGATCCGAACCGCGAGCACAGTCTCTTCGGGCCGGCCGTATCGATGGTCTCGACCGAATGGCTTGACGCTGTGTCACCATCCCGACACAGCCGTTGTGAGCAACTTCCGCGATCGATGTGCTGTCGCCGACCAGCGCCGTCGGTGACGGCCATCGACCAGGACGAGGTGGCTCATGGTGGCTCTACGGCGGCTGCTGGCCGCTGCGATCGCGGCGGTGCTGACGGCAGCGCTGGCACTGGTGTGGACGGCTGCGCCGGCCCACGCCGACGAGGCGTGGGAGAGTGCGCTCAAGTCCCTGATGTCCCGCACCGCCACCTGGGCCGACGGTGGACTCTCCCAGGTCGGGCTGCTCGGCCAGCCGCTGCCCCTGCTCGGGGTCAGCCCCGGCGCGCTGGTCGACGCGGACAAGCTCGCCAAGACGGCGTCCGACGCGCTGGCCAGCGGCCTGACCGAGGACGACGTGGACCTGGGCGGCGGGACCCGGCTCACCAGCTCGGTGACCACCAGCGGCGGCGACCACCTGCTCGACGTGCTGCTGACCACGAAGCGCGAGGTGGCTGACAAGGCACTGACCGTCAACGGGGTCACCCTCGCCAATGCGGTCAGCGTCACCGGCTGGGCCACCCTGCATCTGCGGGCCCGGCACACCGCCGCCGGGGAGACCTACCTGGTGCGCGACGGCGACACCCCGCGGATCGACATCGACGCGGCGGCGCGGCTGCGCGCCGACCTCGACAAGGCCACCGCCTCGGTCGGCATCCTCGGCGTCACGCTCACCGCCGGCAGCACCCTCACCGCCCGCACCCACCTCAAGGTCACCGTCACCGATCCCAACGGCGACGGCCGGCTGGCCTTCGACACGCCCGCCGGGCCCGGCACCGGTGAACTCGGCGCGGCCGGCTCCCTGGCCGGCCTCGCGCAGGTGGCGCTGGACGGCTCCGGGGGCGGCCGGATCTCCGACACCGAGACCGAGCCCGGCCCGGGCTCCCTGCACGGCGTGATCAAGCTCGGCGCGGCCACCGCCGGGGCGCCCTTCGCCCTGCCCGCGGTGGCGGCAACCGTGAACGTGGACTGGAACGACATCTCGGTCGGCAGCCCGACGGTGACCACCACCGGGCTCGACGAGACCATCGCCAAGTTCCGCAACATGAGCCCGCTCGACCTCGCCTCCGGCCTCGCCCAGCTCGCCACCCTGCTCACCGGGGTGCAGCAGAGCGGGCCGGCGGGCAACCTCAACCTGCCGTTCCTGCGCGGCACCTTCGCCGACGCGGTCAAGGTCAACGAGAAGCTCACCGACTTCCTCAAGAAGTACGTCCACCCGCGGCCGGACGACCCGCAGTTCGATCCCGCCACGGACGACCCGGCCCTGGCCGGGCAGCCGAAGTTCAGCTCCCTCCAGGAACTGCTCGCGCTGCTCGCCGCCGAGGGACTGCCCGTGGACAACCTCTCCTTCGCCGGCGACAAGCTGGTGTTCCGGGTCAAGCTGGAGCGGGAGTCCACGGTGGAGGTGCCGCTCGACCCGGGTGCGGCCTCGCTCTCCGGCCGCGGCGCCACCTACACCGCGAACGGCTTCAGCGTCAGCGGCAACCGCTTCACCCCCGGTGAGCTGGTCGGGCAGCGGGTGGTGGCCGGCACCTCCGCCGGCACCATCTCGGCCAACACCGCCAACTCCGTCACCCTGGCGCAGAACTGGATCGGCGGCCAACCGAACAACGACAGCGTCTGGGTGATCAGCGGATCCAGCCCGAACATCGGCGCCGTCGAGCTGGCCGGCACGCTCACCGACCCGGTCGACGACGACAAGAAGGTCGGCCTGCGGGCGGCGAACGCCCAGGCCAGCTTCGCGAAGGTGAAGCCGCGCTACAGCGCTGCCCTCACCCTCGTCCTCGACCTGCGCGACGACCTGGGCAGCCCGACGGCCAACTCGGACCGGGTGCTGCTGCGTACCGACCCGGCGGTGCCGCTGTTCAGCGCGGACTTCCCGATCACCACCGGCGTCGACTTCTACGCCACCGCGGGCTTCCTCAAGGTCAAGCTCGGCGGCGACCTCTCCGTCGGACCGGCCGCCACTGGCCAGCGGATGCTGGAGGTGAAGTTCAAGCAGGCCCAGGACATCAGCCTGGGCACGTTCTTCCACCGGCTGCAGTCCGAGCCGGCCACGCTGCTCGCCGCGTCCGCGTCGGTGAAGACCACCGGCCGGGTCAAGGTCAGCGTTCCGGGCGACACCGGTGCCCTCGGGCAGGGCATCGGCGTGGACGTGAGCTGGAAGGCCGGGGAGGAGCCGGTGGTGAACACCTCCGGGCTGACCGGGCTCTTCGCCGTGGACTTCGACCCGAACGATCCCAAGGCGCTGTTCGCGGTCGTCGTCGAGGCGCTCCGGCTGGTCAACGCCGCGCTCTCCCAGGCGGACGCCGGCAGCGGACCGCTGGACAAGAAGATCCCGCTGCTCGGCCGCTCCGCCCGGCAACTGCTCGGCGCCGACGAGAGCGGCGTCGGCAAGGGCGTCACCTTCGCCGCCGAGGGGGCGAACTTCCTGCTCAAGGACGGCAGCCGCAAGGATGACGCCGGTTTCGACGCCCGGCTCGAGGGGCGGACCGTGGTGATCGGCAGCCAGGCGTACCGGGTGCTGAAGCAGGTGGACGCGCAGACGCTGCGGATCGACGCGGCGGGCACCCCGAAGCCGGCGGACGGCACCGCGTACGCGCTGCGGCCGGAACTCGCCGACGCGCTGGACCGGCTCCTTGCCGCGCCCCCGGACAACCTCCAGGACGCCCTCGACGTGCTCAACAACGCCATCGGCGCGGGCAGCGGGGTCAGCTTCACCGTGGATCAGCGCGAGGGCGGCCCGTTCCTGCGGATCGGGCTGGACTGGAAGCGGAACTTCCACACCGGCGGGCCGCTCGCCTTCGGCTGGGGCGGCGGCAAGGACCTGATCAGCCTGGACAGCTCCGGCACCTTCGCCCTCGACGTCTCGGCGAACGCCAAGCTCGGGCTGCTGCTGCCGCTGCGGCTGGACGCCGCGCCGATCCTCGACCACACCTCCTCGGCCAGCGTCACCGTCTCCGGCGGGATCACCAAGGGCGCCATCGCCGCCCGGGTCGGCCCGCTCGCCCTCGACCTCGGCAAGGATCCCGACTTCGCCACCGTCAAGGCCAACCTCAGCGTCGGGCTCGGCGGGTTGACCGAGGACGGACCGATCAGCGGCCTGCTCGGGCTGACCCCGCAGTTCAGCACCGCGGGCGTCGACTGCGGCGATGGGGTCGGCGGCGCCAACGTGCCGATCTGCGCCCGCGCCCCGCTCTTCGTCAACAACTGCGAGCCGGCCGACGCCACCAACCTGCTCACCTTCACCATGGGCCTGGACCTCACGCCCACGGCGAACACCCCGAACCTGGACTCCTGCTTCGCCAACCTGACCATGAAGCTCACCGACTTCAACGTCGGCATCGACGGCTACCTGGCGAAGGTGGAGGAGGCGCTCCGGCTGGCCAGCTTCGACGGCAAGCTGCCCCTGGTCGGCGACGACCTGCAGCAGGGCCAGCGGTTCGTGGCGCAACTCCGCGAGCAGGTCAAGGCGGCGATCGGCCCGGTGCTGGCCGACGCCACGCTGGACAGCGCCGGCCTGAACGCCGCGCTCAAGGAGGCGCTCAAGCCGGTCGACGAGAACGTCACCGCCGAGGTCAGCTGCCGCACCGGGGTGGCCACCCCCTGCCAGCCGGAAGACTTCCAGGCCGTCCGGATCAAGCTCACCTCGGCCAAGGGCGACCCGTCCGCCGGCGGCGGCTGCCAGACCGGCTGCGCCGAGGCCAACGTGCCGCTCGACCTGGGCATCCCCGGCCTGTCGCTGAAGGCGAAGAAGGGCGCCGCCGACGGCATCAAGGCCAAGCTGGGCTGGAAGCTGCACCTGGACCTGGTCCTCGACCGGGACGAGGGCTTCTACATCCCCACCCACGACGGGGACGCGACGCCCGAGGTGCAGATCGGCGGCAGCTTCGACACCACCGGCGACCTGGCCGCGCAACTCGCGTTCATCCAGGTCAACGCCACCAAGCAGGGCACCGACCCGCTGGTGCGGGCATACTTCGGCATCGACCTCAAGGGCTCGCCGGGGGAGAAGAGCTGCTTCGACCCGACGGTCACCGCGGACTGCACGGCGGACCCGGACGCCAAGCTGACCCTCGCCGAGTTCGGCGACCTGGGCTCGCTGCTCGCCACCGACCTCACCGCCAAGGTCGACATCGACTGGAAGCTGGCGGCGGTGGTGAACACCGGCGACGAGGTCGGCTCCGCCCTGCCCGGCATCAGCGCCCGCTTCGGCCTGAAATGGGGCCTGGAGCACAAGCAGGGCGGCCTCACCGCCACCGGCGACGGGGTCACCACGCCGCTGAAGGTGACCTTCACCGACATCGCGCTGGACGCGGGCGCCTTCTTCGACAAGATCCTCAAGCCGGTGGTGGCGAAGCTCAAGGCGGTCACCGGCCCGCTCCAGCCGGTCATCGACACCCTCTACGCGCCCATCCCGGTGCTGTCGGACCTGTCCAAGGCCACCGGCGGACCGGACATCACCCTGGTCTGGCTCGCCAAGACGTTCAGCACCCTCAACGGCGGCCCGAAGCTGGACTTCGTGGACACGGTGCGGGCGGTGATCACCTTCGTGAACCGGATACCGGACTGCGATTCCGGCTGTTCCATCCCGCTCGGCCAGTTCCTGGTCGACCCGGCGAAGGCGCTCACCACCGAGGTGTCGCCCGCTTCTGCGGAGAGCCTGATCAAGCGGGACGACCCGTTCACGCAGGCGAAGTCCGCCAGCGAGGTGAAGGCGAAGGTCGACGACGCCGCCGGCGACGACGGGGAGAAGCTGTTCACCCCGAAGAACGCGGGGGAGAAGTCCAACGCGGAGAAGACCGGCTTCAGCTTCCCGATCTTCGACAACCCCGGTTCGCTGTTCGGGCTGCTGCTCGGCCAGGACGTCGAACTGGTCAGCTTCGACTCCGGTCCGCTGGCGCTCGGCTTCAGCTGGCGGCAGTCCTTCGGCCCGGTCTACGCCCCGCCGCCGGTGCTGGTCACCCTCTCCGGCAGCGCCTCGGTCACCGCCCGGTTCATCGCCGGACTGGACACCGCGGGCATCCGGCACGCCGTCGAGGCGGCGACCGACGGTACGAAGCTCGACGCGGTCAGCCTGCTCGACGGGCTGTACTTCAAGACCGCCGACAGCACCGGCAAGCCGGTCCCGGTGGTCACCCTGCGCGGCGAGATCGGCGCCGGAGCCGAGGTCAGCGTGCTGATCGTCAAGGTCGGCATCCAGGGCGGCATCCGACTCACGGTCGGCTTCAGCTGGAACGACCCGAACAACGACGGCAAGTTCCGCACCAGCGAGTTCCTGCAGGCGCTGCTGGTGAATCCGATCTGCCTGTTCACCACCAGCGGGCAGCTCTCCGTCTTCCTCAAGGTCTACGTCACCATCGACCTGTTCCTGTTCTCCAAGACCTTCGACTTCACCCTGGTCGACGCGACCCTGCTCGACTTCCGAGCGCAACCCGACTGCACCCCGCCACCGCCGGAACTCGGCGGCACCGTCGGGGACACCCTGGTGGTCTTCGCCGGCAAGTTCGGCAAGAAGGACCAGCGCGGCGACAAGGCCTGGGACAACACCGCCGGCACCTACGCCGGAGACGTGGTCAAGGTGTACGCGCTGCACTACGCCGACGCCGGCACCGAGGGCGCCAGCGACGACTTCGACGGCTTCGCGGTCGAGGCCCTTGGCCGCAAGCAGGAGTTCCTCAACCCGTCCCTGACCCGCGTGGTGGTCGACGGGCGCGGCTACGAGGTCGCCGACGCCAGCAAGGTCTCGCTGTCGGTGCTGCTGCTCGGCGACGGCGACACCAGCGGCGACGGCACGAAGACCTCGTCCTTCGACAAGACCGCCGTGGTGCTCGGCTCCGACGGAAAGGATCAGATCCGCACCGGCACCGGACCGGCGTACGTGGACGGGCGCGGCGGCGACGACGTGATCGTCACCGCCGAGGCGTCCGGCGCGGTCAGCCGGGTCGCCGGCGGGCCCGGAAAGGACTCCATCACCACCGGCGACGGCAACGACGTGGTGGCCGGCGACAGCGGCCTCGGCGGCACCGACCGGGCTGCCACCACGGTGCACACCTCCGTCGGCGACAAGACCCTCACCGGGCTGGTCGACTGGACGACCCTGACCGACCCCACCGCCGGGAGCGGCGGCGAGGACGACCACGTCACCGTCGGGCACGGCGCCAGCCGGGTCTACGGCAACGGCGGCGACGACGTGCTCGGCGTGGTGGTCGACAACCGGCCCAACGGGAAGAACACCTTGGTCGGCGGCCCGGGCGGCGACACGATCAACGGTGGCCGGGGCGACGACACCATCCACACGTACGACACCACGATTCCCGCCGACGTCGACCAGGCCGGCAGCGGCGACATCGGCCTGACCAACCAGGTGGACACCGGCGCCGGCCAGGACACCGTGTACGGCAGCGCCGGCGTCGACCTGGTCGTCTCCCACTCCGCCAACGGCCAGACCGGCCGCGTCTACGGCTACGGCGGCGACGACGTGCTGGTCGGCGGCTACGGCACCGACGAGCTGTTCGGCGGCCCCGGCCAGGACTACCTGATCGCCGAGCCGTCGCAGGTGGGTGAGCCGGGTGCCACCGACGGGTACGGCCCGTTCCGCCAGGTCACCCACCAGCCGCTACCGGCCGGCACCCAGTCGCAGAACAAGCTGCTCGTCGGCGGTCTCGGCAGCGACCACCTGATCGGCGGCGACGGCGGGGCGACGATCTTCGGTGACCGGCACCTGCCCGCCGAGGCGTGCGTCGACGCCTCCCTCGCCGACGCGCAGCCGGCCCCCGCCGACCAGGGCGCGGCCGACCTGATTCTCGGCGGCGCCGGGGTGGAGGTGGTCTCCGCCGGCAGCGGCGACGACCGGGCCGACCTCGGCGGCGGCGACGACCGCGCCTGCGGCCAGCTCGGCGACGACACCCTGCACCTGGGCGGCGGCAACGACCGGGCCTGGGGCGGCGCCGGCGTCGACCAGCTGCACGGCGACGACGGTGACGATCTGCTCTTCGGCAACGCCGGCGACGACGGCCTCTACGGCGACGCCGGGCAGGACACCGCCGAGGGCAACGAGGGCGGCGACCAGGTCTTCGGTGGCCCGGACGCCGACGTCCTCTACGGCGGTTCGCGCGTCGCCGGCGCGAGCGACGGCCGGGACCTCCTCTACGGCGAGGAGGGCGCCGACCGGATCGTCGGCGACAACGGCACCCCGCGGATCGGGGACGTCGGACCGTACCCGCTGGACCTGGCCGGTGACGTGGCCGGGGCCGGCGCCGGGGACGTGATCTCCGGCGGCGGGGACGCCGACGTGGCGTACGGCGGGCTCGGCGGCGACCGGATCAACGGCGACGCCGGGGACGACCAGCTCGAGGGCAACAACGGCGCCGACCTGATCCACGGTGACCTCGGCCGGGACGAGATCGTCGGTGGCTCCTCGCAGGAGCCGGCCGCCGGCACCGGCCGGCCGGACAGCGGCGACGAGCTGTACGGCGACGCGGACGCCGACCTGATCGCCGGGGACAACGCCCGGTTCACGCCGGCCGGCGCCGACGCGACCCGGGTCACCCAGGGCCGGTCCGGCCCGGCTCGCAAGGTCACCCTGCTCGACCTCGGGTTCAGCCCGGCGGCCGGCACCAGCGGCGGCGACCTGATCTCCGGTGGGGACGCCGACGACGTGATCTTCGGCCAGGGCGGTCCGGACCGGGTGCACGCCGACGCCGGGAACGACTACGCCGAGGGCGGCCCGGGCTCCGACTGGGTCGAGGGCAACGCCGGCGACGACGACCTGGTCGGTGGCTCCAGCACCGCGTACGACGGATCCGGGGCGGCCACCACGGGCCAGCCGGACACCGCGGACGCCGTCTTCGGCGGACCCGGTTCCGACGCGGTCATCGGCGACAACGGCGCGGTGCTGCGCCCGCTGCCGGGTGAGCAGCCGACCGCGGTGACCGTGCGGCTCGGCGCCGACGGCAACCCGTTCGGGCCGCGGATCGTGGTGCTGCTGGACCGGGCGGCGGCCACCGCCAACCGGTACGGTGACGACCGGCTCAGCGGCGGCGACGGCGTGGACGCCCTCTGGGGCCAGGACGGCGACGACGCGCTCACCGGTGACGGCGACGGCGACTACCTGGAGGGCAACGGCGGCGCGGACAACCTCCGCGGTGACAGCGCCCTCGGCGGGGCGGGCCGCCAGGCGGTCACCCCGCTGGCCGACCCGGGCTGGCCGGGCGAACCGTCGCCGCCGGCCGAGCTGGTCGGCGCCGGCGCCCCGGCCGGGCAGGACGACCTGATCGGCGGCAGCTCGGCCGCGGGCTTCCGGGACACCGGGGACGTGGTCGAGGGCAACGGCGCCGACGACGTCATCCTCGGCGACAACGGCTCGCTGCTGCGGACCGTGACCACGGTCAACGGGAAGCAGACCGAGCGGGTCTACACCGAGCGGTACCCGACCGGCGCCGTGCCGGCCGACGCCACGGTGGCCCGTACCCACGACCCGGCGTTGCCGGGCCCGTCCACCCGGTTCTGCACCACCGCCCAGGCCACCTGCGAGCCGGCCGGCGCCTTCGGCAACGACCAGCTCTACGGTGACGCCGGCAACGACGGGATCTGGGGCCAGGACGGCGACGACCTGATCCGGGGTGGCGCCGGCGACGACGACCTCTTCGGTGAGCTCGGCGCCGACACCCTGTACGGCGACGACGGCCGAGACGCCATCGTCGGCGACCGGGGCGGCGTGGTGAACCAGTACCTCAACGCCGACGACGTGGCGGCGCTGGGCTTCACCATCACCCTGTCGTCGGTGCCGCAGGAGACGTTCACCGGGTTCCGGGCCGGGGACTACGACCGGCGGGTGGACCTGCTGCACGACACCGACGGCGACGCCTGGATCGGCAGTTCCACCTCGGCGCCGATGCCGCACGCCGGGCTGACCGCCGGCGCCGGTGACGTCATCCGCGGTGGGGCCGGGGCGGACAACATCCACGGCGGCTTCGGCGACGACATCGCCAACGGCGACAGCGGCGGTGACCAGGTGTTCGGTGGGGAGGGCTCGGACGTGCTCTGGGGCGGCAAGGGCTGCGACCCGGTGCTCGACGCGACCAACCCGCAGTGCCTGGTCGGCGGCGTGTTCAGCGCCGCCGCCCGGGGCGACCACGACCAGTACGTGGACCACCTGTTCGGCGGTGCCGGGGCGACCACCGGTCCGGCGGTGACCGCCGTACTCAGCTCCGACCTGCTGGACTTCCGACCGCGCGGCTCCTACCCGGACAACTGCGCGGCCGGGGCCTGGCCGGTCGACCTCACCTCGGGGACAGTCGACCCGTGCCGCTGGTTCGAGGCGACGAACATGGACAACGACGACGTGGCCGACAACCAGCACCACCACGGCACCGACTGGATCTACGGCGGCTGGGACCGGGACGTGCTCCAGGGCGACGTCACCGCCAACGGTCCGAACAACGGCGACCGGCTGTTCGACTGGAACGGCGCCTACAACCTGTTCACCCACTGCAACTCGGCGTACGGCGGGTTCAACGACGTCCGCCAGCACAGCCCGGCGATGCAGGACTTCCTCACCCGGCTGGCCTGGGCCACCGGCGCGGGTCGCAGCGCCTCCGACGTGACCACGGCGGGCACCTCGGCCTTCCTGGAGTTGTCCTACGTCTACCCGCGGGACAACAAGGAACAGGGAGCCGGGGCGGCATTCCCGGGCACCCCGGGGCACTTCGACGAACCGTCCTGCACCGACTGACCGATCACCGGGGCCCGGCTCCCCTGCGGGGGCGCCGGGCCCCGGCGCGTCCGTCCCCTGCGGGCCCCGGAGCGTCGCTCAAGATCCGGCGCGGGTTCCCGGAAAGTGTCCCTTCGGAGTCCGCGGGAGGGCCCACTTTCGGGGTAATTGTGCGGATCTTAGTCGGGCTCACGGGGGAGCGCCGGTCGAGGTGGATTGGGCAGACCTCGACCGGTGGATTCCGGGTCAGCGGGTGGGGCGGGCACCCTTGAGGCGGCGGCCCAGCTCGCGGGCGATCTCCCGGTTGGCGTCCCGTTCGGCGATGGCCTGCCGCTTGTCGTACGACTTCTTTCCGCGGGCCAGACCCAGCTCGACCTTGGCCCAGCCGTTGGAGAAGTACATCGACAGGGGCACCAGGGTCACCCCGCCCTCGCGCAGCTTCTCCAGGATCCGGCCGATCTCGATCCGGTGCAGCAGCAGTTTGCGGGTGCGCCGCGGCTGGTGGTTGGTCCAGGTGCCGTAGCCGTACTCGGCGATGTGCAGGCCGTACAGCATGATCTCGCCGTCGCGCTCCTGGGCGAACGCGTCGACCAGCGACGCCCGCCCCTCGCGCAGCGACTTCACCTCGGTGCCGGCCAGCACGATCCCGGCCTCGTACGTCTTGAGGATCGTGTAGTCGTGCCGCGCCTTCTTGTTGGAGGCGATGAGCTTCCGCCCGTTCTCCCTGGCCACGCCCCACCCCCCGTGCTGTCGGCCCCACAGCAGGATAGGCGACCGGTCAGCTCGGCACCGTCGCGGACGCCCGCTCCTGCTGGCCGGCGCTGGAGCAGGCTAGACCGGGCCGTCGGAACCGGGACGGACGAGGCCTGTCTCGTACGCGGCCACGACGAGCTGGGCCCGATCCCGCGCCCCGAGTTTGGCCATCGACCGGTTGACGTGGGTCTTGACGGTGGCGGGGCTGAGGAACAGGATGCGGGCGATCTGGAGGTTGGACAGGCCCCGGCCAACCAAGGCGAGGATCTCCCGCTCCCGGTCGGTCAGCACGTCCAGCCTGCGCGGATCGGGCCGATGAGGTGGGTAGGCCACGAAGGTCTCCACCAGCGACCGGGTGGCTCTGGGCGAGAGCAGGGCCTGTCCGGCGGCAACCGTTCGGATGGCGGCCCGCAGTTCGGTCGGGCTGACGTCCTTGGTGAGGAAGCCGCTCGCCCCTGACCGGAGTGCCTCGAAGACGTTCTCGTCCTGCTCGTACGTGGTCAACACCAGCACTCGGACGCCTGGACCGACGTTCCGGTCGGTGAGGATGCGGCGCGTAGCGGCCAGCCCGTCCAGCACCGGCATCCGGATGTCCATGAGGACGACGTCGGGGCGATGTTCCCGGGCGAGGGCAACTGCCACCTGCCCGTTCTCCGCTTCCCCGACCACCCTGATGTCGCCGTCGTTCTCGCACAGCGTCCGCAGCCCCGTCCGGACCATCTCCTGATCGTCGGCGAGCACGACCCGGAGGGTCATCCGGCACCGCCCGTCGGCAGGCGGGCCTCGACCACGAATCCGCCGCCCGAGACCGGGCCGAACGACAGGGCGCCGCCCAGCGCGGCCACCCGTTCCACCATCCCCTGCAGGCCCGATCCCGGAACCTGCTCGCCGGTGGGCGATGGTTGGCCGGCGGCATGCCCGTCGTCCCGCACCTCGACCCGTACCTCATCGGTGCCGCGTTCGACGACGACGGCGACCGAGGTGGCGCGTGAGTGGCGTAGGACGTTCGTCAGGGATTCCTGGACGATCCGGTAGATCGCCAGCTCGACGGCGGGCCGCAGGGGCGCCGCATCGCCCCGGACGTCGAGCGAGGCGGTGAGCCGGTCCGAGCGGACCGCGTCCACGAGATCCGGTAGCTGGGCGAGCCCCGGCGCCGGGCCCCGCTGCGTCTCGTTCGCCGCGTCCTTCCGAAGGATGGCGATGGTGCTGCGCAGATCCAGCATGGCGTCCCGGGTGGCCGAGCGCACCATTTCGACCGCCTGCTTGGCGCGTGCGGAGTCGCGGTCGATGCTCTCCGCGGCGACCCCGGCCTGGATGCTGACGACGGCGACCGTGTGCGACAGCACGTCGTGCAGGTCGCGGGCGATGCCCAGCCGCTCGGCCGTGAGGCGCCGCTGATGCTCCTGCTCCGCCATCCGCAGCCGCACGGCCGCCTCGGCGCGCAGGGCCCGGCGGCTGCGCAGGCTGTCACCGAGGAGCAGCAGCACCGCCAGCAGGGCGACGTCGAACATGGTCGCCAGCGCCACCTGGCCGACCGGCTCTGCTCCCGCGTCGAGGAGCCGGAACGGCACGCCGACGGCCATCACGGCGCCGACCACCGCCACACCCCACCACAGATGCCCCGCCCAGGCTACCGCGAACAACGGGATCCCCAGCGCCAGCGCCGGGGAGAACCCGGGCACGCCGAAGAACAGCGCGGCGTACAGGCTCGCACAGCTGCCGGTGAGCGCAGTCCGTGGAGCGTGCCGCGCGGCGGCTGTCCAGCTCCCGACCAGCGCCACCGCCGCGACCACCGGCAGGTCGACCGGCCGCGCCGGAAAGTCATCCGACTCCATCGTCGCGGCGACCATGACGGCCGTCACCACCCCGGCGCCGGCCACGTCCGCCGGTAGGCGCCTGCACCAGCCCGAACGCATCGGGCCAAGTCTAGGGGCGAACGTCGATCCGGTCACGGCTCTGCGCGTACCGCATCCGCGGTATCTCGAACGATCCCCGCAGCCGACGCCGGCAGCGTCACAGGCTTCCTACGCTCGCCGGACGAGCAGCCGCATCGCGGATCTGCCGGCGATCCTGATGCGGGAGGTGATGTCCAGCATGTCCATCCAACCGGTGTCCTCATCGCCCCGACCGCCGCGGCGGCGCCGTTTGTCGCGCTGGCTCGGTGGATTCCTGGCCATCGTGTTCGTCGTCCCCGCCGCCGCTGCCAGTGTCCTGGCCCTGCTGTGGGCCAACGCCGTCACCGACACCGCCGGCCGGACGGTTTTCGTCCGCCCGCTCGCCATCCCCCCGCTGGCCACCGGCCGCGTCGAGAACGGGCGCCGCGTGTTCGACCTGCAGGTCATCGAGGGCACCAGCGACTTCGGCGTCGGCGACCGGAAGACCGCCACGTGGGGGTTCAACGGCTCCTACCTCGGGCCGACGCTACGAGCCAAGCGAGGCGAGCAGATCCAGATCAACGTCAGCAACGAACTCGGCGAGACCACCACGGTGCACTGGCACGGCCAGCACCTGCCCGCGGCGATGGACGGCGGCCCGCACCAGATGGTCGAGCCCGGCGAGACCTGGCGCCCCCACTGGCAGATCGACCAACCTGCCGCCACCACCTGGTACCACCCACACCTGCACGGCTCGACCGCCAGCCACGTGTACCGCGGCCTGGCCGGCATGTTCATCCTCGACGACGCCGACAGCGCCGTCGTCGGCCTGCCGTCGACGTACGGTGTGGACGACGTTCCGTTGATCGTGCAGGACAAGTCCTTCGACGGCGACGGCCAGCTCCACGACGGCGATCCGACATTCAGCCCCGTCGGCTTCCTCGGCGACACCATCGTCACCAACGGCACGATTAACGCTTACCACCGCGTCGGCACGGAACTGGTGCGCCTGCGCATCCTCAACGGCTCCAACGCCCGCGTCTACGACTTCGGATTGCACGACGACCGCGACTTCTCCCTCATCGCCACCGACGGTGGCCTGTTGCCAGCCCCGTACCGCACCGACCGGGTGCGCCTCTCGCCAGGCGAGCGGGCCGAGATCGTGGTGCGCCTGCGGGCGGGCGAGGACGCCGTGCTGCGCAGCTACCCACCGGACCTGGGCACCGACTTCTGGAACGAGCGGTTCGCCGGCGGCGACGACAGCTTCGACATCCTGCAACTGCGGGCCGCCGACAGCCTCGCCTCCTCACCGGCGTTGCCGGAGCGCCTCGCGGACGCGCCCGACCTCGACGCCGCCGACGCCAGGAAGACCCGCACGTTCCGGCTGGGCGGCTCCAACATCAACGGCAGGAAGATGGACATGAGCCGGATCGACGAGACGGTCGAGGTGGACACCACTGAGATATGGGACGTCACCAACCCGGGCAACACCCCGCACAACTTCCACGTGCACGACGTCCAGTTCGCCGTCCTCGAGGTCGGCGGCCGCCGCCCGGGACCCGAACTGTCGGGCCGGAAGGACACCGTCTACGTGGCGCCCGGCACCACGGTCCGGCTGATCCTCCGTTTCTCCGACTACACCGACCCCGACGTCCCGTACATGTTCCACTGCCACGTCCTGCGGCACGAGGACCGCGGCATGATGGGCCAGTTCGTTGTCGTGCGGAAAGGCCAGGGCCCCGGCCGGCCACCGGCGGCAGAGCATGATCACCAAGGATCCGGCGGTGGGCTGCTGCTCGACCGGCCGCCGGCGGGTGCCGGCATCAGTTTTCGACGCTAGCCGCTGCCGTCCTCGGCGGCCGATCGGCTCCAGGTCGCGCAGGTTGCGGTATCCGACACGGGGCGGATACCGCAACCTGCGCGACCTGGGGTGAATCAAGGTCCTGCCCGGGCAGGTCAGCCGGTGCGGGCCAGCCGTACGGCGAGGGCGGCGAAGCCGACGGCCTGGAGCGTGGCGCCGGCGACCTCGAACCACTCGGTGCCGGCGATCAGGCCGGTCACGTGCAGCACCGGCCAGCAGCAGATCGCGGCCGCGGCCCAGGCCGGTGCGGTCCGGGCGCGCAGCAGGGCGATACCGAGCAGCAGCGTGCCGAGGATGTTCCCGGCCACGAAGAGCAGGAGCCACGGGATCGCGGCTTCGCCGGCGGCGTCCAGCACGGCGGAGTAATCGCCGGTGGGGCCGCCGCGCTCGGCCATGGCCAGGTCGATGAAACCTCTCATCACGGCGCCGAAGTACGCCACGTACCCGGCGATCATGAGTGACCCGCCGATGAGGCCGAGCCGGTTCGCCCGGTGCCGGGTGAACCCGATGGCGCCGAGCGCGGCCGGGATGATGAGCAGGCAGCCGAGCAGGGCCGCGATGGTGCTCACCCGCAGTGGCGCCGGGTGCACGGCGGCGAGCGCGAGGGCGTCCGCGCCGGTCTCGTCGCTGCCGCCGTCGCGGGTGGCCCACGCGTAGGCGGCGTTGGCGACCACGAACCCCCACGGGGCGAGCAGCATGGCGGCGGCGGTGCCGACGCGGCGCAGCGCGTCGGTCGGGGCGACCGCGGCTTCGCGGTCGAGGGTGGCGGTCATGACGCGGCCACCGCCGGCCGGCGCAGGCCCGGCCAGATCAGCGCCAGCGCGGCCACCGTGACGGCGAGACCGACGCCGAGGAGAACCTCGTTGGCGGCGGAGATGCTGTCGTCGCCGAACGCCGGCAGCACGGCGAGCCCGGACAGGATCCGGGTGACGATCACCGTGACGAGGCCGCCGCGCCTTCCGCGCCAGGCGAACCAGGCGCCGGCGAGGGTGATCGCGCCGAGCAGGGTGATGACCACCGCCGCGGCGAGCGGCGGCTGGCCCTCCCCGCCTACGCCGAAGAAACCGGTGGCCAGGTCGCCGAGGCCGAGCAGGCCGGCGAGTACGAGACCGACGGTGAAGGTACGGGTGTGTCTCACGATTGCCCTCCTTGAGCGGATGTCCTGGCCAGCAGTCTTGGCCCGGACCGCACCGCCGGGCATCGGGGCGGACTCGGGAATCGGGGTGCGGGGAGGTACGGAAGCGATCTCCGTGCTGGCACGCATCCGCACTGGTTGCCGGAGGGCTTACCGTGGGGCCATGACCCTGCCGCGGCTGGTTTCGTACGGCCTGGCGGCGTTCGCCGCCGCGCTCGTCGGCACGGGTGGCTGGCTGCTTTCCATTGCCGCCGATCCCGGTCAGGTCGCCTACTTCGCGACCGCCTGCCTCCTCGCCACCGCCTCGGTGGGCCTGGGCGTGCTGATCGCGACGAAGCGCCCGACCAACGTGATCGGTGCGCTGCTCACGTTCTTCGGACTGCTCGCGATCTGGGTCGCCGGGACCGACGTCTACGCGTACGTCGTCGCGCACCGGCCGGGAGCGCTGCCGGTGTCGTCGCTCCTGGCCACCGTGAGCCAGGGCGCCTGGATGCTCAACTACGTGCCGGCGGCGCTGCTCATGCTGCTGTTCCCGGACGGGCGGCTGCTGCCCGGGCGGCGCTGGCAGGTGACGGCGGTCGGCGTCCTGGTGGTGCCGGCAGCGTTCATCGTGCTCACCGGTCTCGACCCCGCCCCGTTTCCGGAGCCGTTCGCGGGTGTGGACCATGCGTTCGGCACCCCGCCGCCGGCGCTGGCGCGGGTGCTGACACCGATCGCGTTCGTGCTGCTGCCCGGGCTGCTCGCCCTGCTCGTCGCGTCCGCCACGGCGATGGTGGTGCGCTACCGGCGGGCCGCCGACCCGATCCGCCGCGCGCAGCTGAAGTGGTTCGCGCTCGGCGCGTTGTTCCTGCCCGCGACGCTGCTGCTGTGCTGGCTGAGCTACCTGCTGCTCGACGGGCCGGACCTCGTCGTGGCCGGGCTCGCCGCCACGTTGATCGCGATCCCGGCGGCCACCGCGGTAGGCATCCTCCGCCACGACCTGTACGACGTGGACAAGGCGCTGAGCGCCACCGTCACCTACGGCCTGGTCACCGCCGCGCTGCTGGCGTTCTACACGGTCGCCGCCTTCGTCGTCGGCGTCGTGGCGGGGCGCTCGTCGCCGGCGGCGGCGGCCGGCGCCACCGCGGTCTGCGCGCTCGTGCTGTCCCCGTTACGCGTTCGGTTGCAGCATCGCGTGGACCGCCGGCTCTACCCCGCCCGCCAGGCGGCCCTCGCGGCGATCGAGGACCTCCGGGACCGGATGCACGCCGGCGAGGCGGCACCGGAGCGACTCGAGGAAACCCTGCGGCAGGCGCTGCGTGATCCGAAGCTGCGTATCGGCTACCGGATGCCCGGCACGGACGAGGTGGTCAGCGCGACCGGGGCACGGTTCGAGGCGGCCGGCGAGCCGACGCCGATCCGGCTGGGCGGACAACAGATCGGCGTGCTCGTGCGCGGCGAGACCACCCGCGAGCTGATGCGCGAGCTGGCCGACGCCTGCGCGCTGCTCGTCGAGGTGGTCCGGCTGCGGTTGCAGCTACGCCGGGCGCTGGGCGACGTGGAGGCCAGCCGGGCACGGCTGCTGCGCGCCGGGTACGCCGAGCGGGTGCGGCTGGAACGCGACCTGCACGACGGTGCCCAGCAGCGCCTCGTGTCGCTCGGCATGGCGCTGCGGCTCGCCCAGCGGCACCTGCCCGAGACCGACGTCGCCGGCCTGCTGGACCAGGCGGTCGCCGAGCTGGGCACCGCGGTCGCGGAGCTGCGGCAGATCGCGCACGGGCTGCGCCCGTCCAGCCTGGACGAGGGGTTGGCCAACGCGCTGGCGATGCTGGCCCGCGGCGTGCCGCTGCCGGTCACGCTCGACATCGGCGCCGAGCCGGTGCCCGAGGAACTGGCCACCACCGCCTACTACGTGGCCAGCGAGGCGCTGGCGAACGTGGTCAAGCACTCCGCCGCCACCAGCGTGCACCTTCGGGTGTCCCGAACCGACGACCAGCTGAGGGTGACCATCCGGGACGACGGCGTGGGCGGGGCGTGCGTGCGACCGGGCGGTGGGCTGGCGGGCATCACCGACCGGGTGGCCGCCGCCGGGGGCGCACTCACCGTGGCCGGCCGACCCGGCGACGGGACGCTCGTCGAGGCGGTGCTGCCGTGCGGATCGTGATCGGTGAGGACTCCGCGCTGTTCCGGGAGGGGCTGGCCCGGTTGCTCGCCGACGCCGGTCACGAGGTGGTCGGCAAGGCGGTCGACGCGCCGAGCCTGCTCGTCGCCGTCGAGGAAGCCGAGCCGGACCTGGCCGTCATCGACGTACGAATGCCGCCCGACCACACCGACGACGGCGCCCGCGCGGCACGCCAGATCCGCACCCGCCACCCGCAGCTCGGTATCGTGCTGCTCTCCCAGCACGTGGAGACCCGGCACTCGGTGGACCTGGTCACCGGCGGGCGCTTCGGCTATCTGCTCAAGGACCGGGTGCTCGACGTCGACGACTTCCTCGACGCCCTGCGACGGGTGGCCGCGGGCGGGTCGGCGCTCGATCCGGAGGTGGTCACCCGGCTCATCGGCCGCCGCCCGCCCGACGACCCGCTCAGCACCCTGACCGCCAGGGAGCGGGAGGTTCTCGCGTTGATGGCTGAGGGGCGCACGAACGTCGGGATCGCCCGCCGGCTGTGGCTCACCGAGCGGACGGTGGAGGCGCACGTCAGCTCCATCATGGCCAAGCTCGACCTGGCCGCGTCCGACGAGGACCACCGTCGCGTCCTCGCCGTCCTCGTCCACCTCCGCCGGGCCACGGCCTGACGGTTCGTCAACCGCGTCGCCTGGTCGGGCCTCGCCGACGCGCAGCGCGGCATCCAGGAGGGCATGCGCGGTGGAGTCATTTCCGCGACCGCATTGTCCGCCGGTCGCGGCCGCCTTGCCGCGTCGCTTCCGGTCGCGGCCAGCCAGCCCGATCAAGGTCAGGATTTCGCCTTGCGGGGCGCAATCGTGTAGCTGAAGGAGATCAGGAAATCGATGATCAGCACGATGGCCCACCCGCCCATCGGCCCCCACATCGCCGCTACCCGCGTGTCGCCCCCGACGAGCAGGGTGAAGAGCCCCATGACGGCTGCGGCGATCGCGTACGCCAGGAGATGGCGCAGCCACTGCCGCCGCTCATGGGCGGCGTGCTCGAGTCCGGCCTTCCGCGGCCGCTTCGGGCTGGGTCCGCCCGCGAACCGGTGCGCGAACCGCTCGTCGGCCCAGCGGAGCATCTGGCCACCGAAGGCGACCGAGACTCCGAGATAGATCGCGGCGAGGCCGTGTGCGGTGTCGGCTTCCGCGCCGCCGCGCAGGTCGAGGACGGAGGCGGCCAGCAGCAGCACGTCGACGAGGGGTACGCAGATCAGCAGAACGGTGCTGAGCTTCCGGGCGCGCAGCAGATAGCGAGCGGCGAGGCCGAGCAGGAGCAGAACCCAGAACGCGATCTCGCAGGCGATGATCAACGCCAGCATGGAACCCCCGTTTATCGCACGGTCGTGTGATTTCGTTTTTTACACGGTCGTGCGAGAATCAGCAAGTGCCGAAGATCGTCAACCACGACCAGCGCCGCCGCGAGCTGGCCGCCGCCGTCTGGCAGGTCATCGCCCGCGACGGTGTGGAGGGGATCTCCATCCGATCGGTAGCTGCCGCCTCGGGGTGGTCCTCCGGCGCGCTGCGTCACTACTTCTCCACCCGCGCCGAGCTGCTCGCCTTCGCCTGCGAGCAGGTCATCGATCAGGTGACCGAGCGGATCCAGGGACTGCGGCACACCGGCGGCCCGGTCCAGGCGGTCCGCGCCATCCTGCTGGAGACCATGCCGGTCGACGAGACGCGCCGCACCGAGGGCTCGATCGCCTTCGCCTTTCTCGCCCTCGGCCTCGGCGACCCCGAGCTCGCCCGGGTCCAGCGCCGCCATTTCACCGGCATGTACGAGCTGTGCCTGCGGCTCGTCCAGGACCTCGCCGAGCGGGACGCGCTGGCGCAGACCGGGCAGGACGCCGAGGCGCTGGCCCGCCGCATGCACGCGGTCGTCGACGGGCTGACCGTGCACGCCCTCGCCGGTCACCTCACCGCCGGGGAGATGGTCACGCAGCTCGACGCGTACCTCGCCGACCTCACGGGAGTCGACGTCACCGAATAGCCCCGGCGACCTGATGATGCACCGGCGCGACCGTGAACTCCGGTTGGACAAGTGATACTCGCTCGGTCTTCGTACTCTGCTGCGTGTGAAGACGCTGCTCCGCTCCCTGGACGGGATCGAGTTCGCCGAGACGGCGGCCGGTGTGCCGCTGGTCGGCGGAACCTTTCCGGAGGGCGAACACGACCGGGTCTGGCGGGCGTTGCGGGCCGAGCATCCCCGTACGGGTCTGTGGCCGGTGTTGGGCTGGACGGCCGGCAGCGCGGCCGAGGGGACGTACGACTGGTGCCGGCGGCACCAGGGGCCCACCTGGCTCGCAGCTCTTCGTGAGGTCGACCCGGCGGAGCGGATGGCGCTGATCATCCGGTCCAAGCGGGAGTGGATCGTCGAGGACGACGACTCCGCCGACCCGCAGGCGGCGGCTTGGCAGGAGGAGCGCCGGGCCGAGTTCGACCCGGCGCGGGTTGCCGAGGCGATCGGACCGCTGACGGATTTTCCGCCTGGGATCCGGCGCCAGACCGATTCGTATCCGCCCACCGATGTGCTGCTGGTGCCGGCGGCGGCCGGCCACGAGGTGCTCGCCCTGGTGCCGGGACTCATGTCGATCATGAACAACTGGATGGGCGGCCCGTCGCACCCTGACCTGCAGTACGCGGACCACGTCTTCGTGCTCCGGCACTGGGAGAAGGCCTGGGGCGCCGAGCTGTACCAGCCCGGCGTCGACAACCTGGAACTGGCCGTCACCCGTCCGCCGCGTGACCCGCTCACCGCCGCGACCTGCGCGATCGAGCAGTGGTCCTACTGCGACGACCTGGAACAGATTCTCGGCGATGTACACACCGTGGCCCGGCGGCAGGCACCCGCCGACCACTGGTCGTTCTGGTGGGACTGAGCGGCCGGCGAGGTCGTTCACCGCCTAGGGGCCTGTCCGGCGGATCATGCCGGACAGGCCCCCGGGTCCAGAGGAGGCTCAGCGTTTGAGCGTGAAGGTGAAGTCGCCGGAGAGCTTGCCGCTCAGCCGGACTGCCGAAACGAGCTTCCCCTCCGTGATCAGTCTCTCGACCTCGGCCCGCAAAAGACGGCAACCTTCAGCGATCAGTCGCACCGGCCGGACCGGGATCCGCGCCGCAAAGCGGACCGAGACGTCGATCACCTCGCGGTCCAGGTGATCCGATCCGCCGGTGTCGAGGCGCCAGGCGTTGTCCCAGTCGAGGGCGATGCGATTGCGGTGCTGCACGGCCGGATCCTGGAGCAGTTCGGCTGTCAGGCCAGGGTCGTTGTGATGCAGCCGGTCCAGCAGCTCAGGTCGTACGGAGCGCACATTCATCCGCTCCAGGACCGTGAGCTTTGCAGTTTCCCCGCAAGCGGTACAGAGCGCGAGGAGCCAGGCGTCGATGAGCTTGTGGTTTGCGTTGACGCGAAATTTACCGCTTGCCTGGAAGCGGTCGGACGCGCACGCGTGGCAACGGCGGCGAACGAGCGGCAGGCAGGTGGGCACGACCACCCAGTTATTGAGCACAGAAGTACACCGGTTTCAGTGAGAAGTCCGCAGCAAGAAGGAGCGCGGCGCACACATGCGCGACGCGCGACAAATCAGCGCTCGGGAGGTCTCACAGGGTGTACAACGGCACGTCCTTGACTAGACGACTTGGTTCTGCAGCACGGTAATGGCGCACAGCGGCGCTGCTCCACTGGTTTTCGAGCGCCTCACCGCCAGGGTCCATCCGGCGTGGACACCGCCAGCTGCGGGACCTGGAGTGGATCAAGCCAGGGCGGGCCCGACCGGCGACGGGTGGCGGTCGGCGATGGTCGGAGCCGCCGCCCAGCCCGTGGTGATGAGCAGCAGCGCGGCGATGTAGGTCGTCATGACCAGGAGGCCGTGCCCGGCCAGGTGGACGCCGGCCGCGTCCAGCCCGATCAGCAGGTCCGAGCCGAGGAACAGCGCCCCGCCGACCGCCACCCGCCGGGACACCCCAGTCGCGGCGGCGGCCATCAGGGACAGCGCGAGGCTGTAGCCGAGCACCGGCAGCCGCAACGGCCCCAGCGCGCCCCAGAGCAGGGCGTTGGCGACCGCCCAGAGCGCCACGTACCCCAGGACCGCCGGGGCCGGCGGCCGGCGGTGCCGGACGAAGGCGGTGAGGAACGCGAGCTGGGTGACCAGGAAGCAGCCCATGCCCACCAGGAACGCGGCCGGTCCCGCGACGAGCAGGGCCACGTCCCCGGCGGTGGCAAAGACCAGGCCAACTGCGACGCCGTCGATCCGCCGCCGAGCAGACCAGAGGTACGCCAGCAGCAGCGGGGCCAGCAGCGGCTTGGCCAGCCACTGGGTCGCGGTGGAGTCGAGCGCGACGCCGACCAGCTCGACCGCGGCGACGGCCCCGAACAGGGGCAACCAGGGGCGCCTCACCGGGCCGGCTGCCAGCCGGGCCGGCCGAACACGTAGCCGAGACGGTCCCGGCAGGTACGGGCGGCCCGGGCGTCGGCCCAGATCGCGGCGAACTCGTGGGTGGCCACCCGCAGCGGGTTGTACGTGTTGATGTTCTTGGTGAGCCCGTACCGGACGGCGGCCCGTTCCGGCTCGAAGGTGCCGAAGAGCCGGTCCCAGACGATCAGGATGCCGGCGTAGTTGCGGTCCAGGTACTCGGCGTTGGCACCGTGGTGGACCCGGTGGTGTGACGGGGTGTTGAAGACCAGCTCGATCGGCCGGGGCAGCACGTTGATCCGCTCGGTGTGCAGGAAAAACTGGTAGAGCAAGCTGATCGACTGCTGCAGGAAGATCATCCACGGCGGGATGCCGAGCAGCGCCAGGGGCAGCCAGAACGGCAGCGAGGTCATCGGCGTCCAGCTCTGCCGCAGCGCGGTGGAGAAGTTGAAGTGGACGCTGGAGTGGTGGACCACGTGGCTGGCCCAGAACACGCGTACCTCGTGGTGCAGCCGGTGGAACCAGTAGTAGGCCAGGTCGTCGGCGAAGAACAGCAGCACCCAGGTCCACCAGTTGGCGGGGGAGAGGTGGATCGGCGCGACCAGCCACAGCGCCGCGTAGACGCCGGCGGTGACCAGCTTCCACGGCACGCCGATCAGCACGCTGCCCAGACCCATCGACAGGCTGGTGGTGGTGTCGCGCAGCTCGTAGCCGCGTTCGTCGTCGTCGGGCAGGAACCGGTAGGAGACCGCTTCGATGATGATCAGCAGCAGGAACGCCGGGACGGCGTAGAGCACGGCGGGGATCATGCTCGGGCTTCCCTTCCGGACGGGGTGGTGGGAGTGGTGACCGGGGCGGTCAGCAGGGCCCGGGCGTGCCGTGCGGCGGCCGCGCCGTGGCCGGCCGCGATGGCGGCGGCGAGCCGCCGGTGGCCGGCGACGTCGAGCAGCTCGGCGGCCCGGCCGTCCAGCGGTACGTCGTCCACGGCCAGTGCGCCCGCCACCAGGCTGTTGAAGGCCAGCAGGTAGGCGGTGTTGCCGGAGCCGGTGACGATCAGCCGCCACATGGCGATGTCGGCGTCGTGCATCCGGGGCAGGTCGGGGGCGAGTGCCGCGTACTCCTCGGCGGCCTGGACCACCGCGGCGGTGACGGCGGGATCGCCGCGCTCGGCGCAGAGCCGGGCCGCGTCGATCCCGACGCAGGCCCGCATCTCCAGCATGTCGCGGACCAGCGTCTCGACCGGGAGTACGTCGCCCGACCGGGCCAGCGAGAGCGCCAGGTCCAGCCCGGCGTGCACCCGCCAGTCGAGCACCCGGGTCGCGCCGCCCTGGCTGACCCGGAGCAGGCCGAGCTGCTGGAGCCGGCGCAGCGCCTCCCGGACGGCGTGTCGGTTGACCTCGAACGCGGCGGCCAGCTCGCGCTCGCCGGGCAGGGTCTCCCCGGGCTGGTAACGGCCGCTGACGATGGCGTCGCGGAGCTGGCCGAAGACGTGGTCGGAGACCGAGGCGCGGGGTACGGGGGCGAAGGCCATGGCGGCAGTGTGGTCCCCGACACCTCAACCCGTCAACTGGTTGGACCAGATGGTCTTCGCTATGCCGGCATCGTTGTTCGACAATGGAGTGGTGAGCGACATCGCCCTCTACCACCCGTACGTCGACTTCCGGGACGAGGCGTGGCTGAAGGGCGCCGTCCTGTACTGGCCGAGGATCGCCCGGATGCTCCCCGACACCATCTGGAGCTGGTCCGACTCTGACCGGGTGCGACAGCTCCGGGACGAGCTTGACTGCATCGTCGACGTACGTCTTCGGCAGCGCGACTACGGCGGACCGCTCGAGCGGGCCGAACAACTCTTCTTCCGGTTCCTCGATCGGCACGAGGAGGAACTGCTTCCCCGATATGGCGTCCAACGCCTCGGGATCGATCCGATCGTCCAGGACCGAGCCGACACCGGGCGCTTGGCGCCGCGCGATCCCCGCCTGGCGCCGGTCATGCCCGGCAAGCTGCTGTGGTCCCTGGCGGACCGGTTGGCCGACAGCGGCCTACTGGTCCGGCTCGAGGACATGCGCGCGGACGGCCGACGCCAGCCGCTGCCCTACCTGTGCCTGCACCGTGACCTCGCGACGCTCTATCTCGCGGTGCTCGCCGACGCCGTGGCCTCGGAGAACCGGATGGCGATGGTCACCGACCTGCCGGTGACCCTGGCGACGAGCGGCGGGTGGACCACCGACTCGATGGCCGCCGTCCTGCTGGACGATGCGGCACCGGCCACGTTCGCCCGCCCCGAACCCGCCCAGGCCTTCGCCGTCCTCGCGCTGGCGGTCGCCGTGCCGAAAGACCTGCGAGACGTGCCGGTCCGTCGAATCATCAAGGCCCGCCGAAAACTTCAGCCGCAGTTGCTCGCCTACCGCGCCTACCTCGACTCGCTGGCACCCGCCCTCGCCGAGCTGAGCTCGGTGCCGGACCCGGCCGCGGGGACGGGCCGCCGCGGGTGACGGTCGGTGCGTCGACGCGACCCGACGGTGCCCCGGCCGTCACACCTCGTATCCTGTCCGCCGGAAGGCCCGCGACATGGAAGGGAGTCGGTGTGAGCGACCGGGTCGAGACGTTGGAGTTCCAGGCCGAGGCCCGTCAGCTGCTCCAGCTGATGGTGCACTCGATCTATTCGAACAAGGACGTCTTCCTGCGCGAACTTATCTCGAACGCCTCTGACGCGCTGGACAAGCTGCGGCTGGAGTCGCTGGTCGACAAGGACCTGGCGGTCGACACCGCCGACCTGCACATCGAGCTCGAGGTCGACCGGGAAGCTCGCACGCTGACCGTGCGGGACAACGGCGTCGGCATGTCCCGCGACGAGGTGATCGGGCTGATCGGCACCATCGCCAAGTCCGGCACCGCCGAACTGCTGCGCAAGCTGCGCGAGTCCCAGGACGCCGCCGCCTCGCAGGAGCTGATCGGCCAGTTCGGGGTCGGCTTCTACGCCACCTTCATGGTGGCCGACAAGGTCACCCTGGTGACCCGGCGGGCCGGGCAGAGCGGGGGCACCCGCTGGGAGTCGACCGGCGAGGGCACCTTCTCGGTCGAGTCGGTCGACGACGCGCCGCAGGGCACCTCGGTCACGCTGCACCTCAAGCCCGCCGACGCCGAGGACAACCTGCACGACTACACCGCCGAGTGGACCATCCGGGAGATCGTCAAGCGATACTCGGACTTCATCGCCTGGCCGATCCGGATGACCGTCGAGCGGTCGGGTGAGGACGGCGCCACCACCCGCGAGGAGCAGACCCTCAACTCGATGAAGGCGCTCTGGGCCCGCTCCCGGGACGAGGTGGACGAGGCCGAGTACAAGGAGTTCTACCGGCACGTCGCCCACGACTGGGCCGACCCCCTCGAAACCATCCACATGCGCGGCGAGGGCACCTTCGAGTACGAGGCGCTGCTCTTCCTGCCCTCACACGCCCCGCTCGACCTGTTCTCCCCGCAGGGCCGCCGCGGTGTGCAGCTCTACGTCAAGCGTGTCTTCATCATGGACGACTGCGACGCGCTGATGCCCAACTACCTGCGCTTCGTCAAGGGCGTGGTGGACGCGCACGACCTGTCGCTCAACATCTCCCGGGAGATTCTCCAGCAGGACCGGCAGATCCGGGCCGTCCGCCGCCGCCTGGTCAAGAAGGTCCTCGCCACCCTCAGGGAACTCTCCGCCGAGTCCTACCGCACCTTCTGGACCGAGTTCGGCGCGGTGGTCAAGGAGGGGCTGCTCGAGGACCCGGACAACACCGAGGCGCTGCTCGACCTGGTCCGGGCCGCCAGCACCAACGATCCGGCCGAGCTGACCACGCTGCGCGACTACGTCGAACGGATGAAGGACGGCCAGACCGAGATCTACTACGCCACCGGCGAGTCCCGGGTCACCATCGAGAACTCGCCGCACCTGGAGGCGTTCCGTGCCAAGGGCTTCGAGGTGCTGATCCTCACCGACCCGGTCGACGAGGTGTGGGTCGAGCGGGTCGGCCAGTACGACGGGAAGACCCTGCGCTCGGTCGCCAAGGGCCAGGTCGACCTGGAGACCGGCGAGGAGAGGGAGAAGGCCGAGGCCGAGCGGCAGGAGTACGCCGACCTGCTCACCTGGATGAGCGGCGCGCTGGCCGACAGCGTCAAGGAGGTCCGGCTCTCCTCGCGGCTGACCACCTCGCCCGCCTGCGTCGTCGGCGACGCCCACGACATGACGCCGACGCTGGAGAAGATGTATCGGGCGATGGGGCAGGAGGTGCCCCGGGTCAAGCGGATCCTGGAGCTCAACCCGAGCCATCCGCTGGTCACCGGGCTGCGCAAGGCCCACGAGCAGGGCGGCGACCAGAGCGCCCTGACGGAGACCGCCGAGCTGCTCTACGGGATGGCGCTGCTCGCCGAGGGCGGAGAGCTGGCCGACCCGGCCCGGTTCACCCGGATCCTCGCCGACCGGCTGGCCCGTACCCTTTAGGACCGCCGCCTCCGTCGGCCGCGGCAGCCACGCCGCCGCCTCCGTCGGCCGCGGCAGCCACGCCGCCGCCTCCGTCGGCCGCGGCAGCCACGCCGCGGCCGACGGAGGCCGCCGCCGTCGCTACTGGCTGGCCGCGGTGAGGGCCGCGGCGAGGGCTGCCGCGCGGTCCTTGCCGATCGCGGCCACGATCGCGGCGGCGGCGTCGGCCGGGGACTGCCCGCCGAGCGCCTGCACGGTCGCCGCCGCGATCGCGGCGGCGGTCGGTGCGGCATGGGTGGTCTGGTAGAGGTCGTTGAGCACGTTGAGCGTCGACATGCCGGCGGGGATGCCGCCACCGATGTACTGCCAGGGCAGTGCGCGCATCTTCGCGGCGACAGCCGGGTCGGACAGGATCGCGGAGAATTCGGCGGGGGTCATGGTGTCGTCCTTCGTCAACAGGGCCCGCAGCTGGGCGAGCGTGCCACGGTATGCGTTGCAGTCGGTCTGTCCGGACGCGCCGGGGCAGGCGACGTTCGACCCGTACTGCCAGATCGACGGGGTCACCCCGCCGTACGCGGCCCAGCCCGGGCCGCCGTCCCCGCCACCTTGCGCGTAGACGGCAGCAGGCGCGCCGGTGGGGTTGCTGCCGTAGTCGCTGGCGACCAGGGGTGCGTTGAGCGGCCGGAGGTCGGGCCGGCCGAGGTTCCCGTCCCAGTTCCACTTCGGTAGGTAGATCGCCAGCACCCGCTGATCGACGGCGTGCCAGCGGTCCACGAACCGGCGTACGTCGTCGAAGCGCGGCCACAGTCCGTTGGCGACCAGCTCCGGGTAGCGCTCGACGTCGAGCATCGCCCACACCGCCCCGATCCCGTCGAGGGTGCTCCGCAGATAGTCGACCTGCCGGTTGGTGCTGGCCTGATCGCCTCTGATCAGGTTGTGGTAGCCACCGATCACGTCGAAGCCGGCGCCGGCCGCACCACGCGCCATGTCGGCGACGTGCGGGCTGGGCGGGTGGAAGCCCTGCGGGTCGCCGTAGCTGGCGCGCAAGCACAGGACGGGAGAGGTGGCCCGGCGGACCGCCGCCCAGTCGAACTCGCCCTTGACGCGGTCCCAGTCGTGGTAAGACAGGTCGACATAGATCACAGCCATTGCCATCACCTCTGCGGCCCACCGTAGCTCGACCCATCTGACCTGCGCTAACGCGAAAATTGGTCAGTGAGACGGGGGCGGTCGGTGGCCCGAGGAGCGGCCGCCCTGCGGTCAGATCTGGCCGGTGTAGAAGCCGTGGCGGGCCAGCGGCTCGACGATGTTCTGTTCCTCATATGCCAAATGCGACAGCAGGGTGTCGGTGAGGATGTCCACCGCCCGCTGAACCTCGGTGAAGTCCCCCGGATTGCGGATCAGGTCGACCAGGGCCCGGTCCACGCCCTCCACCACGTCGTGGATCACCACGTGCTCCGCCGCCAACCGGTCGAGCACCGGGGCCAGCCCCGGATCGGCCCGCCGCAGGTGCGGGAAGATCGAATTGTCCTCCAGCCCGTGGTGCTGGGTGACCACCGTGCAGTACGCGGCGCAGTACGCCCCCAGCGTCCAGTTGTTCTGCCGCATGGTCATCTGGTTGAGCACGGCCCGGGCGGCACCGGCGGAGACCACTCCTCGTTTGACCTGTTCGAGCAGGTCGCGCACCTGCGCCAGCTCCTGACGCAGGTGGTCGTGCACGTCGACGAGGTGCGCGCCGACGGCCTGCGCGTGCGGGGTGTAGACGTGCCCGGCCGGCGCCGGCGGGGCGACCGGGCGGGTGGACTCGTCCCAGAGCTGGTGGTCGGTCAGGCGTACGCCCGGATCGGAGGTGGGGGTGACCGCGAGCGCGGTGGCGCCCCCGGCCTCGACCGCCTCGCGCGCTTCCTCGACGGCCCTGGGTCGGGTGCCCGGCTCGGCGCGCTCGGCGGCGACCAGCTCCCGCACCGCGGGCGCGACCTCCCGCGCGAAGAGCTGGATGGCGGTGGGGTCGTCGGCGCCGAGGATGAAGGTGGCGATGCCGTGGTCCAGCACCAGCCCGGCCAGCTCCTCCACCCACTGTTCCGGCGGCCCGGTGAGGAAGCCGGTGGACGACCAGGTGAACTGGCCGCTGACGTTCAACAGCCGCCGCACCGACCGGGGATCCCGCCCGGCGGCCTCGGCACCCTCGTCGATCAGCGCGTTCATCCCCGGCAGCTCGTCCGGCCCCTGCGACAGGTACGCCAGCGACGGCAGCCAGCCGTCCGCCGCGCGCCCCACCAGCCGCAGCATCCGGGGCTTGTACGCGCCGACCCAGATCTCCACCGGGTGGGCCGGCGCCGGCCCGCGCTTCGCCCCGACCACCCGGTGGTACGTGCCCTCGACCCGGACCATGCCGCGCCGCTCGACGTCCCACACCTCGCGGATCACCCGGATCGCCTCGTCGAGCGCGTCCACCGCCTGCCCGGGGGACAGCCGCCGACCGCCGACCGCCTCGATCGCCTCCCAGAACGCGCCCGCGCCGAGGCCCAGCTCGACCCGGCCGCCGGTGAGCAGGTCCAGGCTTGCCACGCTGCGTGCCAGCACCACCGGTTGGCGCAGCGGCAGGTTGAGCACGTTGCCGGCCAGCCGGATCCGACTGGTCGCGGCCGCGAGATACGACATCAGCGTCCAGGTGTCCAGGAAACCTGGCTGGTACGGGTGATCCTGGAAGGTGACCAGGTCCAGGTTGACCTGCTCGCAGAGCTTGGCGAGCGCCACCACCTGCTCGAACTCGCCGGCGGCGGGGGTGAGGAAGCCGCCGAAGGCCAGCTCGTGTCCGTAGTCAGTCATGTTCCTCCGCCTGCGCACCCGAGCCCGGCGACCGTGCCGGACCTCGCCACCGTAGTCGGTGCCGGATCGGCGCGCGCCCGCTCCCGCAACCGCGGCGATAACCAGGCGGACACCCAGCTCAACGAGGCGGACCTGCGGGCCGTCCACCTTCGAGCGGCCATACGCGACCCTGCGCAATGCCGGCGCGTACCCGTGATCGTGGTGCTGGTCTCCGGCCGGCCGCTGGACGTCGCCGGCGAGTTGCCGAACTGGACCTGAATGGCGCTTGTAGAGCACCTGTGGACGCCGCGCAACTCGTACGGTGTGGCCTTCGCTCGGCCGGGTGAAGAACTTCACAAGAAGTGGGCGATCATCCGAAACCATCCCTAACGTCGACTGCGTTCGCGATCGCGGACACCCGGGCCGGTAACGCCTAATCCCGCCGCCGGCCCGTCGGTACCTGGACCTCAGGCGGGAGCGGGGGACCCACATGTTCCTCGGTGCTCGACACCTCGGGGTGAAGCCGCCCATCCGGCGGCCGGGCTCCTCGGCCCGAACCCGACAGCTCACCTCGTCGGCGTGGAGGAACCCACATGGCAACTGAACACGTCGCACGTCATCGGCGCACCACGCAGCGTCGCGTCGCCGTCGGGGCGCTCGTCGTCGGTGCCGCTACCGGCGCCGCCGCCATCCTCGGGCCGGCCGCGCCGGCCAGCGCATCCAGCGTGAACTGGGACGCCATCGCCCAGTGCGAGTCCGGCGGAAACTGGCACATCAACACCGGCAACGGCTACTACGGTGGCCTCCAGTTCTCGAAGAGCACCTGGAACGGCTACGGCGGCCAGAAGTACGCCAGCCGCGCCGACCTGGCCAGCCGCGGCGAGCAGATCGCCGTCGCCGAGAAGGTCCTCGACGGGCAGGGCATCGGCGCCTGGCCGGTCTGCGGCAAGAAGGGCGGCTCGACCAAGCACTACTCCACCAAGGACTCCGGCCCCAAGAAGTCGCACAAGAAGGTGACCAAGGACCGGTCGTCCCGCGGCGACCAGCCGGCGACCCGCAGCCACCGGCGTACCGCGCCGGCGTCGGGCGGCGCGACCTACACGGTCCGGTCGGGTGACTCGCTGTCGCTGATCGCGGAGGCGAACCACCTCGCCGGCGGCTGGCAGGCACTCTACGAGCGCAACAAGCGCGTGGTCGGCGACAACCCGGGCCTGATCTTCCCAGGCCAGCACCTCCGCCTGCGCTGACGCCCCTGGCAGGTGGGGCGCCCCACATTGCGCGCTGACGCACGGAAAGAGTGGCCATCCCGCCCGGGACGGCCACTCTTTTCGTGACCGAGGCCCCGGGTGCTCGCGGTGTCCCGGTCGGGGGCGGTTGCTATCGTCGCGGTGCTCCGGAAAGACGTGAAGAAGGCGCGGATATGACCAACGACTCGTTCTCCGCGGCGGCAAGCCTCGACGAGCTGCTCACCAGGACGCAGCAGGCGCTGTCGGCCATGCGCTCGCGGGCGGCCGAGCACCCCGACGGCGACCCGGGCGAGCTGCTCCGCGCCGAGGGCGCGGCGGCCGACGGCCGGGTCCGGGCCGTGGTGGTCCAGGGTGGCCGGCTGGCGTCCGTGACGGTGGACCCGGAGCTGGCCGGGGACGGGATGGAGGCGGTCTGCGGGCAGGTCGTGTTGGCCGTCAACGCCGCCCTCGCCGCCCTCGACGCCCAGGTCAGCGCCTCGGCCCGGGCCGACGTCGACGCCCTGGCCGCGCGGCTCGGTGGTATCGAGGGGCAGTCGGTACGGCAGATGGAGCTGTTCAGCCGGGCGGTGGACGACGTGATGGCCCGCCTCAGCCGCGGCCCCGACGCGGGGACGCGGGCGGGCCGCACGAGCTGAGGAGGGCATCGCCGGCTGTCGGAGCAGGCCGGCCGCGGTACCGGCGGTGAACGCGGCGACCAGCAGGCCCGCGACGGTCAGCGTCACAACTGCGGCACGGACGCGCCGGGGTGGGCGCAGCGCCCCACGTACGGCTGAGCCGGCGGAGCGGCCGGCCGTCGGGAGGACGACGACCGGCCGCTCGGGGCGTGCTCAGGAGAGAGTGACCGCCGTGTCGTCGATGACGAACGAGGTCTGCAGGGAACTGTCCTCCACCCCGCTGAACGAGATGGTGGCGGTCGTCCCGGCCAGCGACGAGACGTCGAAGGACCGCTGTACGTAACCGGCGGCCTTGTTGAGGTTGGAGTAGGTGGCCAGAGTGGTGCTGCCCGCCTTCACGGTCAGCTTGTCGTAGGCGGTGGTGGTCGTCGACTCCGCGCTGTCGATGTGCAGCCAGAAGGTGAGGGTCGCCCGGCAGCCGGACGGGATCGTCACCGACTGCGACAGGGTGTCGGTGTGGGCGGTGCCGTAGCCGTCGAGCCATGCCTTCCACGAGCCGCCGTGCGCGGCCTGGCCGGTGGAGGTGGTGATGACCCCGGAGGAGGCGCTCCAGCTCACGTTGCCGGACTCGAAGCCGGGGTTGGCCAGCTTCTGGCCGGAGCAGGAGCCGGTCGGCGGCGGGGTGGTGCCGGAGCAGGTCGGGTCGCCGGACTGCGCCGGTACGCTGACGGCGTCCCAGGCGGCCTTGACGGTGTTGAACTCGGTGCAGCCGGTGCTGCCGTAGAGGTTCTTCGCCGCCTGCAGCGTCCAGGTGCGGTACTTCAGGTACGACGACGACGTGGTCTTCATCAGCATCGCGTTGTACATGATCTTGATGGCTTTCTGGATGCCGAGGCCGGTGACCGAGCTGCCGTTGCAGGTCGGGCTGGACGGCTGGCCGTTGGTCGGGCTGCTGCCCATGGCCAGCAGGTAGAACCAGTGGTTGCCCGGACCGGCGGCGGCGTGCACCTCGGTGGACGGGATGCTGCTGGAGTAGCAGTTCGGGTCGCCGAGAGCCGACGGGTTGTACATGTTGCGGATCGGGCCGCTGCCCACCAGGTTGACCTTCTCGCCGACGAGGAAGTCCGGGGCGTCGTAGCTGGCGGGCTGGTTGGCGAACCACTCGGTGGCCGCGCCGAAGGTGTCGGCGACGAATTCCTGGGTGCCCGATCCGGAGATGCCGCCCGGGGTGCGGTCGTCGATGCCGTGGCCGATCTCGTGAGCGACCACGTCCATCGAGCCGATCCACTGGCCCGCGGTGTTTTTGCCGATCTGCACCTGGGTGCCGTCGTAGTAGGCGTTCTGGTCGTTCAGGCCCACCCGGATCGGCCAGTAGCCACCGTTGCCGTCGGCGCCGTTACGGCCCAGCCACTGTGACAGCATCTTGTGCTCGGTCTGCGCGCCGTAGAGGGCGTCGACGCAGCCGGTCTCCTTGTTGGTGGCGGTGCCGTTGCCCCAGACGTCGTCCGAGCCGCTGAACGTCGTGTTGGTCGCGGAGTCCTGGCAGCTCAGGTTCGTGACCGTCGGGTCCTTCATGGAGTATGTGCTGCCCGACAGCGTGGTGTTGAGGCTGAGCGGGCTGGGCCCGTTCCACGCGCCGGTGCCGCTGCCGCGCACGACGTGCTCCTGCGTACGCAGCACCTTGCCGGTCAGCGCGTCGACGTCCACGGTGAGCCGGCTCGGGCCGTCCGCGACGGTGCCCCGGACGGTGGTCTCCCAGGCCAGGGCGGGGGCGCTGTCGAGGGTGTAGACGACCAGCTTGGTGCCCTCGACGGTGCTGACCGTCTTGAGCTGGGCGCGGGCCGTCTTCTCGGCGGCGGCCGAGGTCAGCTTCGGCGTGGTGGCGAGGTTGCCGATGGCCCGCTGCTGCGCGACGGAGGCGTACTTCAGGTTGCCGGCCGAGTCGGTGGCCAGCACGAAGTCGCCGCCGGTCACCGGGAGGCCCTTGTAGGTGCGCTCGTAGGGCACGTACTGGGTGCCCTCGGAGCTGATGACCGACTGCTGCACGAACGCGTCGTCCGAGCTGGCGTGCAGGTAGCCGGGCCGGCTGGCGACCAGTGCGCGGGCCGAGTTCGCGGCGAGCGTACGGGCCTGGGCGGCGTCGGGAGCGGGACTGGGCGGCGCGGCCTGTACGGCCGCGGCGGTGCCGGCGGCGATCAGGCCGGCCGCGGCCGCGCCGGAGAGCGCGGCGAGGCGGGGTGAGAGCTTCAAGGGGGTTCGCTCCTGTTCCGAGGCGCGCAGCATGGAGCCCGGTGGGGACACGCGGCGCGGGGTAGCGATGAGGCGGGACGACGGTCGGTCCCGGAGCTGCCGGCGTGGCCCCGGTTCGACGGATCGACCGTCCGAGCCGCCGGGGGTCGGCGACTCGCTGGAGCACAATCACACGGCCGTGGACGCAGATCAATGGGTGACCGGGGCAACCGGATCGGTCGATCACCGCGCCGGCCCCGGAAATCAGGAAGCCGTGATCTTCTATAGCCCCTGATCAGGGCGAACACCCCCCGGAGTGGGCGGGGCTCGCCCGACTGGCGGGGATTGCCGCTCCATGCGGATGGCGCACGTTCACCCGTCGGTCGCCCCGGCGATCGAGCCCCGCCGGAACCCGGCCCGTCCGGTTCACCGTCAGCGCCTCCGTCGTCGTGCGGTGAGACCCAGGAGGGTTGCGGTAGGAATCTACCGACCACTTTCGTCTGTCGTGAAGAAAAGTAGTCGGTGAGCGGACGAAAGCTATGGACAGCCTGAGAGGAAGTTAGTACTGTCTGGCACCATCAATATGTTTCGTCGAGATGAACTACCGGCACAGTAGTTCTCGACCGTGGCCTTCAGGCGGCGCAACCCGTCGGAGGGTCATGACCGGCCAGCGACGGCCACCCCGGGTCAACGCACCATGGCGACCTGGCGCAGGCATGCGCCAAGGATCGACCGACGTCCGTCCGTACCCGACACGACCAGATCAGCTCCGACGCGCGACCCTGCCCGGCGCCGCGTGCGAACCGGCTCGCCGCTGACACCGGGATCAACCAACCATCCACATCGGACGACCGTGGCCGCCGGCCACGGCCGGGGATCCCGCGCGGCCAGGGGAGGGGCCGACGGGCTGCGAGCACCCGAAGAAGCACCTCTGACGACACCTGACACCGACGGGCCGACGCACATTCCGCCCGGTTGTTCCCGGACCGTGAAAGAGGCATCAATGAACCCATCCGCATCGCGGGATCGGCTCTCTGCGAGCCGGCTCCGGAGATCGGTGGCGGTCATCGCGGCGATGTTGTTGCTGCTGACCGCCGCCCTGACCGGCTCCCCGGCGAACGCGCGTCCGACCGACACCGAGCGGTCGGCGACGGCCGGGCCTCGATCCTCGTCGCAACTGCAGGCCCAGGTCCTGACCTGGACCGCCGGCGACAACTTCCTGTCGTACCTGTCGGCGCCGACCACCGCCACGGCCGGGCCGGCCACCCTGGTCTTCGAAAACAGCCGGGCTACCGGCAACACCACCGGAATGCAGCACACCCTCACGTTCGAAACGGGCGACCCGAGATACAACAGCGACGTCGACGTCAACATCCTGGCGGATCCGACGGACAGCAACGGGGGCCGGTGGACCGTTGACGTGGTGCTCTCGCCCGGCACCTACCGGTACTTCTGCGCCATCCCAGGCCACGGCGGAATGACCGGCCTGCTGGTGGTCTCCGGTGGCGGATCGGACACCACGCCGCCCACGGTCAGCGCCACGGTGTCCGGGGAGAAGGACCCCACCGGGGCGTACGTGGGCAGCGCGACGGTCACCCTGTCGGCGACCGACAGCGGCTCCGGCGTGGACCGGGTCGAGTACTCCCTGGACGGCGGGGCGTACGGCACCTACTCGGCGCCGGTGACGGTGAACCAGCTGGGTGAGCACACGGTGAGTTACCGCGCCACTGACAAGGCGGGCAACACCTCGGCACCGCAGTCGGTGTCGTTCCGGGTTGTCGAGCCGCCGCCGACAGACACCACGCCGCCCATCGTGACGGCGGCAGTGACCGGTCAGCGGGACCCCAACGGCGCGTACGTGGGCAGCGCGACGGTGACCCTGTCGGCCACGGACACCGAATCGGGTGTGGACCGGATCGAGTACTCCCTCGACGGCGGTGCCTATGCCAGGTACTCCGCGCCGGTCACGGTCAACCAGGTGGGCCAGCACACGGTCAGCTACCGGGCCACGGACAAGGCGGGTAACACGTCGTCGCCGCAGTCGGTGGCGTTCAGAGTCGTGGAGACGCCTCCGGCGGACACCACGCCGCCGACGGTGACGGCGGCGGTGACGGGGGAGAAGGACCCCACCGGGGCATACGTGGGCGGCGCGACGGTGACGCTGTCCGCCACCGATAGCCAGTCGGGCGTGGACCGGGTTGAGTTCTCCCTCGACGGGCAGCCGTACGCCATCTACTCGGCGCCGGTGGCGGTGAACCAGCCGGGTCAGCACACGGTGAGCTATCGGGCCACCGACAAGGCGGGTAACACGTCGTCGCCGCAGTCGGTGTCGTTCCGGGTCGTGGAAACGCCGCCAGCGGACACCACGCCGCCCACGGTGACGGCCGCGGTGACCGGTCAGCGGGACCCCAACGGCGCGTACGTGGGCAGTGCCACCGTGACGCTCTCCGCCACCGATACGGAGTCGGGTGTCGACCGGGTTGAGTACTCCCTGGACGGCGGCGCATATGGCAACTACTCGGCGCCGGTGACGGTGAATCAGCCGGGTCAGCACACGGTGAGCTATCGGGCCACTGACAAGGCGGGCAACACGTCGTCGCCGCAGTCCGTGTCGTTCACGGTGGTCGAGACGCCTCCGGCGGACACCACCCCGCCGACGGTGACGGCGGCGGTGACGGGGGAGAAGGACCCCAACGGCGCGTACATCGGCAGCGCCACGGTGACCCTCTCCGCCACCGACAGCCAGTCGGGCGTGGATCGGGTTGAGTTCTCCCTCGATGGGCAGCCGTACGCCATCTACTCGGCGCCGGTGGCGGTGAACCAGCCGGGTCAGCACACGGTGAACTATCGGGCCACTGACAAGGCCGGCAACACCTCGTCGCCGCAGTCGGTGTCGTTCCGGGTCGTGGAAACGCCGCCGACGGACACCACGCCGCCCACGGTGACGGCCGCGGTGACCGGCCAGCGGGACGCCAACGGCGCCTACGTGGGCAGCGCCACGGTGACCCTGTCGGCCACCGACACCGAATCGGGCGTGGACCGGGTCGAGTACTCCCTCGACGGCGGTGCCTATGCCAGGTACTCCGCGCCGGTCACGGTCAACCAGGTGGGGCAGCACACGGTGACCTATCGGGCCACGGACAAGGCGGGCAACACCTCGTCGCCGCAGTCCGTGGCGTTCACGGTGGTCGAGACGCCTCCGGCGGATACCACGCCGCCGACGGTGACAGCGGCGGTGACGGGGGAGAAGGACCCCAACGGCGCGTACATCGGCAGCGCGACGGTGACCCTGTCCGCCACCGACACTCAGTCGGGCGTGGACCGGGTCGAGTTCTCCCTCGACGGGCAGCCCTACGCCGCCTACTCCGCCCCGGTCACGGTCAACCAGCCGGGTCAGCACACGGTGAGCTACCGGGCCACCGACAAGGCGGGCAACACCTCGACGCCGCAGTCGGTGTCGTTCCGGGTGGTCGAGCCGGCGCCGACGGACACCACGCCGCCCACGGTGACGGCGGCGGTGACCGGTCAGCGGGACGCCAACGGCGCCTACGTGGGCAGTGCCACCGTGACGCTCTCCGCCACCGACACCCAGTCGGGTGTCGAGCGGGTCGAGTACGCGCTCGACGGCGGCGCCTACACCGCGTACTCGGCGCCGGTGACGGTGAACCGGCCGGGTCAGCACACGGTGAGCTACCGGGCCACCGACAAGGCGGGCAACACCTCGACGCCGCAGTCCGTGGCGTTCACGGTGGTCGAGACGCCTCCGGCCGACACCACGCCGCCCACCGTGACGGCGGCGGTGACCGGCCAGCGGGACGCCAACGGCGCCTACGTCGGCGGCGCCACCGTCACCCTCTCCGCCACCGACACCCAGTCGGGCGTGGACCGGGTCGAGTTCTCCCTCGACGGGCAGCCCTACGCCGCCTACTCCGCCCCGGTCACGGTCAACCAGCCGGGTCAGCACACGGTGAGCTACCGGGCCACCGACAAGGCCGGCAACACCTCGACGCCGCAGTCGGTGTCATTCACGGTGGTCGACCCGCCGGCCCCGGACACCACCCCGCCGACCGTCACCGCCGCCCTCTCCGGGCAGCTCGACGACAACGGGGCGTACGTGGGCAGCGCCACGGTGATCATCTCCGCGAGCGACAGCGGTTCGGGCGTGGACCGGGTCGAGTACTCCCTCGACGGCGGCGCGTACGCCAGGTACTCCGCGCCGGTCACGGTCAACCAGGCCGGCCAGCACACGGTCAGCTACCGGGCCACCGACAAGGCCGGCAACACCTCCGGCACCGCCTCGGTCACCTTCACGGTGGTCGCCAGCGGGCCGCAGCCGGAGTGCGTGAAGGACACCCGACCCAACGTCTGGCTCGGCACCGTCGACAGCGGCGTGCCCAACCGGGTGGTCGCGGGCGACTGCACCATCAACAACGTCATCGAGGACGAGCGCTCCTGGCCGAACCACGGCCAGTTCGTCTCCTACGTGAACTCGGTCGCCGAGCACCTGCACCACCTCGGCGTCATCAGCCACCAGGAGCACGGCAAACTGGCCAGCGCAGCCGGCCGCTCCGGCGTCGGCAAGCCGGACACGAAGAACGGCTACCAGCCGATCCTCGACGACAACGCCGCGTCCTTCGGCAAGTGGCAGCAGGTCGGCGCGGGTGGCTTCACCCGCAACGCCGACGGGTCCATCACCAGCAAGGCCGTGCCCGGGCTCGGCATGCTCTGGTACCCGGTCGCCCAGTACGGCGACTTCTCGCTGAAGTTCCAGTGGCGCGATGACGCGCCGGGCGACGGCCGGGCCAACAGCGGTGTCTTCGTCCGCTTCCCGGACGTGCGCCGCCACCCGGCGGAGTCCCGGCCGGAGTGGGTCGCCATCAAGTACGGCCACGAGCTGCAGATCCTCGACCGGACCGACGGTGACCAGTACAAGAGCGGCTCGGTGTACGGCTTCGACCGGGTCGACCTGGCCGGTGCTGGGGTCACCCCCAAGGGCACCTGGAACGACTACGAGATCCGGGTGGTCGGCCAGCACTACTCCGTGTTCCGCAACGGAAAGCTGATCAACGAGTACGTCAACCGGCCCGACGCCGTGTTCAGCCCGCCCCGAGCGGACGACCCGGGCGGCGCCGGCCGGCAGCATGCCACCGGCTACGTCGGGCTGCAGAACCACGGGACCAACGACGTCATCAGCTTCCGCAACGTCCGGATCGCCCCACTGACCCCGTGCTGCCCGGGCGGCCCGGCGGGCGGCCCGAACTCCTGCTGCTGAGCGAACGGAAGGGAACCACCATGGCAAGGAACAGAATCGACAGACGTACCCTGCTGCGGGGCCTCGCCGGCTCCACGGTGGCGGTCAGCGCGGCCAGCCTCGCCGGCGCCCTGCCGGCCGGGGCCGACCAGGGCGGCCAGGGCAAGCTCATCCCGCAAGGGCACCTGGGCATCCAGCTCTACAGCGTCCGCGACAAGATCGCCCAGGTCGGCTTCGCCGCCGTCTTCGAGGAGCTGTCCCGCATCGGCTACCGGGAGGTGGAGTTCGCCGGCTACACACAGGGCTCGGTGGGCGCCATCACCCCGGAGCAGATCCGGCAGCTGCTCGACGACAACGGGCTGAAGGCGGCCGGCAGCCACCGCGGGCTGCGAGACTTCCGCACCAACCTGGAGTGGGAGCTGGACGTCGCCGAGATCCTCGGCATGCCGGCGATCGGCACGGCGGAGGCGCCCACCGGCAACCGGACCATCGCCGGCTACCAGGCCGCCGCCGCCGAGTTCAACGCCTGGGGCGAGGCCGCCGCGGCCCGCGGCATCAAGCTCTACCAGCACAACCACACCATCGAGTTCAGCTTCGCGACGGACCGGCCCGACGTGCGGCTGTACGACCTCTTCCTGGACCTGACCGACCCCCGGTACGTGTTCCTGGAGATGGACATCCTGTGGGCGTACGGCGGGGCACGGAAGTACCCGGGCTTCCGCCCGGTCGACTACGTCAACGCCCACCCGCACCGCTTCCCGCTGTTCCACGTCAAGGACGGCGTGCCGCTGCCCAACCCGCAGCAGGGCAACTCCTACCTGGACGTGGAGTTCGGGGCCGGGGTCATCCCGTTCCACGAGTTCTTCGGCGAGCTCAAGGGCCGGGGCCGCTTCGAGTTCCTGTGGGAGCAGGACACCGCGCCGAGCGCGCAGCCGAACCCGCCGGGGTCGCTGGGCGCCGCCGAGCGTAGCTACCAGCGCATGGTCGAGCTGCGGGGTGCCCGATGAGCGCCTGGCGGCTGGTCGAGGACGGCAACCCGGCACCCGAGCCGGAGCCGGCCGTCGATCCGACGAGCGAGGCCACCGGGCCGCTGGGCGGCCGGACCGAGCGCCCGCGTAGCGGGGCCCGGCGGATGCTGGTGGTCGCGGCCGTCGTACTGCTCACCCTCGTCGGCGCCGGCGGGCTGGCCGCAGCCGGCACCGGGATGTTCGCCGAGAAGCCGGAGGGCTGCGGCAAGCCCGACCGCAGCATCCAGCTGTACGCGGTGGAACTGCCCAAGGACGGCACGCAGATCCGGCTCGGCTACGGCCTCACTCCGCAGACTGCCTCCTACCCGGGCCCGCTCATGGAGATGATGGAGGGAGAGTGCCTTGCCATCACCCTGCACAACCAGGTGTCTGCCGAGACCCTGGCGGCGTTGCGCACCGACCCGGCCCACCCGCTGGGCGTCTCGCTGCACGTGCACGGGGTCAAGTACACCCAGCAGTCCGACGGCACGGTGCAGAGCGGGTCGTACGTCCCGCCGGGTGAATCGCGCACCTACACCTGGTACGCCCAGCCGCGCAACAACCGGACCGGGGCGCAGGGCACGGCCGGCTACTGGTGGTACCACGACCACGTGGTGGGCGGCCCGCACGGCACCCAGGGGCTATCGTCCGGTCTCTTCGGCGGCCTGGTCGTCCGGCGTCCGGGCGACCCGAAGCCGGACCGGACCTACACGGTGGTCTTCGGTGACCGGCAGAGCATCAACCTGCGCCGCGGCGCCGCCACGGACACCTGCACCGAGGTGAACCCGCAGCCGGGCCCGAGCTGCCTGGTCGCCCGCAAGGGCGAGCGGGTGGAGTTCGTCGTGGTCGGCATCGGCAACGACATGCACACCTTCCACCTGCACGGGCACTCCTGGGCGGACACCCGCACCGGGGTGATCAGCAACAACGGGCAGCCGTTCGTCGACTCCATACCGATCATCGACAACAAGACGCTCGGCCCCGGTGACTCCTTCGGCGTCCAGGTGGTGGCCGGCGACTCGGTCGGACCGGGGCACTGGATGCTGCACTGCCACATGCAGTTCCACTCCGACGCCGGCATGTCGACGATGCTGCACGTCCTCGACGAGAACGGGAACATGCCGCCCGGCATGGGCCACCAGCACGGCGCGGCCGGCGCCACCGGCACCACTGGCACTGCGGGCGCCACCAGCACCCCTGGCGCCGCCGGCGCCGCCGCGGCGCCCGCCGCCGACGGTCAGCACCAGCACAAGTGACGGGTCGGGGCTGCTGGCCACCGTCGGTCGGCCAGCAGCCCCCGGACCGACACCCCCACCAGCGACCCGCCGCACCGGCCGCCCGATCCGGGTGGCGCCGGCGGTCGCGCACCCAGTGCTCCGGTGAGCGCCTCACCTCACCGGCAGATGGACGACCCGGAAGAACCTGTCCCTCAAACCAGGAGGAGTCGAGATGGCCGACAGACGCCATTTCCGGTTCTCCCGATGGGTCGGACGCTCCCGCGCCGACTCGACGGGATCCACCACCACACCTACACCATTCACCCCGGCTGCAGCACGTCGCACCCGCGGGCGCCGGATCGGCGCCCTGGCGTCGAGCGCCGCCCTGGCGCTCGGTGTGCTGGCCCTGCCCGCCCAGGCGGTCACCCCTGCGGCGGCCGCCGCCGAGGCCGCCGCGGCGGTCAAGGTGCTGGTCTTCCACGGCCCGGTGGACAAGCAGGACGACCCGGTCGCCCGGGCCACCGCCACCATCCGTGAGCTGGGCGAGCAGCAGGGCTTCACCGTCGACGACTCCGCCGACCCGGCGGTGTTCACCTTCGGCAACCTGGCCCGCTACCGCGCGGTGGTCTTCCTCTCCGCCAACGGCGTCACCCTCAACGAGGCCCAGGAGGCCGCCTTCCAGGCGTACGTGAAGGGCGGCGGCGGTTTCGTCGGCGTCCACGACGCGGCGCGCGCCCAGCCGGAGTCCTCCTGGTTCACCGGCCTGATCGGCACCCGCCCGGCCGCCAGCCTGCCGAACGCCGAGAAGCCGGTCTCGGCCACGGCGAGCGCGGAGAACCCGCCGAACGAGACCGCCGCGAAGGCCATCGACGGGTCGACCGGCACCAAGTGGCTGACGTTCAACCCGACCGGCTGGCTGGCGGCGAAGCTGGCCAAGCCGGTGGTGGTGAGCCGGTACGCGCTCACCTCGGCCAACGACTTCCCCGGCCGTGACCCGAAGAACTGGACCCTGCAGGGCTCGAACGACGGCAGCACCTGGACCGACCTGGACAGCCGCAGCAACGAGACCTTCCCGCAGCGGTTCCAGACCAAGCAGTACAGCTTCACCAACACGACGGCCTACCAGCACTACCGGCTGAACGTCACGGCGAACAGCGGCGAGCCGCTGGTGCAGCTGGCCGAGCTGTGGCTGATCGGGCCGGACGCCGGGCCCGCGCCGGACAGCACGGTGCAGAAGGCCACCATCGACCTCACCGACCGGCAGCACCCGGCCAACAAGGACCTGCCGCTGACCTGGACCCGCTCCGACCAGTGGATCAACTGGGACCCCAGCCCGATCGGCAAGGTCCACACCATCGCCCAGGTCGAGGAGGGCACCTACAACCCGGGCCTGAGCGGTAACGGCGCCTTCCACCCGATCTCCTGGTGCCAGGACTACGAGGGTGGCCGGTCGTTCTACACCGGGATGGGCCGGACCGAGGCGAGCTGGACCAGCGACAAGCAGTTCCAGGGCCACCTGGCCGGGGCCATCAAGTGGTCGGCGGGCCTGGTCCGGGGCGACTGCCAGGCCACCATCGCCTCGAACTACCGGATCGAGCGGCTCACCACCACCAACCAGTCGGGGCAGCTCGACCAGATCGGTGAGCCGCACGGCCTCACCATCGCCCCCGACGGCAAGGTCTTCTACATCGGCAAGGCCGCCTGCCCGAGCGGGCCGATCGTGAACTGGGACGACCCCAAGGTCGGCCTGGGCTGCGGCACCATCCACCAGTGGGACCCGAAGACCAAGCAGGTCAAGCTGCTGACCACCCTCGCCGTGATGGGCAACCGGGGCAGCGGCAGCGAGCTGGTGAAGAACGAGGAGGGCCTGGTCGGCATCACCCTGGACCCGAAGTTCGCCGAGAACGGCTGGGTCTACGTCTACTGGATGCCGCACGAGTCCATCGACCGGGACAAGCGGATCGGCAAGCGGACCGTCTCCCGGTTCACCTACGACGCCGCAGCCCAGACGCTCGACCAGAGCACCCGCAAGGACCTGCTCAGCTGGGACACCCAGATCCACAGCTGCTGCCACGCCGGTGGCGGGATGACGTTCGACGAGAGCGGCAACCTCTACATCGGCTCCGGTGACAGCAACTCCTCCGGTGGCTCCAGCGGCTACTCCGGCAACAACTGGACCCAGGACTACAAGGGCACCTCGTTCCAGGACGCCCGGCGTACCTCGGGCAACACCAACGACCTCAACGGCAAGATCATCCGCATCCACCCGGAGCCGGACGGCACCTACACCATCCCGTCCGGGAACCTGTTCACCGGCAAGGAGGAGGGCGGCGGCAAGACCCGCCCGGAGATCTACGTGATGGGCGTGCGCAACATCGCCCGGATCGCCTGGGACCCGGTCAACCACTGGCTGACCGCGGCCTGGGTCGGCCCGGACGCCGGCGGCCCGAGCCCGGACCTCGGCCCGGCGAAGTACGAGACCGCCACGATCATCACCTCGGCGGGCAACCAGGGCTGGCCATACTGCATGGGCAACCGGCAGCCCTACCGGGACCGCAGCAACACCGACGCCAACGTGCTGGCCGGCTGGTACGACTGCGACAACCTGAAGAACGAGTCGCCGCGCAACACCGGCCTGGTCAACATCCCGCCCGCCCGGGACAACATGATCTGGTACTCGCCGCAGGGCGGTGGCCCGGTCTACCCGAAGCGGACCGACGGCAGCGGGCTGCCCTCGTACGTGGCGGGCGAGGAGACGTTCACCCAGCCGTACCTCAAGGGCGGCGGTCAGGCCATCATGGACGGCCCGACCTACCACCGGACGAAGGTCGACACCAACAGCGGCGTTGCCTGGCCGGCGTACTGGGACAACAAGTGGTTCATCGGTGACGAGTCCAACGCCAACAACCGGATCGCCGTCACCGTCGACCCGGCCAAGGTCGCCAACGCCGGCCCGCCGGCGTTCGCCGAGGACCTGCGCCAGATCATCCGCTCCGGCAGCGGCGGCACCCAGCTCCAGTCCTGGATGGACGCCAAGTTCGGCCCGGACGGGGCGCTGTACATGCTCGACTACGCCGGGGGCTTCTTCAGCCTCCACTCCAACCAGAAGCTGATCCGGATCGTGTACACCGGTGGCGAGGCGACGCCGCGGCCGAGCGACGCCGCCTGGCAGGCGGTCACCCCGAGCCAGCCGAAGACGATCGCGTTCTCGTCGGCCCGGGCCGGCGGCGTGGCGTGGGAGTGGAACTTCGGTGACGGCAGCGCGCCGTCGCGGGAGGCCAACCCGACCCACACCTACGCGGGTTACGGCACCTACGAGGCCACCCTCAAGGTGACGTACGCCGACGGCCAGGTGTCCACCGCGAAGATCACCGTCACCACGGGCTGCCCCGCGCCGGACACCCGCAAGACGGTACAGCTGCTGGACACCGACACCGGCGTGGCCAACCACGTGGCCGGCGGCGGCTGCACGATCAACGACCTGATCGACGACGAGCGGAACTGGACGAACCACGGCCAGTTCGTCAGCCACGTCGCCGACGTGGTCAACGACCTGCGGGCCGGCGGCATCGTGGACAACAAGGAGGCGCAGAAGCTGCAGACCTCCGCGGCCCAGTCGAAGATCGGCAAGGTCGCCGGGTACCAGTCGCTCTTCGACGGCACCGCGGCGTCGCTCGCCGACTGGCGGCAGGCGCCCGGCGGGTCGTTCACCCTCCAGCGAGACGGGACCATCCGCAGCTCGGGTGGGCTCGGCATGCTCTGGTACGCCAAGGACGAGTTCGCCGACTTCTCGCTGCGGCTGAAGTTCCGGGACGTGTCCGCCGGCACCACGTACGCCAACAGTGGGGTCTTCACCCGCTTCCCGGACCCGCGGATCCCGCTGGACCAGCGGCCGGCCGGCAGTTGCGGCACGGTCGGCTCGGCCCGGAGCTCGCAGGCCTGGGTGGCGATCTACTGCGGCCATGAAATCCAGATCTACGACGGGCCGACCGGCGAGGTGCAGAAGACCGGGTCGATCTACAACTTCGACCCGCAGGGTCTGGACAAGGCCGGGGCGACCCCGAAGGGCCAGTGGAACGACTACGAGGTCCGGGTGGTCGGGCAGCACTACACGATCATCCGGAACGGCGTGGTGATCAACGAGTTCGACAACACGCCCGGCAAGGCGTCGTCCCGTGCGGGTGACCCGCCGACCGACCTGCGGCAGTTCCTCAGCGGGTTCGTCGGGTTGCAGAACCACGGTACGAACGACCTGATCGAGTTCCGCGACGTGCGAGTCCGCTCGCTTTAATCCGGCCGGCGCCGGGCACGGGTTCCGCCCGTGCCCGGCGCCCTCGCAGGACACAGGCCACTTCCCGGAAACGGGAGGTGGCCTTGCTCGCCGATCTCCACCGGCTCATCGGTGGTGGCCGAGCAACGGGTTCAACGCTCGGGACGCCACGGGCGCAGGCGCGGATACCACGCGGGTACGTTGGACCGGTAGGCGTCGTACTCCGTACCGAACCGGCGGCGCAGCTCCGGCTCCTCCCGCAGGTGCACGAATGCCCCCTGTAGCAGCGCGACCCCGAGCCCGTACCAGAGCAGGACCGTCTGCCCAAGCACGAACGCTTGGCCGACGACCGCGGCCACCACGGCAACGTACATCGGATTCCGGACGAACCGGTATAGCCCGCCGACGACGAGGTGCGTGGTTGGAGCCACCGGGGCGGGTGTGCCGATCCCCTCCATGGCGAAGCGTACGAACGCGTGCACCAGAACCCCGACGCCGGCCGCGAGCAGGAGCCAGCCGAGGGCCTGTAGCGGCGGGATTCGCAGCACGCTGTCCCGGGTACGCCAATGGGTCAGCGCCCACGGAATCATGCCAGCCACGGATCCTGGTACGAGTACGAGAAACACCACGGTTCCCGCTGCGGCGGTCGCCCGATTGCGCATCGGTACTCCTCACCGGCTCGGTTCCGTACCCCTGCGCCCAACCAGCCCGGCCGCGCCGCCAGGTCGTCACGATCGCCGGCTCATTCAACAGGGGAGTTGCCGCCGCCGATGGTAGCGAGGCCGGACAACAATGCGCCGCCGCTGACACGGCGGCTTGTAGCCGCTCCCAGTACCGAAGTCTGTGCAGGCGGCATGACTCCCGTTCGACATGTCTGGTCGGCACGCTTCGCGCGGCTCTTCTTCCGAAACTAGGCTGCGACGATGGCGCGTGGAGGCAGCCGCGCGAGTACCGTCGACTGTGGCGGCCCGCCGGAGTAGCGGCCGGCGGCCCGCTGCCCAGACCGCTACCTGGGAGACGACGATGACCGATCCCGCGACCTTCGGTGCTCGCCTCCGCGCCCACCGTCAACGTGCAGGCAAAACGCGTCCAGTTCTCGGTGGGCTCGTCGGCCGCAGCGCCGAATGGGTCAAGGCCCTGGAGAACGGGCGCCTCCTTCCGCCCCGCCTGCCTATGCTGCTCCGCCTGGCCGAGGTCCTCGACATCTCCGACCTGGCGGACCTGACCGGCGACCAGTCCCTGCCGGTGGCATCGGTGACCCGCGCCGGTCACCCCGACGTCGACGCGGTCGCCGCCGCCATCCGGCGGGGTAAGGTGCCGGTCGGCGAGCCGACGTCGGTCGACGTGCTGCGCGGGCTGGTCGATCAGGCGTGGGCGCTGTGGCACCGGTCGACCGTCGAGCGCACGGCGGTCGCCGCGGTGCTCCCCGGGCTGCTGGCGGACGCGCAACGCAGCGCCCGCCGGCTGGACGGCCTGGCCCGCCGACAGGCGTTGATCGAGTTGGCGCGCGTCTACCACCTCGCGCAGTTGTACCTGGCCCACCAGCCGTATCCGGAGTTGGTATGGCTCGCCGCCGACCGGGCGATGCTCGCCGCCCAGGACGCCGATGACCCCGCGGCGATCGCCGTGGCCGCCTGGTACTACGCGCACGTCTACCGGGGCGCGAACCAGATCGACGCTGCGGAGCAGGTGCTCGTTGACGCCTCCGGCCTGGTCGACCCGGCAGCGGATGCTGAACAGTTGGCGCGGTGGGGGCAGGCGCAGCTGGGCATCGCGCTCGGACACAGCAAGGCCGGGCAGGCCGGAAAGGCATGGCGCGCGTGGGACGCCGCCGAGGACGCCGCGAGCCGGCTCGGCAACAGGTACGCCCACCCCTGGCTGATGTTCGGGCCGGCCGCCTGCGCGGCGTACGCGGTCACCATCGAGACGGACCTGTGCCGACCTGGTGAGGCCGTCCGGCGGGCCGACACGGCGGACTTCCGTGCGCTGCCGTCGCACACCCGTCGGGCTGCCGCCCTGATCGAGGCCGCTCGGGCGCACATGTTGAACCGAGGCGAGGTCGCGGCCATGCACCTGCTCGGCCGGGCATTGCGCGAGAGCGTGGACACCGTTCGCCACCAACCGTTCGCCCGCACAGTCGCGCTGGAGCTGTCGAACCGGCCGGGCACGGTCGGGGAGGACGCGCGGGAGCTGGCGCTCGCGATCGGGGTAACGGGGTAGCCCTCCCTCGGGTACAAACTGTCCCCGCCGCCGCCCGTGACCGCTCGTAGCGTCCAGGTCACCGACGGCGGCGGGGATCTTTACGCCAGGGAGCCGATACGGCCGGACGAGACCTCGCCGCCTTCCGACGCTCGACGTGGAGGCGGAACCTGTGGCGATCTGGTCGGAGCTGTGCAGGTTGGTGCGGTGGCTGTTCCGGCGGCCGGAGCCGCCGCCACCGCCGGGCACGGGGCAGTGGTACCAGGCGAGCGAGCAGGCGCAGGCGCAGCGGCGGCTGCTCGACCAGGCGGAGCGGTTGCGGGACACGCCCTGGCGCCGCGAGTCGACGCAGAGCGTGCCGACCGTGCCACGGACGCCGGGCCAGCGCACCGGTGACGGGACGAGGGACCAGCGGTGAGCCGAGCGGGGGCTGGCTCTCCTGGCAGGCAGCGCGTCTCGTACGACGAATATCTGCTCGCGACTGCCCTGACCCTCGCCCGACGGCACCGGCCGGTCTGGTCCTGGCGGGACTGGCGGCGCATCTGCCGATGCGGCGTCGAACTGCCCTGCCATGCCCGGCACCGGATCCCGATCAACCGGGGTCACTGGCCGCACGGAGCAGCCGAGTGAATGACGATCAGGAACAGGCGATCCTCGCGGTGCACGTCCGTGGGCTGGACGGGATGTGTGTCGGTTGCCGCGTGTGGTGGTCGCTGCTGGTGCCGTACCCGTGCTGGCAGGTGGATTGGGCGACCAGCCGGAAGGCACGGACGATCACGGCGCGCTACCTGGGGGTGCGGGTGTGAGCACGCACGGGCCGGTGCTGCCGATCTGGAGCTGCGGCGGCTGCGGGGCGCCGTGGCCGTGCGCGACCCGACGCCGGGAGTTGCAAGCGGAGTTCGCGGACGCGCCCATGTCCCTGGCGTTGTACATGGGATCGCAGTTCGTGCGCGCCGCCGAGGATCTGACCTGGGCGCCCGCCGGCATCCTGCACCGGCGCTTTCTGGGCTGGCTGCGGTGAGCTTCCGCGCCTGTCGGCGGGAGCAGGCATTCTCCTGCAGGCCCGCCCGCGGTCGCGGACGGCCGGGTGCCGGGTACGGAGCATGCGCCGCCGTACCCGGCACCCGGGTCGGTTTCCGTTAGCTGGTGGGCAGCACCGCGCTGCCCTTCAGGAAGTTCTTGCCCGTGCCGTCAGCGCGGTAGTTGTTCTCCACGTTGCCGGCCGCGTCCACCGAGAACCAGTGGATCTTCGTACCGACGGGCAGGGTCAGCGTCTCTCCGCCTTCCCGGATCCCCGCCGACGCGTAGAGCGTGGACGCGTAGGTCGGTACGCTGCCGTCGACGGTGTAGAACACCGCGGCCGGCTCGCTCACCGTGAACGTCACGTCCACCATGCCCGCCGTGGCGCTGGGCTTCACCGACAGGCCGCTCTTCGGCCGCTGCTGGTCCTTGTCGAAGTCCCGGGCCACCCGCATCAGCTCGACGAGGCCGTTGGAGAATTCCATCGTCTCCTGGTGCGCCTCGTCCCAGTCCGGCTGGAACGAGGTGCCGACCTCGAAGTTCCAGGCGTAGATGCCGTACTTGTACCAGAGCATGTCGCCGGAGTTGCCGGCCGCCGAGTACAGCACGTCGGAGATCGGGCCGGTCCGGGCCGGCGTCACCGCCATGTTGCGCTGCCGCTTGATGGCGGTGAGGATCTGCGACGAGGCCCCCCAGAAGAACGACTCCTCGGCGAGGGTCGGGCGGGGCGCCGAGATCCGGCCCGGGGTGGCGTACGCCCCTGGCGACCACATGAAGTAGTTGCCGGAGGAGTGCAGGTTCATCGAGAACTTGATGTTCTTGTGCTGGGCCAGCCAGTCGACGTTCTTGTCCTCCGGCTCGGACAGCTCACTGGGCCCGGCGTAGGTGCCGCTGGTGCAGCTGCTGGACGCGCCCGAGTAACCGTCGAACAGGCTGTACTCGGTGTAGTTGCGGTTGTTGTCCACGCCCCACGAGTTCCGGCCGAGGGCGTCGGCCGCGTCGGTCAGCGGGCAGTGGTTGGTCATGTTCTTCCGCTGCGAGTTGTAGTCGTAGAACGAGTAGTGCCCGCCGTCCGGGTTGACCGACGGGGCGATCCAGATGTCCAGGTTGTTGAGCAGCTGCTTGGTGTGGCCGTCGTGGCCGTAGTTGCGCAGCAGCCGCTCGGCGGTCTCGACGGCGACCAGCGGCGGCACCCACTCGCGGGCGTGCTCCTGGGCGTACGCGAGGACACCGGTCTTGGACCCGTCGCGGACCTTGCCGATCCGGATCGCGTACACCGGGTGAGGATCGCGGGAGACGCTGGCCGGCGCCTTCAGGTTGTCGGTGAGCACCGACTTGGTGGCGGCCGCGACCACACCGGCACCGGCGTCACCGCGGTAGGTGTACGCCCGGACCAGCGACCCGGCGTTGGCGTTCAACGCCGCGGCGACCTGGGCCGCCGTGCTGGTCAGCGCGCCGCTGGCGTTGGTCGCCAGGCTGACCCTGATGTCCTTGCCGGTCACGCTCACCGACAGGGGGCGGCTGGCGGCACCCGGGTTGACCAGTTCGACCGAGATGTCGTTGCCGCCCTCGTGTCCCCAGGCGAGCGAGTCGACGGCCACCCGGTTGGCGTTCGTGGTGCCGAGCACCACCTGCGCCTTGCGGCGGTAGCCGTTCGTCTTGTACGGCAGCTCGACGATCTCGGCCAGGTCGGGGAACTCGGCGGCGAGCTGGTGGATCCGTGCGTACAGCTCGGTCGGTGTCAGGTAGCTGGTGACGAAATCCTTCTGGTAGCCCGGGCCCTCCGGGTTGTCGGCCGGGATGGGCAGCCACTCCTTGACCTGGGCGACGGCGACCCCACCGGTCGGGCTGGTGATCCGGATCCGGTCCGGCCGGGTCGTCACCGTCGATGCGCCCCGGTGGTACAGGTAGACGCCGGCGTCCACGAAACGGGAGATGGTCTGGCTGCCGCCCGAGCCGAGCTCCGTGCCGGGGCCGCTGTCCCGGACGACCGTGAGCGTGCTGGTCGAGGTCTGGCCCTGAGCCCACTTCGCCTCGACCGACAGGATCTGGTTGGTTCCCGAGGTGTAGTAGTCGGCGCGGATGATCTTGACGTCCGAGGTCTCGGAGGTCTGCAGGGCCGCGGTGAACGCCCGGTTCTCGGCGACGTGCGCGGCGATGGTCGCCTCGCGTTCCTCGACGCGGTCCGCCGAGTCGCTGGGCCGGAGGAGGGTCTCGCCGAGCCGGTAGCCCCGGGCGCGGAGGGCCGCGGCCTCGGTCGACGTGACCACCGCGTGGACGACGATGCCCTGTTCGCTCTGTTCGACGTGGTGGTCGAGGTCGACGCCGGTGGCGACGAGTGCGTCCAGCTCGTCGCGGTCGGCGAGCAGGACCTCCACCACGCTGGCCGCCTCGTCGGGCAGCCGGTTCAGTTCGGTGCTCGCGCCGGCGTCGTCGGCGGGTGGCGTGACGGCCGAGGCCGGGCTGACCAGGAGCACGGCCGAAACGGCCGCGATCGCGACGACCGGTGCTCGCCAGCGGCGGTCACCGGAGTTCGGCATTCGCATAGTTGCCCTTTCTGTCGTGGGTACGGAACTGCGAGCGACGGTCGGTGGAATCGGGGTCCCACGTGCTGCTGCGGAGGTTCGGCACGACCGACGGATGAGGGCCGGCGGAAATCGCCTACCGGCGCTGGTGCGGCAAGGCGGACCAGCGCCGGAAATTGACACCGGACAGGTGTCCGGGGTGGACGATCGACCGGCGGGTGGGCCAATCCTCAACTCACGTCACGCGCTGTGTCAATGACTGTTCGTCACGAAACGATGAATGCCGGAAGTCGTGCTTCCACCCTGCGACAGGCGTAGGAGCCGAGGGCGGCCATCTTCCACAGGTGTCCGATGACCTGCGTGTGCGCCGATCCGTAGGTTCGGTGCGACCGTCGGGGCGGTGGCGGGTGCCCGCCGAACGGAGGGGTTCAAAGCCGCTGGTCGACGGCACTGTGGGAGGAGGAGCACGGATGCAAAGAGGAAGACGCGCCTGGCGGGCGTCGGTGGTGGCCCTGGCGGTCGTGGCCACCGGTCTGCCGGCGAGCGGCGCACTGGCCCAACCGGGTGCCGACGAGCGCGCTGAGTTGGTGATTTCCAACGGCGTCACCCAACCGGCCTTCGGTTATGCCGACGCCATTCGGGAACGGATTTTCGTCACTTCTGATGTCGACACGGACGGCGACGGCAAGCTCGATGTCGTGGCCATGGACATCATGCGACCGAAGGCCAGTGAGAACGGGCTCAAGGTTCCGGTGGTGATGGACGCCAGCCCGTACTACTCGACGGTCTGCCGGGGCAACGAAAGCGAGTGCAAGGCTGACGTCGACGGGGACGGGCTGAACGACAAATGGCCCCTCTTCTACGACAACTACTTCGTCCCGCGCGGCTACGCGATGGTCCTGCTGGACATGATCGGCACGAACAACTCGACCGGCTGCCCGGTCACCGGTGGTCGGGCCGACAACATCAGCGCGCCGACGGCGATCGACTGGCTCAACGGGCGTCGGCCCGGGTACGACGCCGCCGGGCGGGAGGTCGTCGCCGACTGGCACAACGGCCGGACCGGCATGATCGGCAAGTCGTACGACGGCACCCTGGCCAACGCCGCCGCAGCGAGCGGGGTGGACGGGCTGACCACGATCGTGCCGATCTCGGCCATCTCGAGCTGGTACGACTACTCGCGCAGCAACGGCCTGGTCACCCGGGCGAACAACTACTCGGGCAGCCTCGCCAACACGGTCACCAACCCGGCTCGCCGCGCGTACTGTGCGCCGGTGCGGACGGCCCTCGGCCAGGGCGGCGACGACGTCACCGGCGACTACAGCGACTTCTGGGCGGAGCGCGACTACGTGCCGCACGCCGACCGGGTCAAGGCCAGCGTCTTCGTCGTGCACGGGATCAACGACGACAACGTCCGGCCGGACCACTTCAGCAAGTGGTGGGAGGCGCTCGGCGCGCAGGGCGTGCCGCGCAAGCTCTGGATGACCGGCACCGGCCACGTCGACCCGTTCGACTTCCGGCGGACGCAGTGGGTCGACACCCTGCACCGCTGGTTCGACTACTGGCTGCAGGGCATCGACAACGGGATCATGCGGGAGCCGGCCGTCGACATCGAGCGGCTGCCGGACGTGTGGGAGACGGCCGCCACCTGGCCGCTGCCGAACACCCAGCCGACCCAGGTGTTCCTGCAGGCGCCGACCGCCGGTAACGCCGGCGGGCTGTCCGTCAAGTCCGGTCCGGGCAACGCGAAGGCGACCTTCCAGGACACGCCCACGATGAGCCAGACCAACGCGATCCGCCACCCGTCGGACCCGGCGGCGAACACCGAGAACCGGCTGGTGTTCCTCTCCGCGCCGCTGAAGGCGCCGCTGCACATCTCGGGCACCCCGATCGTCAAGATCAACGCCACTGTCGACGGCGAGGACACCAGCTTCGCCGGGCTGCTCGTCGACTACGGCACCCGCCAGCGCTTCAGCACCGCCGGTGACGGCGTCCGGACGCTGACGGAGGAGGACTGCTGGGGTGAGACGGCGACCTGGGGCGGCTTCGCCGAGGACGCCTGCTACAAGAAGGTGGAGAAGAACATCGCCACCAACCCGCAGGAGCTGGTGACCAAGGGCATCGTCGACGGCCTCAACCTCGACTCGCCGTCGGTGTCGGCGCCGCTGGTGCCCGGCCAGAAGACCGAGGTCGACCTGAGCCTGCTGCCCGAGGACTACGTCTTCGACGCCGGCCACCAGATCGGGGTGGTCCTGCTCGGGTCGTACTCCGGCTACAGCAGCCGGGCCAAGCAGAACCGGGCCCACATCACCGTCCACTTCGACCGCAGCCGGATCACCCTGCCGGTGGTCGGCGGTCGGACGGCGGCGGTGGCCGCCGGCCTGTAGGGATCGCGAGGCGGGGCGGGGCACCGGGCAACCGGCGCCCCGCCCCGACGTCATCCACCCGGCTGGTACTGGCCGGTCAGCCGGCCCAGCTTGAGGGCCAGGTGCAGGCAGAGCCGTTCGTTGCCGTCCTTGAGGTCGGCCTCGGCGAGCAGTTCCACCCGCTGCAGCCGGTAGTAGAGCGTCGTCCGGTGCAGCCGCAGCCGTTCCGCCGTGGCATGCGCGTTGCCGGCCAGGTCGAGGTAGGTCTCCAGGGTCTCCAGCAGCACCTGGTGGGCCTCGTCGCCCAGCAGCCGGCCTAGCCCCGGATGCACTCGCGCGACGTCCAGGTGGCGGGCATCCATGCCGGACAGCAGCCGGTAGATGCCCAGTTCGGGCCACGGCACCACCGGACCCAGGGCCGGCAGCTGGACACCCACCCGGGCCGCCTGGAACGCCTCCTGGTACGACAGCACGCTGTCGTACAGGCGCGGTCGGGCGTCGCCGATCCCGAGGACCGTCCGGGCCACCGACGCCAGTCCCCGGATGGCCCCGCGCAACGCCTGGTCCAGGTGCGCCGCGGCGTCCTGTGCCGCCAGGCGGCCGGTGTTCCGCCCCCCGCACAGCAGCAGCACCCCGTGGTCGTGCCGGACCAGGTGCAGCGTCTCGCGCGACCCGACCCAGTGCCGGGTGGCGACGAGGGCGTGCTCCAGGGCGATCCGGGCGGTGTCGTCGAGCACCTCGTCCTGGGCCACGATCAGCTGGGCGACCAGCGCGGTGACCTGACCGTCGCTGGTGACCACGCCGTCGGTCAGCAGCGACCGGACGGCCTCCCGCCGGGCCTCCGGGGACTCCACCAGCAGCGTCCGGGTCGCCTCCGCCTCCCGCTGCGAGGCCAGCTCGCCGAGCAGGTTCTCGCGGTAGAGGGCCAGCGACAGGTCCGGCATCGCCTCGGCCACCGCCGAGATGTCCTCGTCGGTCATCCCCGTGCCCTCGTCGATGAACCACACGAAGCCCAGCAGCAGGTCCTGGTGCCGGATCGGCACGCACACCCGGGGCAGGAGATCCAGTTCGGGGCAGGCCGGGGTGCGCACCGGCTCCCGGGCGTCCATGATCCCGATCTCCCGGGCCCAGGCGATCACCTCCGGCGTCGTGTGCCGACGCAGGATCGAACTCCGGCGTACCCCGTCGAGCACCCCGGAGTGCTCGCTGTAGACGACCACCCGCTGACGCCGATCCTCGATCAGAGCCGGCCGCTTGACCCGCGCCGCGACCCGGTCGACGATGCGTTGCAGCTCCATGCGCATGCGCTTCCCCCGGCCAGCCCGAGGCCCGCGGTGTTGCCGCTCGGCTCCGGCTGGCTGTTGTGCTGGTAGGACCGTTGGCCTACCTTCCGATGATGTTGGCCGGCGCGCAATCCCCCGTGCCGGCAGCGCGACACCCGTATCCGGTACCGCCTGAGCAGTTTCAGCATCTGTCGGAAGACCGGCGGCCGGTGATGTACCTAACGTGTGCGTTTGCCGGCCCGACGGGGGCCAGGGCGGGCCGTCCTGCCGACTGGGTACGGCTGCGGAGTGTCCGAGAAGGGAACACCGTCGTGGCCAGAACCAGGCCCTGGCAGGGCGTCATCGTCGCGATTCCCACCCCGTTCCGGGCTGATCTGTCGGTCGACTACGACCGGCTTCAGGAGCACGTGCGGTGGCTCGCCGACGAGGGCTGCCAGGGGGTGACGCCGTGCGGCTCGCTGGGGGAGTACCGGGCCCTGTCCGACGGCGAGCGCACCGACGTGGTCCGCGCCGTCGTCGAGGCGGCACCGGCCGGCTGCGCGGTGGTGCCGGGCGTCGGCGGGTACGGCAGCCGGCAGTCCCGGCGCTGGGCCGAGCAGGCGCGGGCCGCGGGTGCCCAGGCGGTGCTCGCCCCACCGCCGGTCGATTACCCGACCGGTGCCGCCGAGGTCGTCGCCCACTACCGCGAGGTGGCCGCGGTCGGGCTGCCGGTGGTGGTGTCCGACGATCCGGCCGACGCGAGAACGGACCTGACGCCGGAACTGCTGGCCCGCGTCGCCGAGATCGACGGCGTGGTGGCCGTGCGGGAGTGCGACGTACGCCGGCTGCACCGCGTCCGTGACCTGTGCCCCCACCTCGATGTGCTGGCCGGCGCGGACGACGTGCTGCTGGAGCTGACCGTGTGCGGCGCGACCGGGTGGATCGGGCACTGCGCGAACGCCCTGCCCCGGCTCAGCCTGCGCCTGCACCGGCTGTGCGCCGCCCGCGACCTGGCCGCGGCGCTGCCGCTGTACGCGCAGCTGCACCCCCTGCTCAGCTGGGGTTCCCGGCCGGAGGTGGTCCAGGCCGTGAAGCTGGCGATGCGGCTGGTCGGGCGGTACGGCGGGCCGTGCCGGCCGCCCCGCGGCGGGCTGTCGCCCGAGACCGAGACGCAGCTGTGCCGGGACGTGCGGCGGGCGCTGCGGGCCGATGCCGACGGGTAGCCGCGAGGGGCATGACGCGATGCCGTCCTGCACGTGTCGGAAGTGGTCGGTCCACCTGCCGACATCTGCACGGTGACCGGTGCGCCGGCCGGCTCATAGATTCGGATCGGGTGTGATCATGCGGGACGGTGACCCCCGTCCGTCTCGCGACAACTCCGGCTCAGGCGCGTCTGACGCCGCCCGAGATCCGGAGCCGTCGCCCGATCGCCCCGCCGATTAAGCCCTCGACCTGAAAGGTGACCCGATGCACCTTCTACCCCCCAGGCGTGCGGTGTGGCGTTCGGTGCTGGCCGCCGCGGTCGCGTCCGTCGTGGTCGCGTCCGGCGCCACCGGGCCGGCCTCCGCCGCACCCGACGTGTCGCCGGACGGGCCAGGCCCGTTCCAGGCGATCGACGCACAGAACTGGCAGAACCCCGACAAGATGACCTGGGACGACTACGTCCAGGTGCCCAACAAGAACTGGAACGACCCCGCCGTGCGCGGGTCAATCCGAAACTTCAAGATCGCGCTGGTCACGCTCGACTACCCGGACCAGCCGTTCGTCGTCACCCAGCCGGCCAAGTCCTCGGTCTTCGGCAACCCCCAGGCGAGCGCCGCGAACATTCCGCGCGACGGCGTCCCGCAGTTCTACAGCGACTTCCTGAACAAGCCGAACGAGCTGAACCGCGGACACACCCTGCACGAATACTGGATGCAGGACTCCAACGGCCGCTACGGCGTGGACCTCACCGGCTTCGGGCCGTACAAGATGCCGTCGAAGTCGTACCAGTACGGCATCGACAACGGCTTCAACCCCGGCGCCTGCCCGTCGGGGGAGACCTGCGCCAAGAACATCCGCACCGACGGGCTGGGCGCCTGGCGCGCGGCGGTCGGTGACGAGGTGGCCAACAGCTACGAACTGGTCTTCATCCTCTCCGCCGGTCAGGACGAGTCCTCGACCTGGCAGGAGTTCGGCCAGATGATGTTCCAGACCAAGGAGGACGTGCCGGACGCGTGGGGCCCGCCGGACCCCAACCTGCCCAACTACGCCAAGACCCGGTACGTCGACTGGACGTCCTGGAAGGCGGCCGCCACCATCTGGCCGAACGCCGGCGGTGGCTCGTCGACCCAGGCGGAGAGTTCGGGCATGGGCACGTACGCGCACGAGCTGAGCCACCTGCTGAGCATCGGCGACAACTACAACAACCCGTACGGCGTGCCGTTGCGCCGCGCGTACACCGGCATCTGGAGCATGATGTCGCGCGGCTCCTTCAACGGTCCGGGCGGTCCGCACACCCGCTGGCAGATCCCGCCGGTCAACGGTGGCTCGATGGGGTCGCTGCACACGCTGCGGGACAAGCTGAAGATCGGGCTGCTCGGTGAGGAGCACGCGCTGCGGCTGTCCCGGGAGGGGCTCGCCTCCTCCGGCCTGGTCGTCGCCGACGTCACCGCCCGCGCGGTGGACGCTGGCGAGGGCGGCCTGACCGGCATCAACATCGCCATGAACCAGGACCGCTCGCCGGCGTGCAGCACGACGACCGACCCGCTCTGCGACGGCGGCCGGTTCAACAACTACACCGTCGAGGTCGTCCAGCGGATGGGCGCGGACTCGTTCACCCCGGACAACGGCGTGCTGATCAGCAAGACCAAGAACACCGACAGCGCGCCGTTCGTGTGGGTCGTCGACGCCAACCCGCAGGACATCGACATGGTGGACTTCTACCAGCCGAACGGCATCCCGCAGAAGATCACCATGGGCGACTACCGGCAGCTGTCCGACGCGCTGTTCCACGCCGGCGCCAACTCCGGCAGCGAGTACGAGTACGTGGACGAGGCCAACCGGCTGCACTTCTACGTGCTCAACCTCCGGCGGGACGCCGACGGGGTGCTGTCGTACACGGTGGCGGTCCAGTCGCTGGACGGCGCCGGCCCGAGCGAGCACGGCGTGGCCCTGTCCAAGGGCTCCCTGATCACCCGGAGCAAGCCGACCGACAAGGGCGCGTTCTGCACGTTCGACCTGACCAACACGGGCAAGTACGTGGCCGGCGAGCAGCAGCACCCGGAGGACGCCAGCGAGTACCTGCAGTCGGACGTGTACCGTCTCTCGGCGAGCGTGCCGGGCAAGGGCTGGCAGGTGGAGCTGCCGAACGAACTGGCCACGGCCAAGTTCGGCGCCACCACCGGGGTCAACGTCTCGGTCGGCGCCACCGCCGACGCGGCCGCGACCACCCTGGTGACGCTCACCGCCACGTCGGTGAGTGACCCGAGCAAGACCGTGACCAGCCAGTGCCGGGTCGAACGACCCCGAGCGCTGATCAGCTGACCCACGAACGGCCCGGGGCGGTGGGCGTGTCCCGCCGCCCCGGGCCCCCCGACCGTCTGGAGGACAGATGCGGCGCCTGCTGGCAGCGCTGTTGCTGCCGTCGCTGCTCACCGGCGCAGTGGCCGGGTGCGGCGGGGCTGAGGAGGCCCGATCGGCGATGACCGTGCGGGTGCTGGTGCGGGACATCAACATCCGGCCGGTGGGCGTGGAGTGCGCGGGCACCGGCCCCTACACCCACTTCCACAACCGGGCGCCGTTCCAGGTGATCGACGCGGCCGGGCGGACGCTGGCCGAGGGCTCCCTGTCGTCCGGCACGTCCGTGGCCACGTTCGAGGAGGACCTGGAAGTGGAGCGCGTCCCGACGTACTGCGAGTTCTCGGTGCCGGTCAACCTGGCCGCCCGGGACGCCTACCGGCTCGTCGTCGACGGCCGCCCCCCGATCGATCTCACCCGGAACACCAGCGAGGGGCCGGCGCTGGTCGCCGTGGTGCCGTCGTGACCCGCACGTACGCCGTCCGGCTGGCGGCCGTCGCGCTGGCGTTCGGGATGGTGCTGTCCTCGGCCGCCTGCTCGGGCGGCGACGAGGCGCCGGCGCGCACCGAGCCGGTTGCCGGTGGGGCGGCGGCGCTGCCCGGCCCGGTGCCGGCGGGTCTGGCGCTGCGCCCGGTCCCGTCCGGCGTGCCGGGCGCCCCGGCCGTCACCGGCCGGCTCACCGACGGCAGTCGGCTCGCCTTCGCCGACCTGTGGGCCGACCGCCCGGTCGTGTTGGTCTTCTTCAGCTCGTGGTGCAGCCTCTGCGCACAGCGGCAGGACGCCCTGAGCGAGCTGGCCCGCACCCACCGGGACAAGGTCGTCTTCGTCGGGGTGGCCACCGAGGACAAACCGGAGGACCTGCAGCGCTACCTGCGGGAGCACCGGGTGGAGTATCCGGTCGTGGTCGACGACGACGGCGCGATCTGGCGGTCGTACGCGGTCCGCGAGCCGCCGACCGTGGTGGTGGTCGCGAAGGGCGGTGCGCTGCTGCGGGGCTGGCCGGGCGGCGTGGACGGGCCGGCCCTCGACGGCAAGCTGCGCGAGCTGGTGCTGGCCCCCTGACCCCGGGGGCCCGTGCTCAGGGGCGTCGCGCCGCGAGCTGCGCCACGGCGTCCACCACCTCGGGGAACGCCTCGATGAACAGGTCGACGTGGCGGGGCTCGAAATCCTCGCGCCGCCGTACGCCGCTCTGCAGGCAGCCGACGAAGGACAGTCCCGCCTTCCCGGCGGCCTCGGCGTCACCCGGCGAGTCGCCCACGTACACGCACTCGTGCGGGGCGAGCCCGGTGCGGGCGAGCAGCTCGTCGAAGGCCCGGGGATCGGGTTTGCGGTACCGGGTGTTGCCGGCGTGGAAGACGGCGCTGACCCGCTCGGCCAGGACGTGGTCCGGTGCGAGCAGGTGCGCCATCTCCGACTCGGTCCGCGAGGTCAGGAGCATCACCGTCCGCCCCGCCGCCACCAGCCGGTCCAACGCGTGCAGGTTCTCCGCCGGTATCACGTCGAGCCGGCCGGCCGCGACGTAGCGGCGCAGCACACCCGCGTACGCCGCCGCGAACTGGTCCAGGTCCACGCCGGGTGAGCGCTGCCGCATCGCCTCCAGCAGCGGCTGCCCCCAGGTCGCCAGGTGCACGGCGCGCGGCATCGGTGCGCGGCCGATCCGGCTCAGCACCTCGTTCTCGAGCTCGAAGCACGCCGCCTCGGTGAGGCACAGCGTGTCGTCCACGTCGACCACGACAGCCCGGATCACCCGACCAGGGTAGAGCGGAGGGGTCCGCTATTCGGCGAGTGTCCGGCGCTGCGGGTAGACGGTCTCGCCCCGGGCCAGCATGGCGACGAACTGGGCGATGCGGCGTTCGCGGGTGTCGGCGCGTTTGGCGCCGGCGAGGCGGTGGAGGATGGCGTACCGGTTCTGGGCGGTGAGGATGTCGAACATCGCGCGGGCCCGGGGCTCCGCGGCCAGCGCGGCGGCGAGGTCGGAAGGGACCTCCGCGGTGGCCGGCCCCGGGTACGCGGCGTCCCAGCGGCCGTCGGCCTTGGCGCGATCCACCTCGGCGATCCCGGCCGGGTGCATCCGCCCCTCGGCCAGCAGCCGGGCCACGATGCCGACGTTCCGGGCCGACCATGAGCTACGCGCCCGCCGCGGGGTGAACCGCTGCCGGTAGGTGCTCTCGTCGCGCCCCTTGACCTGGCCGTCGATCCAGCCGTGGCAGAGCGCCTCCTCGAGCGCCTGGTCGTAGCTGAGGGTGGTCGGTTGCTGGCTGCCACGCTTGGCCAGCACCAGCCACACCCCGGCGGGGTCGGCGTGGTGTTCGCCGAGCCACCGCCGCCAGGCGGCGGCATCCGGGACGATCAGCTCCGGCAGCTCACCCGTCACGCGGTACCTCCCGGTTTTCGGCTCTTCGACGGCGACGGGGTGGGCAGCGGGGGCAGCGACGGCGACCCCGTCGGATCCGGTGTCGGCGGCTCGGTCGGGCTGGGGCTGGCGTCCGAGGGCGTCGCGCTCGGCGTCGGGCGCGCCGTCGGCCGGGGCGCGGAGGTGGTCGGCGCCGGCTGCGCCGGGCCGGTGGTCGACGGGGCGTCGTCCGGGAACTTCGGGTCGCCGAACCGGTACTTGTCCGGGTCGAGCTTGAGGGACGCGGTCGCCTGTGCCATGAACTGCCGCCAGATCGGCCCGGGGCCGCTGGAGCCGTACACCTCGTAGCTGCCGTCCTTCGTCCGCAGCGGCTTGCCGTCGGTGGTGCCGAGCCAGACGGCGGCCGCGAGGGCCCCGGTCCAGCCGACCATCCAGGTGTGCACGTTCTGCGTGGTGCTCTGCCCGGCCTGCCAGGTGCCGGTCTTGCCGGCGGAGTCCCAACCGTTGTCCAACTTGGCCGCCTTGACCCGGCGCAACGTCCAGTCGAGTTGGTTGAGCGCCTCCTCGTCCAGCCCGAGGTCCGTCGCCTTCAGCTGCTCGCTGTAGATCTTGTCCTCGCCCTTGGTCACCGACCGGACGAAGTGTGCCTCGGCGCGCTTGCCCCCGGCCGCGAAGGTGGCCATCCCGTTGGCGTGGTCCTGCACCGTGATGCCGTACTGGCCGATGCCGACCTCCGTGGAGAAGCGCTTCGCGACCTCGTCGGTCGGCTCGTCGCGCAGGTCCACCCGCTGCGGTTGCGGGTTGCCCTTCACCGTCTCCCACATCGAGTCGACGCCGGCGCGCTTGGCCATGTCCATGACCTTCGCGATGCCCAGCTTCTCGGTCAGCTCGAAGTAGGTGACGTTCAGCGACGCGACGGTGGCCTCCCAGAGGGCGCAGTTCGGCTGGCAGGGCGCGTGCTCGGCGTTGCGGATCGGGCCGGCCGGGCTGCCCTTGGTCCGCCCCGACTCGGGGAACTCCTTGGTGTCCGGCGAGTCGAAGTGCTGCTTCACGGAGATCTTGTTCTCGACGGCGGCAGCCAGGTCGTACACCTTGAACGACGAACCCGGCGGGTGCTGGCCGAAGCCCCGCGCCTGCCCCTTCTCGTCGTAGTACCAGCCGGCGTAGTCGGCGCCGCCGGAGCCTCCGTTGCCGCCGTAGTAGCCGAGCACCCGGCCGCTGCCCGGCTCCACCGCGACGAGCGCGGCCTGCCAGTTCTTCGGCTGGTCGCGGACCGCCTCCGGGGCGGTGCCGCGGCGGATGTCGGCGGCCGCCTCGGCGGCGTCCTGGACCCGCTTGTCGATGGTGGTGACGATCTTGTAGCCGCCGTCGCGGATGACCTCGTCGCTCTTGCCCCGGAACTGCTCGGTCTGGCGCAATTCGCTGAGCACGTGCTCGACCACCAGGCCGGTCGGCCGGTCCAGCCCGGACTGGCCGGCGTTCGGGTCGATCGGCTTCACGTCGTCCGGGTAGGCCAGGTTCGCCGCCTCCTCCCGGGTCAGGTAGCCGAGCTTCACCATGCCGTCGCGGATGTAGCTCCAGCGATCCATCGAGTTCTGCCGGGCCTTCGCGTTGCGCCGCGGGTCGTAGCCGGGGGAGCCCTCGGGGTCGTTCGGGTCCGCCTCGGGCTGCTTCACCATCGCGCAGAGCACCATCGCCTCCGCCTGGGTGAGCTGCTGGGAGGCCGGCGCGTCCCGGCGCACCGTCTTGCCGAAGTAGGTCTGCGCGGCCGCCTCGATCCCGTACGCGCCCCGGCCGAACGGGACGGTGTTCAGGTAGAAGCCGAGGATCTCCTTCTTGCTGTACTTGTCGTCCAGCTTCCAGGCGATGACCGCCTCGCGTAGCTTCCGTGAGTAGGTGACCCCGCGCAGGTCCGCCGCGACCCGGGCGTACTGCTGGGTGATGGTGGAGGCGCCCTGCCGCTGCCCGCCGGTGAGGTTCGACCAGGCGGCCCGGAGCACGCCGCTGAAGTCGATGCCCTTGTTGGTCCAGAAGGTGCGGTCCTCGGCCGCCACGATGGCCTGCTTGGCCGAGTCGTTCATCTCGTCGTACGGAACGATGGTGCGGTTCTCCGCGCCCAGCTTGGCCATCGGCGTGCGGCCGTCCGCGTAGTAGACGGTGGTCGACTCCGGGAGTTTGAGGTCGGTGGGCGTGGGCACGCTGTCGAAGTAGTAGCCGCCGGCCATCAGGCCGGAGCCGGCCAGCAGCGCGAAGACCGCCAGGAAGATCAGCATCCGCCGGCGCCGACGCGGCCGCCCCGGGCTCGGGGCGGTGGCACCGCCTGCGTTGCCGTTGTCACCGGTTGGAAGCATCCGCACCCGATACCCTCCGACTGCTCGGCCGAATCGTGTCCCTGCCTCGGCCCGCCAGGCTAGCGGACCTGCGCTGACCCCGCCGGCAGTCGCCGTCGCCGGGTGTGACATCGGTCGCTGAGGAACGACTCGGCTACCGTGCGTGGCCACGGTGACGGCACCGAACGCCGCCGCGACGGTGACCGGGCCGGAGCGGCATCCCGGTCACCGTCGCGGATCCGGCCCTGCTCAGCGCAGCGTCCACCCGTGTACCGGGCCGTTACGTGGCAGGGCGAGTGGGCGCCGCGCCGTCGGGCGGGCGTTGCGGCTGGCCCGGCCGTTCCAGAACGGCGGCAACCGCCACATCGAGTGCATGGTCGTGTGGCCGTCGAGCGGGAAGGTGTCCCGGTGGCGGTATCCGTGCCGCCAGAACAGCTCACGGTCGTCGTCGGTGACGACGTCCGCATATGTCGGCAGGCTCAGCGTGTCCATCCAGCGCTGCGCCGCGCTGAGGACGGCCGCGGCGCGACCCGACTCCGCCGGGCCCGGCGCGGCCAGCAGGGCCAGATGGTTGTGCGGCTCGGTGGGCCGCCGCGCCGCGAGGTTCCGACCGAGCAGGAGGAAGCGGTCCGCGTGCGCACCGCACGCGTCGGCGAGCCGGTCGGCGTACCGGGCCGGGGGCGGGATCGGCCGGTAGCGGTGGAACCAGACGGTCGCGGCCGTGCCGTCCGGGAGCAGGAACGCGTCGCCGAAGAGCAGCGCGTGTTCGATCCAGATCCGGGCCACGGCGGTGAGGATGGTCGGCCGGCGCCGCTCGTCGGGGACGAGCCAGGCGCCGAGGTTGGCGGGCGCGAGGGCCTCGGTGACGAGATCGGCGATCCGGCCGATGTCGCACCACCGGGCCCGGACGACGGGCATGGTCACGTTCATGGGTAACTCCTGGTCACCATCGTGATCGGGTACGTCGATTGGGAGTGCCGGCGTCATCGCGGGCCGGCACGGGCCACCAGGGGCCGGCAAGGCATACGGGTACGCGGAGGTCACCGGTGCCGCACGGACGGCACGGAGCGGCCCGCCGGTCAGGCGGGCCGGGTGCCCGGGCGGGGCGAGCGGGAGGGGAGAGCGTCGCCACCGGTCGGGTGGCAGCGGCGCCCGGTCAGGCTGGGCGGGGTCCATACCGACGTGGGGGCGTCGGCCGGGCTGCCGTGGACGGTGCCGGACGAGCCGGATCCGCTGGTGCCGGGGGTGGGCGTGGCTGGCGCGGAATCCGCGTCCGGCCCGGGCGGGCGCGGCGCGTCCAACCCGGCGAGGCGCGGCAGGGACGAGAGCTGTGTCGTGGTGTGCCGGTCCGTCGGGGCGCTGGTGGGTGCGAATCCCGAGCCGGGTCTGGCCGGGGCGGCGACCGGCCCCGCGGCCGGCCCGGTAGCCGGCCCGACGCCGCCTGGGCCGGCGCCCGGCATCGGGTCGCCGACCGGGCCGCCGGGCGGCGTCGTCGCGGGTGGTGCCGTTGGTGGCGGATCCACGAGGTCGGTCACCGGTTCGAGGACCTCGAGCACGGGATCCAGGGGCTCGAGCACCGGTTCCAGCCCTTGCCAGATGGGCGAGAGAACCGGGGCGAGTGGCTCGGTCACCGGACGGAGGGCGTCGGCCACCGGGGTGAGCACGCCGGCCCGCACGGGGTCGGTGACCGGCCGTAGCGTGTCGGCCACCGGGGTGAGCGCGCCGGCCCGCACGGGGTCGGTGACCGGCCGTAGCGTGTCGGCCACCGGGGTGAGCACCCCCGTCCGGACCGGGTCGGTGACCGCGCCCAGGGCGCCACCCACGGGTGTCAGCACGTCCTCGCCGAGCAGCCCGGTGGTCGGGCGGGGCGCCTCGGCCGGCTTCGGTGTGCCTGCCGGTGCGGCTGGCTCCACCTGGCGGGCCGGTGGGGCGGATACCCGGCCCGGTCGGGCCGCGGCCCCGTCCGGGGCCGGATGGCTGGGCACCGCCGGGGTCGGCGGCGGCACCGGGCGGGAGGCAGGTGCCGCCGGCGGGGCGGGTGGGGCCGCGACATCGGTCGGCGCTTCCGGTGCAGGTGGGGGTGTCACCGCTGCGAGGACCGGGCGGAGGACGCCGGTGAGCAGGTCGACGGCAGCGTCCACCGGCGCGGCGTCCACCGGCGCGGCGGGCGGCCGGTCGGCGGCGTAGGCGGCCGCGGTGGTGGCGGCCTCGTGAGCGCCCCAGGCCCCGACGACTCCGCCGAGCAGGAGCCCGAGGCGCAGCGCGACGCGCGTCCACCGCCCGCCTCGTCGACTCATCCCAGCGCCCCTCCGACCCCCGGCCATCGCCAGCGATCAACGTCCGTACTCTACCGAACGCGGTCGATCGATCACAGCCTGCGGCTGATCGGAATCGGGCGCGTCGCACCGCGGTGAGGCGTGGCCGACCCGGCCGTTGGGTACCACCGTGGCCATGAGCACGCGCACCGCTGACCGCCCCGGCACCGAACCGGCCACCCAGGTGGCCGGCGTCGTCGCGGTCGTCGCCCACCGCAAGAAGACCCTCGGCGGCGGCCTGGACGAGCTGCGGACCCGCTTGGTCGCCGCCGGAGTCGGCCGGCTCCTCTGGTACGAGGTGCCGAAGAGCCGCAAGGCGCCGAAGAAGATCCGCAAGGCGCTCGACCAGGGCGCCGAACTGATCCTGGTGTGGGGCGGCGACGGGATGGTGCAGCGCTGCGCCGACACCCTGGCCGGTACGGACGTGCCGATGGGCATCCTGCCGGCCGGCACCGCCAACCTCTTCGCCAGCAATTTGGGCATCCCCACCGACCTGCCCGAGGCACTCCGCACCGCCCTGCACGGCCCACGGCGCAAGCTCGACCTGGGCCGGCTCAACGGCGAGTACTTCGCCGTGATGGCCGGGGCGGGATTCGACGGCGACCTGATCCGCGACGCCGACCGCAAGCTCAAGGGCCGGCTGGGCCGGATCGCGTACGTCTGGACCGGCCTGCGGCACGTGCGCGGCGAGCTGATCCACACCCGGATCCGGGTGGACGGCGCCGACTGGTTCGACGGCGAGGCCAGCTGCGTGCTCTTCGGCAACGTCGGCACCATCACCGGCGGCATCCCCGCCTTCGACGACGCCCGCCCCGACGACGGCGCCCTGGAGATCGGCGTCTCCACCGCCAGCGGCGCCGTCGACTGGGCGCGGACGCTGGGCCGGATGGCCGCCGGACGTTCCGCCGACTCACCCTTGGTCCGGATCACCCGCGGTCGCCAGGTCCGGGTGCGTTTCGCCGCGCCCAAGACGTACGAGCTGGACGGCGGCGCGCGAGGCACGACGCGGCGGCTGAAGGTGAAGGCGGTGCCCGGGGCGCTGACCGTCTGCTGCCCCGACCCGCCGCGCTGACCCGACCGGCCCACCCCGGAACGGGCCGGGCAGGATGCGGGGCATGAACGACGACGTACGCGGATACCTCGCCGAACTGGTGGACCGGGCCCGGGCGGTGCTCGGCGACAATCTGGTCGGCGCGTACGCGGCTGGCTCGGTCGGGCTGGGCGCGTACCAGCCGGGGCGCAGCGACGTGGACGTGGCGCTGGTGGTGGCCCGCCCGCTCGACGGCGGGGCGAAGCGGGCGCTGGTGGACCGGCTGCGACACGAGGCCCTGCCCTGTCCGGCGCGCGGCCTGGAACTGGTCGCCTACCGGCGGGACGTCGCCGCCTCCGGCACGCCCGAGCCGGGGTTCGAGGTCGAACTCAACACCGGCCAGACCATGCCGTTCCGCGCCACGTACGACCCGGCGGACCGGCCCGCCGCGGACGGGCGGTTCTGGTACGCCCTCGACCGCAGCATCCTGCGCCAGTCCGGGCTGAGTCTGGCCGGCCCGCCCGCGGCCGACGTGTTCGCCGATCCCACGCCGCAGGACTTGCGCCGGCTGCTGGTCGCGGCGCTGACCTGGTGGCTGGCGCTGCCGACCCCGCCCGGGGACGGTCCGGCCCCCGGTGCGGAGGATGCCGTGCTCGGCGCCTGCCGTTCTCTGGTCCGCTGCCGCGAGGGCGTCTGGCTCGCCAAGGCGGACGCCGGGCGGCGGCTCGCCGCGGGCCCGGCCCGGCCCGGCCCCGGTCGGGTCGGCCGCGAGGACGCCGACCTGATCGGGCGGTCGATCGAGGCCCGCCGGGGCGGACCGCCGCCGAGCGGCCCCGAGGCCCGCGCCTTCCAACGCCGGGTCCTCGACGAGATCGCCGCCACGCATTGACGGAGCTCGACCCCCTACTGTAAACAAGGTGTACCGCTGAGTCGGGGAGGCCGCATGCGACGCTCGGTACCGCTGGCCACGCTCCTGCTCGCGCTCGCCACCGCCACGCCCGCCGCCGCCGCGCCGCCACCCCGGCCGGCGCCCGCACCCGCCGCGGCCACCCCGATCCAGGTCTACGGCGCCTGGCACTGCGGCAACGACTACTGCACCTGGGGCACGGCTCGCACACTGGCCGAGTTCGACAGCCAGAACCACTGGCTGATCGACCGGGGCGACGGCCGCCCGTCGGTCAACCTGGTGGTGCTCAGCTTCGTCAACCCGCTCGACCTGCTGCACCAGAGCACCAACGCCACCACCCTCGACGGCGTCCCGCGCGGCATGACCCCCGAGATCGTCGGCTGGTTCACCGCCCACGGCGTGCGGGTGATGCTCTCCCTCGGCGGCATCACCTACACCGACGACTGGAACGCCGCCCTCGCTGAGAACCCCACCCTGCTCGGCCAGCGGGCCGCCGCGGTCGCCACCCGGCTCGGCGTCGGCATCGAGATCGACTACGAGCAGAACAGCGGCCCCAACCTCGCCGGCCTCCAGTCCTTCATCGACGCCTACCGGGCGGTCCACCCGTACGACGCCAGCGGCGCCCGGCCCGAAACCCGGCTCACCATCGACGTGGCGGCCGGCGACCGGTGGTTGATCGAACTGAACCGCAAGGCCACCGCCGACTGGCTGTGCACCGACACCCCGGTCCTCGACTACGCCAACGCCATGGTGCCGGCCCGGCCCGCCTCCGCCAGCACCTCCCAGGCGAGCTGGCAGGAGCACGTCGACGGGAAGCCGCAGTACAGCCCACCGGTGCCCCCACTGGCCCCGGCCAAGTTCACCGGCGGCGCCTACCTCGCCTACGGCGGCAAGCCGCTGCCCGAGTGCGTCGACTACGCCACCTCGGTGCAGCGCGCCGCCGCCCCGTACGTGCAGAGCGTCGCCCCGCACGGCGCCGGCACCACCGCCGGCATGCTCGGCTTCATGTTCTGGGCGGCCGAACGCCCCGCCACCCGGGGCATCGGCACGGTGCCGCCGAACACCTGCGAGCGCGGCGCCGGCGCCGGGGCGACGGCGTTGGCCGTCCCGGTGCCGATGCCGGCCCTGCGGCAGAGCTGACCCGGCGGCGCCCACCGGTCACCGCACGCCCCGGAGGACCTGCCGGCGCGACCATCCGACATTGCCGCAGGTCCCCTGTGACACCTAGGCTGTGCGCGACCAGCAGACACAAAGGAGCGTCGGTGACCGAGAAGCCGCTTACCGCCCCGGCCCGCGCCGACGCGCTGGACACCAGCGTCCCGCACTCGGCCCGCCTGTGGAACTACCTCCTCGGCGGCAAGGACAACTTCGCGGCCGACCGGCAGGCCGCCGAACAGGTCCTCACCTTCCTGCCGGAGCTCGTCCAGTCGGCCCGGTTCAACCGGGAGTTCCTCGGCCGCGCGGTCCGCCACCTCGCCGGCGAGGCCGGTGACCGGCAGTTCCTCGACATCGGCACCGGCCTGCCGACGGCCAACAACACCCACGAGGTCGCCCAGACCACCGCGCCGGAGTCGCGCATCGTCTACGTCGACAACGACCCGATGGTGCTGGTGCACGCCCGCGCCCTGCTGACCAGCAGCCCCGAGGGCGCCACCGACTACATCGAGGCGGACCTGCGCGACCCGGAGCTGATCCTGGCCGAGGCCCGCCGGACGCTGGACTTCGACCAGCCGGTCGCCATCATGCTGCTCGGCATCGTCAACTTCATCGTCGACGACGAGGAGGCGATCCGCATCGTCCGGCGGCTGGTGGACGCCGTGCCGGCCGGCAGCTACCTGGTGCTGTCGCACCCGACCCGCGAAGTCAACGCGGAGGCGGTCGACCGGGCGCTGGCCATGTGGAACGACGGCGGCTCCGCCAAGATGGCCGTCCGAACCCCGGCGGCGATCGGGCGGTACTTCGCCGGGCTCGAACTCCTCGACCCCGGCCTGGTCACCTGTTCCCGGTGGCGTCCGGACGGCAACGACACCACCCCCACCTCCGAATACTGCGCGGTGGGCCGCAAGAACGGCTGAGCGCGGCGCCCGGCCCGAACTCGGGGCGGGCGCCGAGCCGGCCGTCCGGGCGCGGTGCCGGGGCGGCCAGGATCCGCGGATCAGTCCCGCACCCAGGTGAAGGTGACCCGGGCACCGGCCGGCAGCCGATCCAGGTCGTTCAGCTCCAGCACGCCGGTGACCGCGCCGAACAGCTTCGCCTTGCGCAGCCGGAGCTGCCCCTCCGGGAGTTGGTAGCGGTAGAGCCCGTTGGCGTCGGTGCGCTTGGCGTCCTGCACCGCGATCGTCCAGTCGCCGTCCTTCGCGTGCAGGCCCAGCTCCTTGCGCCAGGTCAGGCCGGAGCCCAGGGTCAGCACGAACTCCACCTCGTCGGCCGGCTTGGCGCCGGCCTCGACCCGGTAGTCGACCGCATCGTGGTCCCGGGTGATCAGCTGACCCGCCGGCAGCTCCGACCAGGCCGGCAGGTGGGAGGTGGGCAGCCGGTCACCCATCGGCAGCTTGGCCAGCGCCCCGTCCGGCACCACCCCGACCCGGTCCCAGCGCAGCCCCAGCGCGGTGAACGTGGTGGGGTCCGGTACGTGGTGCAGCGCCCCGCCGGCCACCAGGTAGACGGGATCCTTGTGCTCCTCGCGAAGCACCGTGCCCTCGATCGGCACCGGGGCCAGGGCGCGCAGCGAGTCGCGCGGCACCACCCGGACGTCGGACCAGGTGAAGCCCAGCCGGGTCAGGGTGTCCGGGTCGGGGATGTGGAAGCCGTACCCGCCGTAGGTGACGTACACCTCGGGGCGGTCGATCTCGCGGAGCAGCAGCCGGTCACCGGGCCGGTCGGCGACGTAGGCCGTCGAGCCGTCGGGCAGCTCGACCACCTCGGTCCAGCGCAGGCCCAGCCGGTCGAACTCCTGCGGGCTGGTCACCCAGAACTTCGCCCCGCCGTGCACCACGTAGATCCGCGGGTCCGAGCGGTCGCTGAGCAGCTTGCCCGCGGAGAGGTACCAAGGCACCCGGGGGGAGTAGCGCTCCACGAAGAAGCCCCGCCACTCGTCGCCGTTGCTCTGCCGCACCGCCCGATCGGCCGGGTCGTACGCGGTCTTGAACTCCAGCACGTCCTCCCGCCGGCGGAAGCGGTTGTCCCAGATGAAGATCCGGGTGCGGGTGGCGTCCTGCTCGTAGCCGTACGCCACCACCTGGTGGTCGTTGCCGAAGCCGGCCGGGTCGCGGGACTGCACCAGCCCGAGCGGCTGCGGCAGTCCCTGGTCGAGTAGTTGCTTGATCTTGGGGAACTGCTCCTCCCGGGTCATCCGGGCCACGCCGATCCCACGCAGCGTCGTCGGGTGGTCCGGGGTGCTCATGAACTGGGCGTACATCGCCCAGTTGTCCATGATGCTGGTGATCAGCCGGTCGTAGACGTAGTCGGCGACCGGGTTGCCGTCGGGCGGCAGCGCGCTGGCGTCGGGCACCGGGAGCCGCCGGTGCCAGTGGTCCAGCGCGGCGAACGCCATGCCGCCGCACCGGCCCTTGGTCTCGGTGATCGGCAGGCCGATGATCTTGATCTGGTTGACGAAGGCGTTGGTGAACGCGAAGCCGTCCCGGGCCGGACGGAAGGACACTCGCATGAGAACTCCCGAGCCTGTTCAGTAGGTGACCCGGACGCCCATCTGCGCCCAGGTGAGCCGGCCGACGATGCCGTCGTCGGTGAGCCCGCGCATCCGCTGGTACCAGCGGACGCCCGCGTCGGTGCGCTCGTCGAAGTCGACGCCCGGCGGGCCGCAGCGGCGGGCGCCGACGAACCGCTTGACGAAGGCGACGTCGTCGCCGGTGCTGCCCCGCCGCACGGTGCGGGCGCCGGGCGCGCGCCCGGGCTGCGGCGGGGGCGGCGTGGTGGCCTTGCGTAGGGCGGTGAGGGTGGCCGGACCGACGAGACCGTCCACCGTGAGCGACCGGGCCCGCTGGAAGCTGCGGACCCAGGCGATGGTTCGGGGGCCGAACGCCCCGTCGACCGTGAGTCGAGCGCCGACCCGATTGGCCAGCGTCTGCAACTCCCGTACGTCGCTGCCCTGGCACCCGGCGCGTAGCACCCGGTCGCCCAGCCGGGTCACCGCCGCGGTGGCGATGCCCCACGGCCGCTGGCTGTCCTCCAGCGCACGCTGGTGGCTGACGCTGACGTGCAGGTGCTTGTTGTGGGGATTGGTGCCGGTGTAGCGGGCCGGGGCGAAGCTGCGGACGCGGCTCCAGATCACCCGGTTGTAGATCACGTACTGGCAGGACGGGTGGGTGATGCAGTGGCGGACCACGAGCAGCGGGTCGATGCCGTCGACGTCCACGTCGATGGCGTTGACCGAGCGGTCGTCACCGTCCGGGTTGTGGTCGGAGCTGCGCGCCTGATGGGCGGCGTCGCCGATCCAGCCGTCGGAGCTGCGGTCGCGGTGCGGCCACCGGGTGTTGATCTCCTCGCGCAGCACCCGCAGGGTGGGTGCCAGATGAGCGCTCACGTCAGTGCTCCTCGTCCATGGCCAGGTCGTAGTCGACCTCGTCGCCGATCAGGGACTCCGGGTCGTCGTCCTCCTCGAAGACGGTCACCTGGTATTCCGGATCGACCGTGACGCTGTCCATTTCCGTGCCTCCGCTTTCCGTTAGGGCCGGCGCGGGCGGCGTCCACGCCGGCGGTTCACCGCTGCGCCGCGGACCGTCGGGGCCGGCCGGGCGAGGGCTGCGTCCACTGTCGAAAGCGCAGGTCAGCGCGACAAGGCATGAGTCGGCTATCGGCAAAGCGGCGATCCGAGCGGCGGCCGATCCGCGCCGATCGAGCAGCGTGGCCGCCGACCGGCGGGGCGCCGGCCGGGGATCGGGGGAGCCCCGGAAGCCGCCGGGCGGTGGTGCGCCGGCCCGATCGGCACGGCGGCCCACCGGTTTGGTCGGGCCGCCCGCGCGGTGGGCCTATGCGGGCACCTCCACGTCCAGCGGCTCCAGGTCAGCGCGGACCGCCTTCACCTCCCAGTAGAAGGTGTGCGTGGCGGCCGAGCCGTCGACGGTGCGGACCCGGAACCTGCCGTCGCGGACTCGGCCGGCGGCGAGCGGGGAGACCGGCTCGTCGCCCTCGAAGACCGGGGTGAGGTGGACGGTGCGGCCCTCGGCGCGGGTCAGCGCCTCGAAGTACGCGGGCAGCTCGACCGTGGCCGCGCCGTCGGTGAGCCGGCCCTCGCCGCGGTAGTAGACGCCGTTCTCCGGTCCTTCGAGCGCGGCGTGGATGAGCTGGCGGCGCTCGGTGGCGTCCGGCGGGTCCAGCGGGTGGTCGATGGCGAACTGCTTGGACTTGCCCTTGATGATGCCGTTGCCGGCGTTCAGGCTGATGGTGTAGCCGCTGGATTCGCTGAGACCGAGGTAGATGGCGCCGGAGGAGAACAGGTCGAAGGTGCTGATGCCGCCGCCGCTCCATGAGGCCAGGGGCGGCGTCGCCGGACCGACCACCATCTTGCCGGTCACCCGCATGTCGCCGCCGAAGGAGCTGCGGTTCTCCACCCAGAGGCAGCCGCTGTCGTTGCCGGCGACCCCACCGAAGCCGACGTACACGCCGGCGGCGTTGAGCAGGTGCAGGCGTTCCGGACCGCCGATGTGCAGCCGGGTGCCGCCGTTGATCCAGCTCCAGTTGGGCAGGGTGAGGTTCCCGTTCACCCACGCGTTGCCCTGGACGGTCAGGTCCCCGTTGCCGGTGCCGTCCCTGAACACGGTGACCCCGCCGCTGGCCCGGACCGCGAAGTTGCCCTCGGCGGTCAGGGACAGGCCGCCGCGCCCGCGCAGGGCGCTCGCGCGCAGCTCCCGCACACCGAGGTCGGCGTACGGCTTGCTGCCCTCGGCGTAGCTGAGGTTCGGCCCGTCGGCGCTGCGGTCGACCAGCTCGAAGCCCTTGCCGGCCCGGAACGACAGCTGGGCGTGCTGAATCCCCGGGCCCCAGAAGCCGAGCGCCGTGACCACCTGCCCGGCGCTCACCAGGCTGCCCTCCATGCTGCCCAGGTGCAGCATCCCGCCGCCGATGCGCAGCCGGTCGGCGCCGTACTGCTGGAACGCGATCAGGTCGTCGGGGTCGTTGTTGTTGGCGATCCGGAGGAGGGTGTTCTCGCCGCTGTACGCCCAGTAGCGGATGAACGCCTCGTCGCCCGAGCCGCCGCCCGGGTCGGTGGGGAAGGTGATGCCGGCCTGAGGCCCGGAGCCGACCGCGGGCACGATCGCGCCGACCGGCACCCGCAGCCCGGCGACCTGCCGGCCGGTGCCCTGCACGGCCACCGTGCCGCCGGTCCGGGTCACCTTGCCCAGCAGCACCGCGTGCGCGGCGTCGGTCGGGGCGGCGGCGCTGACCTTGACCAGCCCCTCCTCCGTCCACCGGGTCTCCCCGGCGGCCCCGCCCTCGTCGCGCGGGTCGGACAGGAACTCGTGGTACTCCACCCAGACGAAGAAGGTGCCGTCGCCGGGCAGCGTCGTGCGCCGGCTCTCCGGCAGCACGATCACGATGCCGTCGCTGTCGATCGCGACGCCCTGGCCGACGGTCACGTCGCTGCCGGTGGCGGTCAGCTCGAGGCCGCTGACCACCCCCATCGGCCGCAGCAGCCGGGCGGCCAGGTTCTGCCGGGCCAGCAGGTAGTCCAACGCCTGGGTGAGGTCGTCGGCGCGCAGGTACTCGTAGTCGTAGTACCGGGGCCGCGCCATCGGCAGCGGCAGGTCCTTCTTCCAGATGATCGTCATGTGTTTCTCCGCTGTCTGTGTCGGTCGCGGGCGGGTGGGTCAGCGCGGTTGGACGGTGTCGTAGCGCAGGCCGCTGGAGATCTCGCCGGCGCCGACGTGCCGGGCGCGCCCGAGCCAGAGGTGCACCGAGCCGTCGGTCCATCGGGCCAGCTGCCACTGGCGCAGCACCCGGCTGCCGGCGCGTGGCACCTCCTCCTCGGGGAAGGCCAGCTCCACCAGCCGCCCGTCCCGCTCGCGCCAGTCGAGCAGCCGGCTGTAGCCGGTCACCGCGACCGGTGCCCCGTCGCGGTTCGGCTGCTGCAGGGGGACCCGGCGGAGCCGGACCACGTCGGGGCGGTCCTGGGTCGGGCCGGGCAGCAGCGGTACCCAGTTCTCGGGCACGGTGGTGGCGAAGGCGTATGACATGGAGGGCACGTCCGCGTCGGCGTCGACCGGCGGGCGCGGCGGCACGGCGGCCCGGCCGACCTGGGCGGTGCGGTCGATGGGCCGGCCGGTGGCGCCGGTGACGGTGCGTTCGATCGCCCACGCCAGGTTGGCCATCTCGTCCCGGCCGAGGCGGACCTCCTCCACCGGGGCGGAGTCGAGGGTGGCGGCGGCGGTGGCCGGCAGGACCAGCACGTCGGTCGCGCCGCGCCCGTCGGCGGCGGCGGGCCGGAACAGGGCGGTGGACTCCGGGGCGGCGGGCACCAGGGTCTGCCCGCCGAAGGTGTCGGTGACCAGCAGCGAGCGGATCCGGGTGGCCGAGCCGACCGGCAGTTCCAGTGGCAGCAGGAAGTGGTCGTTGGCGTAGACCAGGCCGTACTCGACCACGAACATCCGGGCCAGGTCGCCGGCCCCGGCGCCGATGCCGGCCAGGTTGACCTGGGCGTCCTCCAGCTCCCAGAACCGGGTCGACGGCATGCCGGCGTAGGCGACCGGGCTGGGCAGCAGCACCTTCACCACGTCGTCGACGGCCTTGCGCGCCTCCAGCGTGGTGCCCGGCTCGTGGTCGAAGTGGTACCAGTCCAGCCGGTTCCCGTCGTACTCGTGCACGGTGAGCACCAGCTCGGCCCGGCCGTCGTGCGCGGCGACGGCCGCCTCGTACTCCATCCGCTCCCGGCGCCACGCCGACCCCTCCAGCCCGGGGGCGCTGAACAGCGGGGTGAAGTCGGCCGGCGGCCACGGCGGCTCGGCCGGCCGAGAACTGCCGGGCGCCAGCACGGCCGGCAGTTGCAGCAGGTAGCCGGGGGGTGGCCCGGCAGGCCGGGGCGGTACGCCCAGCCAGGCCAGCCAGTCCGCGACGGCCCGGTTGACGGCGCCGAGCAAACCGTCGGGCACCTGCACCTCGCGGACGAAGCGGCCCTCCGCCCAGGCCCGTAACGCCAGCCCCCCGTGCGGCACCCGACCGGCGGCGATACGTAGGTAGCCGACGGTCTCCGGGTCGGCCGCCGAGGCGCCGTCCGGCGGGGTGGCCGGCACCCGGTAGGTGTCGCACAGCCGGGGCGCGAGCTCGCCGGCATCGGTGGCGAGCAGCCGCAGCAGCTGCTGCCCGCTCTCCACGGCGAACCGCAGGTCCCCGGCGGTCGCGGCGGACTCCCGTTCCACCAGCGCCTCCCACGGCACCCCGGCGGGCAACCCGACCGCCCCGGCGTACGGGCCGGGCCGGTAGCGGGTGAACCGGGCCACCTCGGCGTGCACCCGGGCGGCCACCGGGGAGCCGGCGTCCTCGCCGGTGAACTCGCCGAGCTGCCACTGCCGGGCGAGCAGCCACAACGGGTCGGCGATCCGGGCATCCACGGCCGGCGCGAGGTCGGCCCGGCGGGTACGCGGCTCCAGCCGGGTCCAGGTGGTGACCGACGGCGCCTCGGTGGCGGTCAGCGGCTGGTCCACGGTGGTCATGAAGGCTCCTGTCCGCCTTGCGGCGTCAGCGTCGCGTCCGGCACGAAGTCGGTGGTGGTCGTGGTCTCGGCGACGTTGGTCGGGAAGTAGAGGGCGGGCAGGAACTGCCCGGCCGCGCCGAGGGAGTCGACGTCCACGGCCCGGGCCACGGCCAGGTCCAGCGCCTCCTCCAGCACCTGGGCGAGGCTGGCCGGCTGCCAGCTCGTCGCCCCCTGCGGCGCCAGCCCCAGCAGCACCGCCTGCGGGGCGGCGGCGCCGGGTGCGTCGTACTCGAAGGTGAGGCCGGTCTGCACCTTCCCGGCCGGCACCACCTCGGTCCACTCGTCGACCACCAGGCCCTGTACGGGGCGGCTCGGGTCGATGTCGCCAGGGGCGACCACGACCAGGGACAGCGGTTGGGTGTTCGCCTTCGGCGGGGCCTCGCCGACCCAGCGGTCGCCGGGGGCGTACGGCAGCTGGGCCACCCGGACGGTGGCGGGCACCTTCACCACCTCGCCGGCGTCGAGCGCGTCGGCGGTGGTGAGCACCTCCTGCAGCCGGCCCACCGCCGGGCGGACCCGGCCGTAGCGGGACAGCCAGCGGCGTACCGGATGGGGTGAGCCGCCCTGTAGCGCATCGCTGGCCCCGAGCGCGGCGGCGAGCGGCGCCGGCTGCGGTGCCGTGGCCTTGGGGAACACCGGCATGTCCGGGCCGAGCAGGGCCCGCAGCCGGGCGATCTGCGCCTCCCGGCGGCGGTCCGGCGGCGCGTCGGGCCGGTCGAAGTCGGTGGTCGGGTTGCAGGTGCAGCCGCCGGGCGGGCACGACGGGCGGTTGTGCAGCTCGGCGATCACGCGGCAGTGCGCGGCGAGCCGGCGATCCAGCTCGAAGCGGCTGGTGGCGGCGGTGTCGGCGACCGCCCGGGCGCTGCCCGGGCGCTTGGGTGGGGGCACCGCGCCGACCACGCCGAGACCGGCGGCGACGGTGAGCAGGTTCCGGGCGCTGGTCTCGTCCCAGCCGGCGGGCGGCTCGGCGGGCAGCGCGGCCAGCCCGGTGGCGATCCGCCGGGCCGCCTGCCAGGTCTCGTCGGCCTGTGCCTTGGTGCTCTCGTCCACCTGCGGCGGGACCGACGGGTCGGTGCCGAGGTCGGCGGCGACCACCGGCCGGGATCGGCCGTACAGGTCGCGCAGCACGGTCACCGCGTGCAGGAACTCGGCGAGGCTGACCCGGTCCAGCGGCCAGTCGGGCTGCCGCTCGTAGTCCAGTTCGAGCGTCCAGTCGTCGCCGACCTCGGCCGGCCGCAGCGGCCCCCAGGCGTCCAGGGCGATCCGCCGGTCCAGCTCGGCGTCGTCGGGCCGACCGGGGTGCGGCGGCGCGGCCAGCAGGTCCACCGCCGGGGTCTGGATCCGGTCCAGGCTCGCCGGCCGCCAGACGGTGGCGGTGATCCCGTCCGGCGCGTGCCAGCGGTAGCGCCAGAACACCCGGAACGAGGGCGGCAGCAACACGGAGGTGAGTTCGTCCACGGCGGCCCCGGCGATGCGCGGGTGGTCGCCGCGGGCCGCCGGCCAGTCGTTGCGGAGCCGGGCGAAGCGGGTGTCGTCGTTGATCAGCAACAGCACCCGGTGGGTGATCGTGGTCCCGGTGACCGGGGTGCGGGTGACGTGCAGCTCGGGCGGGTTGGTGGCCGCGCCGGAGGCGGCGTCGACAGCCGCCGCCGCCCGGTTCATGTCGCCGAGGGCGAGCTGGTGCACGCTTTCGGCGAGCAGGGTGTCGGCCACCGCGTCGACCGCGTCGGCCAGCTCGGTGAGGACCTCCGTGACGGCGGCGCGGGCGGTGGCCGGCAGGGCGCGGATCCGGGCGTCGAGGGCACCGGCCTGGTGCAGCCGGTGCAGCTCGAGGCCGTCCACGGTGGCGGCCGACTCGACGGTGGCGGCGATCGTGGTGCGGCCGTCGTCGGTCGCGTCGACGCGGTGCGCGCGGACCGGGGCCAGCGCGCGGAACGTCGGCAGGAACTGGTCCCACGGGCCGGTCGGGTGGTCGTGCAGGCCGCGCTCGAAGCGGTAGCCGAGCAGCGCGCCGAGGCTCTGCCCGGCGCGTACCCCGTCGAGGACCTGCTCGGCGAGGCGGACCCGGCGGGAGGAGAGCTCCACGGCGAGTGCCGGTTCGCCGCCGTGCGTCCGGGAGGCGCTGCGCAGGATCGCGGCGGTCACCGCCTGGGCCGGGGAGGGGGCGTGCACGTGCCCGGCCCCGGCCGGGGCGACGGGCAGCTTCGGCGGCGCCACCGACTCCGGGATGTCGGCCGGGCGGTCCACCAGGGTGGGTGCCCCGGCCGGCGCGAGGTCGACCAGCCAGCCGTAGCCGCCGACGTGTACGCCGGGCGTCGGCCCGCCGGTGAGCTGGGCCAGCCGCCGGGTGGCCAGCGAGGTGATCCAGGCGTCCAGCCGGTGGCTGGCCAGCCCGAGCGTCCCCGCCACGTGCCGTTCCAGGTCGGCGGCGGGCAGCCCGGCGTCGAGGGCGTCGCGCAGCCCGGTCAGCGCGGTGCGGAAGGACCGCAGGTCGGCGGTGGCGCGGACCTGCCGGGGGTCGTCCCGGACGCCGGCCAGGTGGTCGCCCACCGTGTCGGTGGTGCCCGGCACCGGCACGGCCAGCCGCCGCCGCAGCACCCCGGTACGGTCGCGCGGGCGGACGTCCACCAGCTCCGGCTCGGGGATCTCCGCAGCCGCCGGCAGCGCCGCCTCGGCGGCGAAGGCGTTCGCGGCGGCCGAGTGTTCGGCGATCAGGGCGGCCCGCAGCAGCCGGTGGAACAGCGGCACGGGGCCGTCGCCGGGGCTGACCGGGATCGCGTCGCCGCGCAGCCCGACGGCGGCCAGCGCGTCCAGGTACGCCCGGACCCGGCCGGCGCGGGGTCGCCCGGGCCCGTCGAGCAGCGGGGTGCCCAGCGCGTACGCCTGCTTGGCGAAGACCGCCAGGGACAGCCGGGGGTCGGTGGGGCCGCCCAGCCCGACGGCGGCCAGCAGGTCCCGGGCCGGTTCCACCACCTGCTCCCGCCAGTCCGGCCCGAGGCCGAGCCGGGCGAAGCGCCACAGCCAGCTGACGTATTCGTTGCCGAGCATGCTGCGGGCCCGGACCTCCAGCACCCGGGCGTCGGTGGCGAGGATCTCCAGCAGGGTGCCCTCCGGGTCGCGCAGGCCGGGCACGATCCGCGGGACGGGGGAGGGCAGCCAGATCCGCCGCCACAGGTTGTTCAGCAGCGCCACCGCCTTCGCCTCGCCCGGCCCGGCCGGCTGCCAGTCGCGCAGGCTCGCCACCGGCAGCAGCCCGTACGGTTGCCGGCCCACCCGCAGCGTCGGCAGTGGGCCCTCGGCGTGCACGTGGTCGACGAAGTGGGCGCGTACCGCGGCCTGCTCGGCCGGGGTGGCCACCGGCAGCAGGTGCCGCAGCAGGCCGCCGAAGCTGGCCGGCCAGAGCACCCGGCGGACCAGCCGGCCGGTGGGGCGGTCGACGGCGGTCGCGCCGCTGCCCCGGGCCAGCGCGGTCGGCGCGCCGGTGCGGGCCGGCCGCCGGCGGGCGGCGGCGAGCGCGTCGGCCGGGGCCGCGGTCAGCGGGACGCCGAGCGCGGTGGCGACCAGGGCGGCGGCGGTCTCCGGCGCGGCGGCCTCGGCGGCGCTGTCCGCGGTGGCTACCGCCGTCACGGTCGGGGTGGCCGCCGGGGTGTCCGTGTCGGTGTTGTTGGTGGGGGTGCCCGGGGCGAGGAACGCCAGCCCGTCGGTGGCGGCGTGCGCCTCCAGCAGCCGGCCCAGCGCCGCGGCGGACCCGGCCGGGCCGGTGGTGCTGTCCAGGCCGAAGACCAGCAGCCGCTCCACCGGCTCCGGCTGGCCCTTGGCGTCGACGGGGACGGTGACGGTGAGCGCCATGCCGGCGGCGACGGCGGTGCCGAAGTCGACCGTCCAGCGCATCCCGTCGTCGACCGGGGGCGCCTCGGCGGAGAGCCGGGCGATGCTGCTGTCGCCGGTGAGCACCGGGCTGGGGCCGACCGGGAGGTCGGGGGTGACCGAGGTGGACGTGCCGGTGAACAGCTTGCCGCTGGTGGTGCGGCCGACCGCGTACCACCGGGTGGGCAGCAGCCGGGCCCGGGCCGGTTCGCACCACGGGCCGGGGCGGGTGAGCGGGTCGGGGAAGACGCCGCCGGCCGGTTCCAGCACCCGGGCGATCCACGCCGCGCGAGGCGCACCGAAGCGGCGCACCAGGTCGCTCCAGGCCGCCTCGTCGGGGGTGTCGGTCAGCCCGCCCGGCCGCCCTTCCCCCCAGTACGCCCGCCCGGCGGCGATCTCCTCGGCGGTCAGCCCGGGCTCGTGGTCGTCGACGTGGATCTGGTCGGGATAGACGCGGATCTTCAGGGTGGCGCCGGCGAACCGGGTCTCCAGGCGTACCGGCAGCATGACCGCCGGGGCGGTGGGGGTAAGCGTCCACGGGGTGCCGGTGAGCGCGCCGGACAGCGGCGGCCGGTCGGCGGCGTACGACGAGGTGCTCATGCCCTCACCTCGCTCCGCTCGGCGCCGGCATGAGGCACCTCCGCGCTGTGCTGATGATTCGCTCGCTGACGCTTGCTCATGGGTGGCTCTCCGGCGTCGGTAGCAGGTCGCTGGCGTGGCGGGCCAGGAGGACGGGGCGTTGCAGGAGCGCGCGGGCGGTGTCGGCGGCGTTGCCGTCCCGCCGGGCGGCGAAGACCACCGCGTCCGGCGGCAGCGGGTCGCCGGTGAGGTCCACCCCGAACCGGGACGCGGTCGGCTGTTCGCGGAGCACGAAGAAGTACCCGGCCGGCCCGTCGGCCTGGCGGCCGGCGCCGCGCGCCACCGCGGCGGTGTACGGGAAGCCGAACAGCAGCAGGTCGGGGGAGAGCCAGGCGTTGAAGATGGGCAGCACGTCCGGCCCGGTCGGGGTGCGTTCCTCCGCGCCGGTCCAGCTCGCGGCCCGCATGGTGACGATGGTGGACGGGTACCGGCGCAGCAGCTCGCCGCGGATGACCAGCACCAGCGACTGTTCGCCGGGCGCGCCGACGGCGGTCAGGTGGCTGCCGAGCGGTCCGTTGCGCCAGGCCGGGTCGGTCAGCGGCGGAATGTCGGTGAGCGGCGCGCCCGCCGACACGGCCCCGCGTACGTCCCAGAACTGCCGGAACCAGGTCTGCTTCGGGTCGGCGGGGAACTCCCGCCACAGCATCTCCCGGCTCATCTCGTGGTTGAGCCCGACCAGGAACGCCTCGATGAACCGGGGGTTGGCGGCCAGCGCGGTCAACGTCTCCGGCGCCACCGCCGGCAGGTTCGGCACCACGTGCTCCTGGGAGAGTCCGCGCAGCAGCTCGTAGGCGGGCACGTCGAAGGTGACCCCGGCGAGCAGCCGGCGCAGCGGGTCGCCGCTGTCGGGCAGGGCGTCGACCAGGTCGCTGTCGCCGAGGGTGAGCCCGGCCAGCACCTCGCCGGCCACCGCGGTCTCCGGGCGTACCGTCTCGCGTACCGCCGCGGCGGCGGTGGCCACGTCCACCGGGGCGGGCCGGTGGTCCCGGGCCAGTGCCTGGGCCGGGGCGAGCCGGCCCTGGTGGCGGGCGGCGGCGGCCATGAAGTCGTCGCCCATCTTGGCCCGGTCCGCGACCAGGTCGGCGCGCAGGTCGGCCAGCGCGACGGTCAGGCCCCGGGCGGCGCCGGTGTCGGCGGCGCCGGTCAGCGTGGCCGCGTCGGTCCAGCTCACCGGTACGCCGTCCGGGTCGAGGTCGAAGGCGGCCCGGTAGGTGACGGTGCCGCCGGTGCGCCGGGCCACCACCAGGTCCGGCCGCCGGGTGCCGGTGATGTCGGCCACCGCCACGCCCGCCGCGTCCGCGGTGGCCGTCGCCACCTCGTCCCGCACCGGCTGGGGTACGGTCCACCCGCCGACCACCCGGCCGCGCCGGTTGAGCCCCCGCCCGGTGAGGTAGCGGGCCATCCCCGTGCCGCCCACCGTGCCGACGGCGAAGACCAGCAGGTCGGGGACCTGGTCACCGGTCATGTCCACCACGTCGATGCCGACCGAGGTGATCCGGTCGAGCTGCATCGGGGTGGGCAGCGAGTCCGTCCAGCCGTTGGTGACCGTGCCGGTCTCGTCGAGCCGCCAGCCGATCCGGTAGAGCACCCGGTTGTCGGCGCCGCCGGCCCGGTTCAGCGCGTACCCGACGATCAGTTCGGGGCGGCCGTCGCCGTCCAGGTCGGCCAGGGCCACATCGAGCCCGGCGACCTCCCCGCTGACCGGGTCGGGCAGCTCGTACGGGCCGGTCCAGCCGCCGCTCGCCGTCCCGTTCGCGGTGGCGTCCCGGCCCACCCAGTACGCGATCCGGCAGGTGCCGGTCACCGTGCCGGGCAGCAGCGCGGCGGTGACCAGGCTGGGCCGGCCGGTCGGCAGGACGGTGCCCAGGGTGGTGGCGGTGGCCCGGGCTACCGCCGGGATCGCCGGCCCGTCCACCGCGGCGGTCAGCGCCGGCTCCTGCACCGCGCCGTCCTCGCCGAGGTTGTGGGCGACCTGGATCCGGGGTCGGCTGCCGGTGCCCTGGGTGACCGTGTGGGTGAGGAGCAGCGAGGTGAGCAGCCCCACCTTCGGCGCGAACCGCACGTCGGCCGGGGCGGGGGCGTCGACCGGTCCGGCGCCGCGCGGGTCGGCCGGGGTGCCGTGGTCGAGCCAGGCGGACGGGCGCGGGTAGGCCCAGCGGTACGAGGTGAGCCGGCCGTCGGCGGTGACCGCGAAGAGTTCCCCGTCGCGCGAGTCACCGACCAGCGGGCCGGGCCGGTGCGCGCCGAACCCGCCGGCCGGGACCGCCGTGGTCTCCGCGCGCCAGCCCCAGAGGTAGCGCTCCTGCAGGTCGTGGTACCAGAGGTAGCGGGTCATCAGCCGGATGTCGCCGGGGTTGCCGGTGCTGGCGGCGAGGGTGACGATGCCCAGCTCCTCGTCGTTGCCGAACGGTGCCGCCTCCTGCGCCAGCGATACCACCCGGCGGCCGTCCGGCGCCGGGTCGTGCAGGTACGTCGACCCGTCTGCGTACAGCGACACCAGCCGTCCGTCCGGCGTGACGTACTCGATGCCGTACTGGCCGTTCGGGTAGCGGTGCTCAGCGGCCGGGGAGCCCCAGACGGCCGGCCCGCCGAACGACCGCCACTGCCCGTTGTGGGCGAACAGCCGGTTGCTGCTCGTGGCGACCAGCACGCCGACGAACGACGGCCGGGGGGTGCCCCAGAGGCGTTCGTTGCCGCCGACCGGGGTGCCCAGCGAGGTCCAGGAGCGGCCCGTCGGGTCGAAGCGCCAGAGCGCGCCGTCGCCGCCGAGCACGTACAGCAACGAACCGCCGACCACCGGCCGGCTGTGCACGCCGCCGGTCGGGGCGCCGCAGTCGGCCCACACCCACCGGTCGCCGTCCCAGCTCCGCTCGAACAGCCGGCTGTTGCGGGTGCGCACGTACACCCGGCCGGGCAGGACGGCGGCGGAGGTCGCCACCGCGGTGCCCGGCGGGGTGCCGTGGTCCCGCCAGACCCACCGGTCGGGACCGAGCCGGCGCCGCTCGAACAGCCGGCCGTCGGCCGCCCCGACGAAGAACCGGTCGCCGGTGAGCAGGTCACCGCCGTTGGTGACGACCCGGGTGACCGGGTCGTCGGCGGCCAGCGCGGCGCTGGGGGCCGCCGCGGCCCGCAGGCCGCTGGTCCCGGTGCGCCACCAGCCGTTCGCGGCGGCCTGCTCGATCACCGCGCGGGTCAGGTCGCCCACGCCACGGCCGTCGCTGACCAGGCTGTCCAGGACCGTGCCGCCGGCCGGCACCCGGGCGGGCGGTACCGCGCTGGCGCCACCGGCCAGCCGGGTCAGCGCCGCCGCCGCGGCGTCGGTGTCCACCCGGCGGGCCAGCGGCCCGCGGGAACGCAGCAGCCGGCGGACCGGCGCCGAGGTGGCCGCCTTCGCGCCCGGGTTGTCCGCCAACTGCTGGTCGAGCGGGTCGGCGGTGTCGGCGGCGAGGCCGCGGGTCGGCACCTCGACGAGGTCGTGCACCGGCTGGGTCAGGGCCACGAGACGGTCGTCGTCGACCGCCGGGCCGGGGGCGTGCGGGTCGACCCTGCGGGCGTACAGGGCGGTGGCGGTGTCCCGGGCCGCCTGGCCCCGGCGCAGCTGTTCGTTGGCCTCGCGGATCTCGGCGGCCCGCTGCCAGGCCGCCGCCGCCAGGTCCTCCTGGTGCCGCTGCACCACCTGGGTGCCGAGCGCGGCCGCCGTGCGGTAGCGGGGGTCCAGGTTGAGCCCGGCCAGCCAGCGCGGCTCCGCGCCGGGGGCGGGCAGTTGGGTCTCCTGGCTGTGGATGTCGCCGTACAGCGGCGGGGTGAGCCGGTCCGCCGCGTGCCGCAGCAGCCCGGTCAGCGCGGTCTGCCAGGCGGTGCGCACGTCGTCGGCCCAGCTGGTCGGGGTCATGCCGGGCGCGGCGAGGGCGCCCTCGAAGCCCAGCACCGAGCGGCCCTCGACGCCGTCGTCGGGCTGCTGCGGCAGGCCGCAGCCGGGCGCGGCGATGTCCACCGGCTGCCGGCCGACGTCGTCGGGCAGCGGTCGGGCCCGTAGCCGGCGGGCGAGCGACTCGAAGTCGCCGTCGGGTCCGGTGCGGAACGTCCAGTGGTGGTAGACGGGCAGCAGCACCGGGTCGTCGGGCCCGGGGTGCGCCGACCCGGGTCCCCAGGCCGGCGCGAGCGGACCGGCGTCGTCGACCGGCTCGCCGAGGCCGGCGCGGACCCCGGCCTCGAAGGCGGGGACCACGGCGGCCAGGTAGTCGGTGCCGGCGGCGAGCCGCCGCGGGCAGAGCAGCCGGGACAGGGTACGTTCCGGCGCGCCCTGGATCACCGTGGCGACGTCCTCGTCCTCGGTGGTGACCAGCACCTGGGCGTGCGCCCAGGCCCACGAGTCGGCCAGCGCGGGCAGTTGTCGCACGGTGCTGGCGAGCCGGGGCAGCGCCTGGCCCGCCTCGGTGCGCAGCTCGCCGCCGCCGTCGACGGGCACCACGACCAGGACCAGCCAGGGGCGCAGGGCGCCCCGGGCGTCGGGCTTCGCCGGGGTGTACAGCCAGGGCAGGTCGGGCCGGTCGAACTCGACCGCGGCCAGCAGGGACACCTCGACGTTCTCCGCGCCCGGCGCCGGGTAGCTGCGGATGATCTCCTGCGGGTCGATGCCGACGACGTCGCCGGGGCCGTGCAGCAGCGCGGTCGAGGTGCCGACGATCTCCTGGGTCGTACCGGTCGCGGTCTCGGTGCCCAGGGCGGTGACCTTGAGGCTGACCGTGGCCCGGGCGTGCGGCATGGCCCCGGCCAGCGGATCGGTGTCGGGGACGACGCGGGTGACCCCGTCGCGCACCCAGGGCAGGAAACGCAGGCCACCCATGTCAGCGGACCTCCAGCTCGGCGGGGACGATCCGGGGCTGCGGCACCCGGACCCGGGGGCGGCGCAGGGTCCCGGCGCGCCGGGACGGGGACCGTTCGGGGGTGTCGGCGCCGCGGCGCGGGCCGGGGATCGGGCCGGCGTCCGTCGCCCGGGCCGCGCGGCGGGGCGCGGGAACCGTCAGGCCGGCGTCGCCGGGGCCGGCGTCGGCCAGGGTGAACGCCGGGCCGGTGAAGCGGGCCGGCCCGGCGCGGCGGCTGCCGGCGAACGCGGCCGGCGAGGTGGCCGCGAACCGGGCCAGCAGGTCGCCGCCGTCGGCCGCCGCCAGGCGGCGCGCCGCGGGCAGCGGCCGGCCGGCCGCGTCCGGGTCGTCGATGATGATCCGGTCGTACGCCGAGTCGTCGCTGAGCGCGGCGAAGGTGGTCAGCGCGGTCGGGGGCAGTGCGGTGCCGTCGGGCAGCGCCACGGTGCGGCCGGCCGCGAGGCGGACGAAGCCGGGGGTGGTGAGCTGCTCCACGGGCGACAGGTCGCGGAACTGGCCGGGGGCGAAATCGTCCTCGACCGGCTCGCCGAGCTGGCCGGTGAGCTCGTCGTCGCCGGCGCCCACGCTCACCCCGGTGAGGGTGAACCGGTTCGCACCTCTGATCTTGGAGGTGCCCATTCGGGACAGGTCGGTGTCCAGCGGCAGCACGTTCTCCCGCACCGCGAGCAGGGCGCCCGGTTGCAGCAGCACCGGTCCGGTCCAGCCGGTCAGGTCGCGCAGGGTCACCGGTTCCCCGGCGGTGAGGGCGGGCCGGACCTCCCAGGCGTCCGGGGCGCTCAGGGCGTTGTGCAGCGCCTCGGCCGCGTCGACGTACGTGGGCTCGTCGGTGGCGGCGGTGTCCCCGTCGGTCCAGGAGAACTTCGCCGACACCTCCCAGAACAGGAACTTGATCCGGGCCTCGCCCCAGGCCCGCCACGGTTTCGGCCCGCTGACCCCGACCAGCAGGTTGACCGCCAGCAGCTCGGTGTCCTTGTACTTCAGCGACACCGTCGCGCCGATCTCGGCGGTGAACCAGAACGGCTTGAACTGGAACATCACGTCCAGCCAGGCCCGGCCGTCGATGACGAAACCGCCGCCCTCGAAGTGCAGCTTCAGCTCGGCCCCGAACTGGGCGGTGTTGCTGGTGACGGCGAGGTACGCGGTCAGGTCCAGGCCCTTGCCGGACTTCGACAGGGCGATGCTGAACCGCTTGACCGGCGGGAACCCGGGCGGGGCGGTGAACTTGGGGTGGAAGCCGCCGATCGACAGGGCGAACGCCTTGCCCGCGCCCCACCGGGCGCGCAGCGCCATCTCTCCGGAGACGGGCCGGCCGAACAGCTTGGAGTCGATGAGGGCGGCGTCGACGCTGATCTCACGGCGGGCGAAGTCCACGATGCCCGCCGAGTCGAGCCGGAACTTTCCGGCCTCCTTGAAGTCGATGACCAGCTTGCCGAGCAGCAGGATGCGGACCGGGTCGGGGAACTCGACCAGCACGGCCAGGTCGGCGGTGACCTGCCCGTTGAGGAAGTTCAGCCGCACCATCGCGCCGAGCACGGTGCCGGTGGTGTCGACCGGGAAGATCCGGCTGAGGGTGGCGATGACGGCGGGCGCGTTGCCGACCGGGTCCGGGGGGAAGAGCAGCGCGTCCAGGGTGCCTGTGCGGGCGGCGTTGCGCACCTCCTCCGGGTTGGTCCGCCGGTTCCAGCCGACGACGAGGCCCAGCCCGGTGATGGAGATGCCCCAGAACAGCATCAGTCCGGGGAACCACTCGTACGTGCCGGCGAGCAGCAGCGAGAAGGTGTGCCCGCCGTCGGCCTCGGTGAGCCGGCTGCCGTCCGGGTTGCGGGTGTTGAGGATGGCGGTGGCCTGGAGCCGGAACCCCTTCATCGGCGCGAGCGGGGTGGTGGAGGCCATGCCGAGCTGCAGCACCCCGGCGTACATGCCGCGGGCCTCGTCGACGAACAGGTAGCCGCCGCCGGAGACGATGCCGTTGTCCATCCGCAGCGCGACGCCGTCCGGTCCCTTGAACCGGGGCCGCAGGTCGGCCGCGCCGAGGTTGCCGGCGGTGGCCTGGTCGCCGGAGCCGGCCGGCAGCGCCGGCGGGAAGGTCAGGTCGGCGCGGACGCCGATGTTCTGCACCACCGCGTGCAGCGGGCCCAGCGCGGCCCGGACCGTGGTGGTGAGGGTCAGGCTCAGCGCCCGGGTGGCGGTGTCCGCCTCCAGCGCGACGCGCAGCCCTTCCAGGCCGAGGCCGTGCCAGGACAGGTGCAGCGGGTACTCGGCGGCGAGCGCGGCCGCCCCGGACAGGTGCAGCCCGCCCCGCAGCGACCAGGCCAGCCCGAGGTCGAGCCCGACCCGCAGCCCGTCGGCGGGGAGCAGCTTGGCCAGCAGCCCGTCACCGTCGCCGGGGCGGACCACCAGTTCCGCCCGGCCGGCCCGGATGCTCAGCTCGACGTCGTCGCGGCCGGCGCCGAGGCTGGCCTTGCCGCCGATGACGAGCTGCCCGACGGCGAGGTGGGTGCCGCCAGGGGCGCCGAGGATCCAGCCGGGCTGCCCGGCCGGGGCGATCCGGGCGACCTCGGCGGCCCACTTCACCACCGCGCTGTCGCCGCTGAACGTCACCCCCTGGCTGTTGATCGCGAGCGCCGGCCCGGCGCCACTGAGGTCGGTGGCGACGTTCCACGCCCCGATCGAGCCCTCCAGGTGCGCCTCGCCGGTGGGCGCGAGGATCACCGTGAGCCGGCCGTCCCAACTGGCCAGGCCGGCGGTGACCCCGATACCGAAGGTGGGGCTCCACGGCGCCAGCCCCGCGCCGGGCGGTGGCGCGCCGTCGGGCGTACGCCGGCCGCTGAAGCGCAGCCGCAGCAGGCTGTCGGCCAGCCGCCGGCCCACCTCGCCCTGGTCCGGCCCGAGGTCGGGGCGGACGCCCTGGTCGGCGTCGAGGCCGAACGCCCGCAGCGCCCGGGCCAGCCGGGGCAGCAGCCGCGCGGACAGTTCGGCCACCCCCGCCGGGGTGTCCCAGCCGTCCGGGGCGTACAACGCGCGGAAGTAGCCGCCGGGGTCACGGACCAGGTCGACGACCCGGTCCAGGTGCAGCTCGTCGCGGCGCTTGGGCAGCCGGATCGGCGAGTCGTTCGGCGGCATCGGCAGGCTGGGCGGGTTGGCGGCGGCCGGATCGACCAGGCCGAGCAGGTCGAGCACCGGCACCGACCAGGGCACCCGGCGCAGCAGGTAGGTCAGCACCAGCAGGTCGATCAGGTCGTCGGCGAGTTCGGCGGGCAGCCCGGGCACGTCGGGCAGGCCGCCCTTCACGGTCGGCAGCTCGCCGATCTTCCCGAACGCCTTCCCGGCCGCCTCGGCCACCTTGCCGAGCCCGGCCAAGGTGTCGAGCTTGTTGTCGTTGCGGACCACCGACAGCGCGGCCAGGGCCTCCTCGACCGTGGCGGCCCACTCCTCGAAGTGGGCGGCGTCGAAGCCGCTGACCGCCTCCAGGTCCCAGCCGAGCGCGCGCATCAGCCGGGCCCGCCGCCACGGGTCGTACGCGGACAGCACCGGCTCGGCCAGCAACCGGACCTCGTCCCAGAGCAGGGCGAGGGCGTTCTTCGGCTCGGTCATCGCAGCTCACGTCCTTCCGTGCCACTGGTCATGCCGTCACCCTCGGCAGGTCGCTCAGGTCGAGCCGCAGCGAACCGCGGGCGGGGGAGAGGGTCCGCTCGGCCGCGGGCAGCACCGCGACGGGCAGCGTGTAGCGGTGCCCGGTCGGCCAGCCGGGCCAGCCGACGAGCGTGGTCAGCGCGGCGGCCACCGGCGCGTCGGCGGCGACGACCTGCCCGATCGCGGTGATCAGCGCGGTCTCGTGCAGGTCGGTCCAGCCGGTGGGCGGGCCACTGAAGTCCGGGCCGAGCGTCTTCGCCCGGGTCAGCACGGTGTGCAGTTCGCTGGCCGCCCTGGCCCGGGTGCGGAACTCGGGCTTCTCCGCGCGGGAGGCCGGCGGCCCCACCGCGACGAGTTGGTGTGCCCGGTACTGCTGCCAGCAGGCCAGCAGCGCCACGGACCGCTCGGAGGTGAACACGTCGCCGATGCGGGCCCGGCGCGGATTGCCGTCGCCGCCGGTCACGTCCGGCACGGTCGGGGTCGCCGCCGGGTCCGGCGAGTCCCAGTCGGTGACCAGCAGGTCGTGCAGCCGCTGCCGGGCGATGGTCCACACGCCCCGGCGCACCCCGTCGTGGGTCCGCAGGGCCAGCGCGTACCGGTGCATCCAGTGCCAGGAACGCAGTCCGAGCAGTTCCAGCGTGGTGCCCACCGCCTCGCGGGCCGCGCCGGTCGAGTCGGTCTCCGCGGGCCGGGCCCGCAGCACCCGCAGCTCGGGGTAGAGCAGCCCGCCGCCGTCCTTTCCCCAGCCGGGCACGGCGTTGACACCGCCCTGCCCGCCGAGTGCGTCGTATGCGTCCCGGTCGGTGGCCCGCAGAAAGGCCAGGTACGCCCACATCTCGCCCGGCTCGGCATTGATGTCCAGCGCGGGCGGCGGCGCGGTGGGCGCCGTCTGCGGCCCGTGCGCCCGCCAGCCGAACGGCCCGAACCGGAGCACCGCGGGGTCGTCCGCGGCCACCCGGTCCAGCCAGCCGCCGGCCGCGTCGGGCACCTGGTTCTCGGCGACGGCGCGCAGCACCTTGAAAGTGGACAGTTGGCGGGCGGCCCGGGTGCCGGCGTCGCCGCCGGTGCCGATGGTGGCGACCAGGTCGGTCAGGGCGGGACCGGTGCCGTGTCCCGGCGGAACGGGCAGGACGCACTCCGGCAGCAGCTCCGACTCGCCGTCGAGGACCGGCCCGCTCCACTGCGCGTCGGTCGGGTGCGCGCGGTACCCACCGAGCCGGATCAGCTCCGGGTGTCCGGGCGGCGCGCCGCCGGCACCCGCCGGCCGGCCGGTCACCACCCGGGAGTAGAGCCGCCGGTCGGTGGCGGTGACGTCGTCGAAGAGCCAGACGTTCGGCTGGTCGAGGCGCTGCGGGGTGTCCCCGGAGACCTGCCAGGATTCGACCACGACAGGGCAGCGCCACCGCTTGTCCAGCCAGTGCTGGATCGCCACCTGGGTGGCCAGGTCCGCCACCCCGCTGATCGGCCCGAGGTAGCGGTCGGCCTCCGGCACGTCGACCGGTTGCAGCCGGTCGGACCAGCGGGGCGCGGTCGCGCCGGCCGGCTCGATCGCCGCCCGCTCCCGCCGGGCGTACGCCTGGAACTCCCGGACCGCCCAGTAGGTGACGATGCCGTACGTCCCGTCGGTCTCGCCCGGGGTGCGGAAGCCCAGGGTGGCCAGGTCGTGCTGGAGGCGGCTGACCCAGCGGTCCGTGACCAGTTCCGCCGGCCGCTCCACCCCGTCGTAGTGGGCCTTCGCGCTGGTGGTGGCGTCGTGGTCGTCGGGCCGCAGCACGAACCCCCCGTAGGGCGGCGGCTTGGTCAGCGAGCAGCCGAGCGAGAGGTCCACGGTGTACGTGGTCAACGCGGCGGCCCGGTTCTCGCCGGGCAGGTGCCACCAGAGCCGCTGGGTGGCCGACTTGCACTCCCCGGCCGGCCAGTCGAAGGTGATCTCGCCGAGGTTGTTCCGCCCGACGATCTCCTTGCCGCTGCCCCAGGACCCCTTGTAGTCCTCGAAATTGCGGGCGGCCGCCAGGTATTGGGCGAGGGCCTGGTCGCGGGGCAGCCCGGCCGGGTCCGCCACCGGCTCCGGTACGCCGTCGCGGTGTACCGTCGGGTCGGCCTCGTCGTGCCGGAGGAACTGCACGTACACGTTCCAGTCGGGTTGCCGGCCGAGCAGCTTGAGCGCGTCGAGGTCGCTGACGGCCGGCCGGCCGGACACCCACCAGCCGGTGGTGGCGTCGGCGCCGACGGTCACCTGGACGCCGGCCCGCATCCGCTGTCCCTCCTTGCCGGGCAGCTCGTTGGCCCAGCCGACCAGGTCGATCCGGCCGGTCACGTCGAGCAGCGGCACGTACCCGACGTCGTGCAGGATCCGGGTCATCGAGTCCTCGTTGCGGAAGGCGCTGGCGACGAAGCCGGCGAGCACGCCCTCGGTGCGGTTGATCCCCTCGTACGGCTTGGCCGGGTCGGGGCCGCAGGCGTAGGGGAGGGTCGCCGAGTAGCGGATCCGCTCGGCGGAGCCGAAGTGGATGTCCCCGCCGAGCAGCACCAGCCGCCGGCGGCGGATCCCGTCCGGTCCCGGCGGCGCGGCGGCGAAGAGTCGGGCCAGGATCTTGTGCACGGCGGCGTCGCTGGCCACCCAGGCGTCCTCCGCGTCGGCGGTCCACCGGCCGGCGGTGGCCTTGGCCAGCGGCTGGGCGACCTGCTCGAGGATGGGTACGCCGAACAGCGCGACCGGCTGGGCCACCACGGTCACCGCGTCGTCGCCGAGCACCCCGCCGCCGGTGAGCATGTCGTTGAGCGGGTGGTCGTCCAGCAGCAGGCCGCCGGGGTTGCCGTTGCCGCCCGGATACTGCCGCCAGGTGCGGGTGTCGAGGGCGATCAGTTGGTAGCGGGGCCAGGTGACCGTGTAGTGGTAGGTCAGCGCGCCGGCCGGCCGAACCAGCCTGCCCTCCGGGGTGACTCCGGTGGGCAGGCCGAGTCGGGTGCGCAGAATGACGTCGTTGTTCTCGTCGTCGGGCGCGGTGCACCAGCCCCGCAGCGCGGTCAGGGCGGCGCGTCCGGGCTCCCCGGCGTCGCCGGTCTCGGCGAACCGCTCGGGGGTGTTGCCCCAGGCCTGGAAGACCACGAAGGCGGCCATCCCGTTGCGCACGATGCGCCGGCCCAGCGCCGAGTTGACCACCGCGTCGTCGACCCAGGACCGGGTCATGTTCCAGTCGTCGGTGACCTCGTGGTCGTCGGCGACCATGTACGTCGCCACGTTGGCGAGCTGCCGGCGCACCGCGGTCAGGCCGGTCCGGAAGGTGGCCAGGGCGATGGCCTGCTGCTGCCAGCGCTCCCAGCGCTCGATGATCTCCTTCTGCTGCGCGCTAGGGGAGTACGCCCGGCCGGCGCGCATCAGGTCGTACACCGTCTCGCCGGGCCGGCGGCCCTGTGGGTCCCGCAGGATGCGGGTGTCGGCGGGCAGCACGTGCTCGAACGTCGGCCAGCTCGCCGGCCACAGCACGTCCGACCAGGCCAGCAGGTACATGCACAGGAACTCGCGCAGCGACATGAGGTGGCTGTGGGCGGCGCCGGAGGTGAACTTGGCGTCCCGCTCGATCGGGGTGGCCCGCTTGCCCGGCAGGTAGGTCAGGTCGGTCGGCGGCGAGCTGGTGCCCACCGGCATCGCCTCCGGCACCAGCCCGAGCCGTGCCGCGACGCCCTGATAGGCGGGCACCGCCGGGTCGCTGCCGCTGGCCGGGAGGGCGTCGTGGCCGTGGATGATGGCCAGCAGCGGGTCGGCCACGTCGTCGGCATAGATCTGGTCGCCGCCGAGGATGAGCTGGTGCGGGCGCAGCGCCGGGTCGGCGCCGGCGGCGGCGATGATCGGGTCGAGGACCGGGAAGGCGTCCTGGCCCTCGCCGTGCGGCTTGCGGCACGAGCCGTGGAAGATCCGCAGCTGGTTCGGGTCGGTCGGCGGCGTGACGAAGGTGGGCACGGCCGGCATCGCGGCCGGCGCCTGCGGGTGGCCCTGGTAGGTCAGCGCCGCCCGGGCGCTCGCCGCGCTGGCGGCCACCACGTCGGCGTCGAACAGGCTGCCCGCGCTGAAGCCGCCGGAGAACGCCAGGTCGTAGCCGTAGAGCGTGCCCGGCTGCAGGGTGACCCCGGCGACGGTGACCGCCACGACGTGCAGCCGGTCGGCGAGCCGTACCGTGGCCCGGCTGCCGGTGCCCACGGTGGCGCCGCGGGCGTACCCGGGGCCTGGGCCGAGCGAGAAGACGGTCAGCGTGACCGTGCTATCGGCGCGCAGGGCGACGAACACGGTGACGCTGGTCGGGTCGACGCGGCGCACGATCGGGCCGCAGAGTACGAGCGGCAGGCCGGTCGGAGCGGTCATACGGGGTCCCTTCGCTCTCGGCCGTGAAGTGTCGACCTCGATTGAAGTCACCGCGGTTGCCCGCGCCTACGGCGCAACAGCGCGAAGGTTCCGGCTGGCCGGACGACAACCATGGGTCCGACGACGGGTGCCCCGACCCGTCCGGGGTGGCTGAACGTCTACTCAGGTCTTTCCGCTGACGGGGACCCGACGGTCGCTTGCCGGGGCCGACGGGCAGGCGCTATTGCGACGTCCACCAACGTTCGGCCACCGACTGCGGGCCTCTCGTTGGCCGCTGGCGTTGACACCTGCCGCGGTCAGCGCGTGGACGTTGACCGGCCTCCGGGCTCGCGGACCTTCAATCCGGTTGCTCGACGCGCCCCGACAGCAACCGCTACGAAATCTATGGTCATAAATTACACAAGGGGTGCGCGGCATCGACATTCATGCCTAGAGTCTGCGGTCAAGGTCATCCATAACATCTATGAAACACAATGGATACTGTTGTCCATTCGGCCATTGGTCGACCGGCCAATGGTGTCGGTTCCTCGTGGAATCCGAGGCAAGCTGTGTCAGATTTCTCCGGAAAGTGAGTTGAGATCCCATCATGAACAGACTCTCACGGGGCGTGAGCGTTCTCGGTCTGGTTTCCGTCCTCGCGGTCAGTGGCGCAACCGTCGTGCAGGCGACTGGTAACGACTCCTCGGTAGGGCTGGTCTCCTGGGGCGTTCCGCATCTGCCGACGAACATCCCACTCACCGAGGAGGAGAAGGAGAGGGGGCGGGAGCATGGCCGTGCCCTGCCGCAACCGGAGTTGCTCCAGCCGTCGCTTGACCCCGCCCTACCCACCTTCCAGCCCGCGTACCAGCGCAACGAACTCAGGGGTGACTTGAAATGCGCCTCGTCTGACGTCCTGCCCGGCCTCGCGAAGGCGTGGATCGCCAAACTGAAGGAGTACTACCCGAAGGTCAACATCTCGGTCGACCCGCCCTACGCCGGCAGCCTGGGTGCCCTGGAGTTGATCGAGGGCAATCTGGACTGCGTCTTCGTGTCCCGGGAGCTCAAGCCCACGGACGTCGCCGGCTTCCGTGAGGCCTTCGGCTACGACCCGTTCAGCGTGCCGATCTCAGGTGGCAGCTACCGGCATTATGGATTCCTGGACGCCATCGGCTTTGCGGTGCACAAGGACAATCCGATCGGAAGGCTGTCATTCGACCAGCTCGACGCCATCCTGTCGACCACACGCCACCGCGGCGGTGCGCCGATCCGAACCTGGGGCGACCTGGGGCTCACCGGTGAGTGGGCGGACAAGCCGATCCACATCTATGGCATTGCGCCGTGGAACGGCTTCGAGGAATTCACCCGCCAGCGGGTGCTGAACTACAACGGTAACCGCGGCGAATGGCGCTCCGGTGTTGCCGCCCCGGGTGTTCCGAAGGATCCGGACGTCACCTGGGAGAGCACCGTCTTCAAGGTCGCCGAGCACATCGCCAACGACAGGTACGCCCTTGGCTACACCGGCTTGGCGTACGTGGATCAGCCGGTGAAGATGCTGGCCCTGTCCGATCACAACAACAGTCCGGTATACGCGCCGACCTATGAGAATGTCGCCACCGCAGAATACCCGCTGAGCCGGCTGATCTATCTGAACTTCAACTGTGACCCGCAGCGACCGGTGAACGCAATCTTCGCAGAGCTCCTCCGCCTGATCCTCAGCGAACAGGGCCAGCAGATCGTCAGAGCCCAGGGGATCTACCTGCCGCTCCGGTCCGAGCAGGCAGTCCGAAGCAGAGAGATGCTCCGGTAATCGACCAACAATGGCCTTCCCGGCGTGCGGCAGCCGGGAAGGCCATTGTCGGGCGGTTGTCAGTAGACGGTCACACCGTAGGCGCTGGCCGCCTCCGGGACCGGCTGGTAGAAGGTGGTGCCGCCGGACCGGCAGTCACCGCTGCCGCCGGAGGTGATGCCGAGCGCCTTGGTGCCGTCGTAGAGCGGGCCGCCGGAGTCGCCCGGCTCGGCGCAGACCGTGGTCTGGATCATGCCCTTCACGGTGCCGCCGCCCTGGCCGACGTAACGGACCGAGACGTTCAGTGCGGTCACCGTGCCGCTGTGCGTGCCGGTGGTCGAGCCGGTGCGCTTGACCGCCTCACCGACGAACGCGTTCGCGGCGGTGTAGCCGCCCGGGTGGGTCAGCGACGTGTTGTCGTAGCGGACCAGGGCGTAGTCGTTGCCCGGGAAGCTTGAGCCGGTGGTGGGGCCGATGAGCGTGGTCAGGCTCGAGTTGGTGTACCAGGTGTTGGCCACGTTGCCGCAGTGCCCGGCGGTGAGGAAGTAGTAGGTGCTCCCCTTGACCACGTTGAAGCCGAGGGAGCAGCGGTAGCCGCCGCCGTAGATGGCGTTGCCCGCCGACAGCAGCGGGCGGAAGGTGCCCCGGGCCCGGTCGACCCGGATCGCGCCCGCCTGGGCGCCGGCGCTCTTCTTGAGCGTGGCGAGTTCGGCGGCGGAGACGCTCTCGTCGGCGGTCACCACGACCCGGCCGGACGCCTTGTCCACGTGCCAGGCGATGCCCTCCACCCCGGAGGCGCCGACGGCGGCCTCGACCCGGGCGAGTTGGTCGGCGGTGAAGGTCTGCGGGGCGGCCGAGGCGGCGCCCGGCACGGTGAACGCGCCGGCGGCCACCAGACCGACGGCCGCGGCGAGCAGTGGGGTGAGTCGGCGGATTCTCACGGTCTCCTCCTAGGAGGGTGCTGGCCGCCGGTTGCGTCGGCGCCCGGGGGACGTCGCCGGGGATCGGGGTTGACCTCGGCGAACGCTTCAGCCGCGAGTATCCATCCACGTCGATGCAAATTGCAAGGGGCCGGTCGCCGCCGGATCACCGCTGGTTAGGGTGGAGCCGGGGAGGTGCGCGATGACGCCGGAGATGACTGGGACGCTGCTGGCCGGGCTGGAGGCGGCGGTCCCCGGCGGGGTGCGGACCCGGGCCGCCGACCGGCTCCGGCTGGCCCACGACGCCTCCCACTACCTGCTGCACCCCCGCGCGGTGGTCACCCCGACCGACGCCGACCAGGTCGCCGCGCTGCTGCGACACAGCCGGCAGACCGGCACGCCGCTGACCTTCCGCTCCGGCGGCACCAGCCTCAGCGGGCAGGCGGTCAGCGACCAGCTCCTCGTCGACACCCGCCGGCACTTCCGCGAGCTGGCGGTGCTCGACGACGGCCGCCGGGTCCGGGTGCAGCCCGGGGTGGTCCTGCGGCAGGTGAACAACCGGCTCGCCCCGTACGGCCGGCGGCTCGGGCCGGACCCGGCCAGCGAGTCCGCCTGCACGGTCGGCGGTGTGGTCGCCAACAACTCCAGCGGGATGACCTGCGGCACCGAGTTCAACACCTACCGGACGCTGGACTCGCTGCTGCTGGTGCTGCCCACCGGCACGGTGCTGGACACCGGCGCCCCGGACGCCGACGCCCGGCTCCGGGCCACCGAGCCGGAGCTGCACGCCGGCCTGCTGCGGCTGCGCGACCGGGTCCGCGGCAACCCCGACTCGGTGCGCCGCATCCGCGCCCAGTACGCCATGAAGAACACCATGGGCTACGGAGTGAACGCCTTCCTCGACCACGACTCGCCCGCGGACCTGCTCACCCGCCTGGTGGTCGGCAGCGAGGGCACCCTCGCGTTCGTCGCGGCGGCCACCTTCCGCACCGTACCGGCGCACCGGCACGCCGCGACCGGCCTGCTGGTCTTCGGCACCCTGGCCGCCGCGATGGCGGCGATGCCGGCACTGGTGGCCGCCGGGCCGGCGGCGATCGAGCTGCTCGACGCCGCCGCCCTGCGGGTCGCCCAGCGCGACCCGAAGGCGGACGCCGCGCTGCGCGGCCTCGCGGTCCGCGACCACGCGGCGCTGCTGATCGAGTGGCAGGAGTCCGACCCGGACGCCCTCGCCGAGCGGGTGGCGGCGGCCGGACCGGTGCTGGCCGAGCTGCCGCTGACCACCCCGGCCCGGCTCAGCGGCGAGGCGGCCGCCCGCGCCGCGTTCTGGCACATCCGCAAGGGCCTGTACGCGGCCGTCGCCGGCGCCCGCCCCTCGGGCACCACCGCCCTGTTGGAGGACATCGCCGTCCCGGTGGCGGCGCTCGCCGACACCTGCGCCGCGCTCGCCGACCTCTTCGACCGGCACCGGTACGAAGAGAGCGTGATCTTCGGCCACGCCAAGGACGGCAACCTGCATTTCATGCTCAACGAGCGGTTCGCGCACGGCGAGGCCCCGGCCCGGTACGCCGACTTCACCGAGGAGATGGTGGATCTGGTCCTCGGCCACGGCGGCACGCTCAAGGCCGAGCACGGCACCGGCCGGGTGATGGCCCCGTACGTGCGGCGCCAGTTCGGCGACGAGTTGTACGCGGTGATGCGCGAGGTGAAGACGCTCTGCGACCCCGACGGGGTGCTCAACCCGGGGGTGCTGCTCAGCGACGACCCCGACGTGCACCTGCGGCACCTGAAGACCGTGCCCACGGTCGAACCCGAGGTGGACCGCTGCGTCGAGTGCGGCTACTGCGAGCCGGTCTGCCCCAGCCGCGACCTGACCACCACCCCACGGCAGCGGATCGTGCTGCGCCGGGAGATCGCCGCCGCCCGCGCCGACGGCGACCTCGCGCTGGCCCGCGAGCTGGCGGACGCCTACGACTACGACGCGGTCGACACCTGCGCGGTCGACGGCATGTGCGCGACCGCCTGCCCGGTCCTCATCAACACCGGCGACCTGGTGAAACGGCTGCGCAGCGACCGCACCGGCAGCGTGGCGCAGGCCGGTTGGCGCGGGGCGGCCAACCGGTGGGGCGCGGCCACCCGGGGCATGGCCCGCGGCCTGGACCTGGCCGGCGCGTTGCCGCCCGCGCTCCCCGAGGCGGCCACCCGCGCGGCCCGCGCCGTGCTCGGCGCCGACCGGGTCCCGCAGTGGCGACGCGACCTGCCCCGCGGTGGCCAGGTCCGCCGGCCGCGCCCGGTCGACGAGCCAAACGCGATCTTCGTCCCGTCCTGCCTGGGCACGCTCTTCGCACCCGCCGAGGGCGGGTCGGGTGTCGCCGCCGCCGTGCTCACCCTGGCCGAGCGGGCCGGGCTGCGCCTGCTCGTGCCGGACGGGGTGGCCGCCATGTGCTGCGGCACACCCTGGTCGTCCAAGGGCCTCACCGCCGGCTACCAGCGCGTCCACGACCGGGTGCCGGCGGCGCTGCGGGCGGCCAGCCGCGACGGGGCGCTGCCCGTGGTCAGCGACGCGGCCTCCTGCACCGAGGGCTTCGCCAAGCTGCTCGCCGACGCCGGCCCGCTGCGGGTGGTCGACGCCGTCGCGTACGCCGCCACGGAGCTGCTGCCCCGGCTCACCGTACGGCGCCGGCTCGGCGCCCTCGCGCTGCACCCGACCTGCTCGTCGACCCGGTTGGGGCTGGACGAGGCGCTGCTCACCGTGGCCCGGGCGATCGCCGACGAGGTCGTGGTGCCGGACGGCTGGCAGTGCTGCGGCTTCGCCGGGGACCGCGGGCTGCTGCACCCGGAGCTGACCGCCGCGGCCACCCGCGAGGAGGCGGCGGCTGTGTCCGCCCGGCCCTTCGACGGGTACGCCTCGGTCAACCGGACCTGTGAGATCGGGATGGCCCGGGCGACCGGGCAACCGTACCGCCACCTGCTCGAACTCCTGGCTGACGCGACGGCCTGAGAGTTCCGCCCGGCCGCCGGGATCAGGGCGCGAGAGGCGACCGGTGGTGCCGGGTAGCATTCCGCGGCGTGCTGCGGAGTTGGTGGATGGCCAGCGTGATGCTGGCGTGCGGGGTGCTCGTCGCGGTCACCCAGGACACGCCCGGGCTCGCGGTGGCCCAGTTCCTGATCTTCCTGGTGCTGGCGGCCCTGTTCTCCCCGCTGGTCTTCCCGCGGTCGCTGCCGGCCGGGCAGGCGCGGCAGCGCAGCGCCCGGGACGGCCGGCCGGTCGTCTACTGGCGGCCCGGCTGCCGGTACTGCCTGCGGCTGCGGCTCCGGCTCGGCCACCGGGCCGGCGGCGCGTACTGGGTGAACATCTGGCGCGACCCGGCCGGGGCCGCGGCGGTCCGGGCGGTCACCGGCGGGGACGAGACGGTCCCGACGGTCGTGGTGCGTGGCGAGGCGGTGGTGAACCCGGAGCCGGCCTGGTTGCTGCGGCGGCTGACGCCGTAGCGGATCGTGGCAGCGGTCAGGTCCGACCGCCACCCGCCGTGAGCAGTCTGACGCGGTGTCGGACGGGGCCGGTGAGGAGCCAGCGGGCGAGGACGGCGGCGGCGATTCCGGAGACCAGGAGGGGGAGGGTGCCTGAGCTACCGGCCGTGCGCCTGGTCGCATTGACCGTTCGAAATAGGGTTGAGGCTCGTCCTTCTGGAGGAGGGTGTCGATGGGTCGAGCGCTGCGGGTGGGTCTGCCGGTTCTGCTGCTGGGCGCCGTCGGCTGGTACGCCTCGTACGCCACCACCATTCTCGTGTGGGAGCTGCGCAAACTCGTGCCCTGGCTGATCGCGCCAGCCCTGGTGGCCCTGCTCGCCGGGGCGCCGGCCCTGCTGCGACTGCTCACCCACCGGCTCGGCGGGCGCAAGACCAGGTTTGCCGCAACCGGCGGGATCGTCGTCCTCGGCTGGCTGGGCGCCGCCGTCGGACTGGCCCTCGGGGTGTGCTGGCTGGTCTACGGCGAATACCTCCAGGACCGGGGGTACGTGACCACCATGCGGGTGGTGACCGATCCGGTCCCGGAGTTGACCGCACGCGCGCCGTACCTGGTCGGCAAGGCGCAGGCCGCGCCCAACCTGGGCGACGTCACCGGCGAGATCACCGACATCAGCTACCTGCCCGACTCCGACCGGTTCGGCGTCCTGGTCGAGCGGCGCGGCTGGTTGACCGGTTACGAGGTCGGCCTGGTGCAGGAGATCCCGCTCGGCGGCAACAGCCGGGCGCAGCAGCGGTGCCGGTTCGACGCGTCGACCGCCGATGCGCGGATCGGCGGCTGGTTCACCCACAACCTGGCCCGGAAGATCTCCGCCGAGCGGCGCTGGGTCCGGTTCTCCGCCGACGACGCGTACGTCTACTGCCAGGGGGAGACCCCCGTCGTGGTGGTGCCGCTGAAGCGACAGACCGGAATCCTGGTGGTGACCGAACGGCCGGCCGGTGTGGCGCTGTACGACGGACAGACCGGGAAGGTCACGATCACCGACGACTCGACGAAGGTGCCCGGACCGTCTTATCCGATCAGCCTGGCCGCCCGCCAGCGGGAGGGCACCGCCGCCGTCGGCGGTTTCGCCGACTGGTGGTTCGAGCGCAGCGGCTGGGGCGCCTCCGAGGACGGCGCCAACGACGGCAACGAGTCGGAGTTCGCCATGCGCTACCGCGACGGCAGTGGGCGCAGCGCGTACGTCACCCCGCTCACCCCGCAGGGCGAGGCCAGTTCGGTGGTGGCGGTGTCGACGGTGCCGACCCGGCACCCCGGCGGTCGGCTCGCTCCGCTGACCGTGCACCGGCTCAGCCCGACCTGGTCGTCGCCGCAGGCGATCGTCGCCCTGATCAAATCGGAGTACCGGGACGTCTGCTGCTGGAACGACGACCAGGTGTTCGAGGTGGTGCCGACCGGCGGCAGCACGTGGACCGCCACGCTCGGCAGTGAGCAGAGCATCCGGTACCGGGTGGAGGGCCGGGGCCAGATCAACGGCCGGGAGGCGACCTGCCTGAAGAACGCCGACGGCACCCTGGTCCGCTGCGCGTACGCCGCACCCGGCTCACCGGAGGAGCAGGAGTTGCAACGCCGGGAGCAGCAGAAGCAGCAGGAGCAGGCGGCGAACGGCGGCACGGACCCGGGCGACCTGACCAGGTACACCGACGAGCAGTTGGCCGACCTGAACCGGCGGGTCGCCGAGGAGGTCAACCGCCGCCTCAAGGAGCAGTAGCGGTCGGTGGCCGGGGCACGGTGGGCGGCAGCGGTCGGCATTTCTCCCCCTACCTCCGGCGCAACCTCAGGGTGCCGAGCTGTCGGATGGGGCCGGTGAGGAGCCAGCCGGCGAGGACGGCGGCGGCGATTCCGGAGACCAGGAGGGGGAGGGTGCCGTCGTTCCCCCAGGCGAATCCGGCCCAGAGGCCGGCGACCAGGATCGCCAGGCCGGTCAGTCCCTGGAACAGGCCCTGGCCGGTGCCCTGTTCGTGACGGGCCAGGAGTCCGGAGATCCAGGCTTTCCCGACGCCGTCGGTGAAGGCGGTGAATCCGCCGTAGGCGGCCAGGAGCACCCACGCGGCGGTGTGGGAGTGGGTCAGACCGAGCCCGGTGTAGGCGAGGGCGAAGAGAATCAGGCCGGCGCCGAAGACCGTGCGGGGTGACAGCCGATCGGCGACGACCCCGGCCGGATAGCTGAGTACGGCGTAGACCGCGTTGTAGGTGACGTAGGCGCCGATGACCGCGGGGACGGAGAAACCGATCTCGTGCAGGCGGAGGAGCAGGAGTGCGTCGGGAAAGTTGACCAGGCTGAACAGCGCCAGTACGCCGACCACCCGCCAGTAGCGGCTGGGCAGGTGCCGCGGGTGCCAGCCGGCGGTGCGGTGGCGGCGGCGGGGTGGCTCGCGGACCGCGACGACCAGGATGGCGCTGGCCACCGCGGGCACCACGGCGATGACGAGCAGCGGCCGGATGTGGTGGTGCAGCAGTTCGTAGCCGGCAAGACCGATGAGCGGTCCGATCACCGCGCCGGCGGTGTCCATCGCCCGGTGGAAACCGAAGGCCCGCCCCTTGGCGGTCTCCGGCACACCGGTCGCGATCAACGCGTCCCGGGGTGCGCCCCTGATGCCCTTGCCCAACCGGTCGACGCTGCGACCGGCGAGGACGATCGGCCAGACGGTGGCGGCGGCGATGGCGACCTTGCCGAGCGCGGCGAGCCCGTACCCGAGGCCGATCATCGGTCGGGCCCGGAACCGGTCGGCGACCCGGCCGCTGACGACCTTGCTCAACGCGGCCGTGCCCTCGGCGATACCCTCCACCGCGCCCACCACGGCAGCGGGCGCCCCCAGCACAGTGGTCAGGAAGATCGGCAGGATCGGGTACAGCAACTCCGACGCGGCGTCCTGCAGCAGCGACACCCCGGACAGGACCTTCAGGTTCCGGGTCAACCAGGAACCAGCGGGCTGACCAGCGGCGTTGGGCTCGACGGGCGGCTGCTCGGTCACCCCTGTCACCCCCGACCCGCGCGGACTCTGCCGTCAACGGTGGCAGACCGGGGACCGCGGCGGGGCCGATCCGGCACCCCGGCCCACCGCGCTGACCCTGGCCGCCGTGGCCCTGCTGCCCCGGGCCCCAGGCCCGGCCACGCCGCGCCCACCGGCGACGCCCAGCCGATCGACCAGCGCCCAGGGCGGGCTGGGCCCCGCGACCGACCGGTCGCGGGGCCCGTCGGCGTCACCAGCTGGTGGGCTTGCCCTTCTGGTAGAGCCACACGTCGAAGAAGGCGTCGAGGTCCTGCCCGGACTCCTTCTCCGCCAGGGCGATGAAGTCGGTCGTGGTGGCGTGGCTGTAGCGGTTGCTCGCCGCCCACTCGCGCAGGATGCGGAAGAAGGTGTCGTCGCCGACCTTGCCGCGCAGCGCGTGCAGGGTCATCGCACCCCGGTTGTACGGGATGCTGCTGAACATGTCCACGGGGCCCGGGTCGGCGAGGACGGTCTGCCAGAACGACGACGAGGCGGCCCGCCCGTAGTTGCTGCTGCTGTTGAAGGTCTGGCTCACCGACGCGCCGCCGTTGTACTCGGTGTACATCCACTGGGCGTAGGTGGCGAAGCCCTCGTTGAGCCAGATGTCCGACCAGCGCTCCGGGGAGACGCTGTCGCCGTACCACTGGTGGGCCAGCTCGTGGGCCATGGTGCCGACGCTCGCCGTGCTGGAGAAGATCGGCTTGGTCTGGGTCTCCAGGGCGTAGCCCACGTTCGGGGCCCGGTCGATGATCGCCCCGGTGGAGGCGAACGGGTACGGGCCGAACTTCGAGGCGAAGAAGTCGATCATCTTGGGGATCTGCGCCACCGCGGGGGCCGAGCCGGCGACGAGCCGCGGGTCGACCGCGACGTACACCGGGATGCCGCTCGGCGTGGTCGACTCGGTGACCACGAAGTTGCCGATGGTGATGGTAGCCAGGTAGGTGGCCATCGGCTCGGTCGAGTCCCAGACGAAGGTGGTCCAGCCGTCCTTGGTCTCCTGGGAGAGGAGTTGGCCGTTGCCGACGGCGGTGAGGCCCTCCGGCACCTTCGCGGTGAACCGGAAGGTGGCCTTGTCGGTCGGGTGGTCGTTGGTGGGCAGCCAGGCCGGCGCGCCCTGCGGCTCCCCGGCCACGAAGACGCCGTCGTCGGTCGGCACCCAGCCCTCGATCGACCCGTCCGGGTCGGTGATCGGGCCCGGTACGCCGGCGTACTTCACCACCACGGTGAACGTCTGCCCGGCCTTGAGCTTCGGGCGCGGGGTGACGATCAGCTCCTGGCCCTCGCGGGTGAACTCGTGGGCGTGCCCGTTGACCGTCACCGAGGTGACGTCCGGACCGCGGAAGTCGAGGTTGAACCGGTCGAGGTCCTGGGTGGCGACCGCGGTGATCGTGGCGGTGGCGTCCATGAACCGGGTCGCCGGGTCGTAGGCGAAGTTGAGGTCGTAGTGCTGGACGTCGTACCCGCCGTTGCCCTGGTCGGGGAAGTACGGGTCGTTGACGCTCGCCGCACCGGCAGAGTAGCGCGGGGCACCGGGGTTGCCGGGTGCCGCGCCGGCCGCGTCCGGTGCCACCGCCGACCCGGCAGCCACCAGGGCGACCGTGGCCAGCGCGGCGCCGCGCAGGCGTGGGATGGTCATGGGAATCCTCTCTCCGGGAAAGCCAGGGCAGCGCTGGCCTTCAGTTGAGTAGGCCCTATCCACCCGCATCGACGCGAAGTCGTCAAGATCTACAGGCCAGCCTCGCCTTTCCGGCCCACCCGGTCCCGCCCGCCAGGAGGGCCCCCGGGACCGGGTGGGCCGGGATCTCTGGCGGAACCGGGGCTGTCGTCGCCGGCAGTCGACCCTGGTCGCGGCGCCGTGGCAGGTCGCGCCGGCGTCGCGCAAGGTGGCGGCCAGGCGACGCCGGCGGCGGGAGCCGGGTGCTGATCGGCCCCGCAGCCCGGATCCACCCGGGATGGGTGGATGCCGGCCCGCCCGGTCAGCCGGGGACGCTGGCCAGGTAACGCTCGGCGGCTTGGCCGGGTTTCGAGGGCCGGAATGCAACAGCCGGATGGCGGATTTTTCCTCACGTCTCGGCCGGAAGTCAGCCGTCGTACGGCTGCGGCATGATCATGGGCGGATCGTCGAGCGGGAGGAGACGGGTGGATGACGGTGGCGGTGCCCCACAACGGGCGGGTGCTCTTCATCGGCGACAGCATCACCGACGCCGGCCGGGACCGGTCCTGTGGTGAGGACCTCGGCACCGGGTACGCGATGATGGCCGCGGCCTGGTTCACCGCCCGACACCCCGGGCACCGGGTCAGCTTCCGCAACCGGGGGATCAGCGGCGACCGGGTACGCGACCTGCGCGTCCGCTGGGAGACCGACTGCCTGGCCCTCGCCCCGCAGGTGGTGTCGGTGCTGATCGGGGTCAACGACACCTGGCGGCGGTACGACCGGGACGACCCGACCACTGCCGACGAGTTCGCCCGCGACTACCGGCACATCCTCCAGGAGACCCGTCGGCTGGGCGCCCGCATCATCCTCGTGGAGCCCTTCGTCGTTCCGCTCGACGACGCCCAGCGCACCTGGCGGGAGGATCTCGACCCGAAGGTCGACGTGGTCCGCCACCTCGCCGCCGAGTTCGACGCGACGCTGGTCGCCGTGGACGAGTTGTTCCAGGCCGCCGACGTCGACGACCGGGTGTGGACCCGCGACGGCGTGCACCCGACCCCGTTCGGCCACGCCCTGATCGCCCAGGCCTGGCTGCGGGCGGTCACGCCGACGGCCTGAGGGCCGGGCGCCGCCCGGCCCTCGCCTCAGCTCGCCAGGTCCAGTTGGACGGTGGCGATCTCCCACGCCCGCAGCGGCAGTCGGACCAGGCCCTCCCCGTCGACCGGCAGGGCCTCGCCCGGCCGGCCGCGCAGGTCGGTTCGCCATGCGCCGCGTACGCCGCGGCCGGCTCCGATGACGGCGACGGTGCCGCGGGTCGCCACCACCCGCAGCTCGACCCGGCCGTCCCGGTCCCGGACGCTGGTCAGCGTGACGCCGTCCCCGTCGACCGTCAGCCCGGTCACCGGCGCCGGCAGTCCGGCCGACGGGTCACCGGCGCCCGGGAACGCCAGCAGTTCGTGCCGGTACGCCTCGGTCGCCGCCGGCACCCGGGCGGAGTCCCAGTCGCCCCGGAACGGCAGCACCGCCAGCTCGACGCTGCGCTCGCCCCGGCACTGGGCCTGCGGCGTGGGCAACTGCGGGCCGGCGGGCTCGTCCCGCAGGGCGTGCCGGTTGCGGGACAGCATCCCGATCGCCCGCAGCACGGTGATCGCCAGCTCCCGGCCGGACTCGGTCAGCTCGTACTCGGTGGGCTGGGTCAGCAGCACCGCGAGCGAGCCCTCCGCACCCCCGGCCGCGACGAACCCGGAGGCGGGGAAGGTCGGCAGCGGGACCTCGCCACCGCCGCCCTCGGCGGTCAACCCACGCTCGACGACCGCGAACTGGCCTTCGGCGTACGAGGAGCGGGCCGGCGCCGGCAGCGGCAGGTGCAGCCGGACCCGGTGGTCGTCGCAACGGTTGTCGAAGACGAGCCGCAGCCGGGCGAACGGCTCACCGGCCCGGACCTCCACCCGGGTGGTCACCGTGATCGTCTCCCGCTCCACCCGGCGCGAGCCGGCGTCCACGTCCGCGCCGACCGGCCACCGGTACTCCCGGATCACGTCGAGCACGGCGACCACCGGGCCGTCGTGCACGACGACGGTACGCACCGCCCGGGGCTTGTCGACCAGTTCGTCGGCGGCGGGTGGGGCGTAGTTGTAGCTGTCGCCCACGTCGCCGCCGTCGACGAGCCGGCCGATCCCGGCGACGCTCATTCCGTCCGGGGTGGACAGCCGCAGCGTGCCGTCCTCGGCGACCTCCACCCGCAGCAGTCCGTTGTCGACCGTCCGGCCGGCCACCGTGACCGGCGTGCTGCCATCCGGCGCCGGGACCGCCGGGGTGCCCGGCGGCAGAGCGACCGGGCGGACCGCGGCGTGTCCCAGCGCGGGGACGTCCACCAGCGCGGCGACGGTCATCCGCGGGGCGGCGACGATGCGTACCCGCCACCGGTCCGGGCCGGTGGCCGCGGCGAGCGCGAGCCGGACGTCCTCGACGTCGAAGGCGGGGTCGCCGTGCCGGGCCACCTGGAAGGTCAGGGTGGCGTCGGCGGGGGACACCGACCAGGCGGTGATCTCCTGTCCGTACAGCTCGGTGCCGTGCACCCGGGTGAGGATCGCGGCCAGGTCGGCGGCCGGCACCACGTCGTCGGCGAGCAGCGTCCGTGCCTGGTCGAGGACCTGGGCCGGCGCGACCCTGCCGTCCGCGCCGGCCAGAGCGACCGGCCCGTCCGCCGGGGCCTCGACGTCCAGCCGTACCAGCGCCGTCCGGGCCGCCGGGGTCGGGTTGAACAGCAGGTACCCGTCGCGGGACACCGCGCCGGCCAGTCGCGCCCCCACCAGGTCGCAGACCGCCCGCCCGAGCTGGTCCGCCTCGGCGAGCCGGGCCGCCACCTGCTCGGCGGTCTCGTCGCAGCCGCAGCCGGTCACCGAGTCGTGGCAGCTCGCGTCGATCAGCCGGGTCCAGGCCATGTCCAGGAACCGCTGCACGGACGGGTCGTGGTAGAGCGCGGCGAGCGGTTCGGCGTACCGCTCGACGCGCCGCTCGGCCCGGCCCATCGCCTGCTTGAGGTGGGCGCGTACCGAGATCACGCCGGGCAGGATGTTGGCCCGGGCGTGCGAACGCAGTTCGCCGGCCACCGTGGGCAGCCCGTCCACCGTGGTCGGCTGGGTGGCGAAGTACTCGGCGAGGGTGCCGAGCCGCAGTCGCACCCCGTCGACCGCTGCGGCGGCCAGCCGGTCCGGCGCGTCCGGGGCCGGTGCGGCGTGATCGGTGCCGTACATCGCCAGGATCGGCGTGTCGTCGCCGGTGGACCGCCAGCCGCGCAGCCGCTCGGCCAGGTCGGTGGTCCGGCGGGTGACCAGCCGCGGGTCGTCCATCAGCCCGGCGGCGTTGCCGTAGCCGCCGGGCAGGTACTCGGTGCGGATCGTGGTGCCGTCCGGGGCCTGCCAGGCGAACGCGTGCGACCGGACCCGGCCCGGTACGCCCCGGAACACGCAGGCGTGGGCCAGCCCGGCGCCGGCCAGCAGCTGTGGCATCTGCGCGATGTGCCCGAACATGTCGGGCAGGTAGCCGACCGGCATGGCCCCGCCCAGCGCCGCGCTGCGGGCCAGCCCGCGCTCCAGGTTGCGGACGATGTTCTCCCCGGAGCAGAGGAACTCGTCGAGCAGGATCTGCCACGGCCCGACGGCCAGCCGGCCCGCCCGGACCAGCGCGATCACCTGCTCCCGGCGCTCCGGGCGTACCTCCAGGTAGTCGTCGACCGCGGCGAGCTGGCCGTCCAGGGTGAACCGCTGGCGTTCGTCGGTCGCCATCCGGTCGAACACGTCGTCGAGCAGCGCGACCAGCCGCAGCCGGAACCGCTGGAACGGCTCGTACCACTCCCGGTCCCAGTGGGTGTGTGGCACCACGATGATCTCGGTGGACCGGTCCATCAGCTCGCCGCCTCTCCGCCGATCGCCGCCCCGGTCAGCTCCCCGTAGCGGCGTACCACCTGTTGGCTGGTGCGTAGGTCGGCGGCGCCCTCGGCGACGCCGGTCAGCGGGCGCGTACCCGCGGTCACCATCGCGTGGAAGGCGACCAGTTCCTGCTCGAACGCCTCGGTCACCGACCGGAACTGCGCGCGCCGCTCGCCGCCGGAGTGCCGGTCCACCGCGGTCAGCGTGGTCGGTGCGTTGAGCAGGTACGGCGACGGGAAGACCAGCTCCAGGGTGCCCCGGGCGTGGTGCAGGGTGACCGTCTCCCGGTAGGCCGGGCAGTCCGGCAGGTTGAGCCACCGGATGCCGTACCGGCCGCCGGCGGGCAGCCGGCCGGAGATCTCCACCGACGGCTCGGCCGGCCCGTCGGGCGCCAGCGGCCAGGTCGCCACGTGGTCCACCGTGGCCGGCGGCCCGGTGAACAAGCGCAGCAGCGACAGGTCGTGCGAGATGCTGTTGATCAGGATCTGGTAGAGCACGCGCGCCCCGGCGTCCCCGCCCACCGCGGCGTCGAGCAGCCGGGCGTCGGCCTCCCGCAGCCGGGCCTCCGCCGCGGCCGGCACGTCGCGCGGTGGCGGGGGCAGGTGGGCGAAGGCGAGCTGCTGTTCCCCGGCGGCGTGCAGGACGGTCACCTCGACCGCGTGCACCGCCGCCGCACCGCCGATCCCGTCCAGCAGGCGGACGGCCTCGGCCACCGCCGGGTCGTACTGCTTCATGTAGCCCACCATCAACGCCGCCCCGGTCAGCCGGTCCGTTTCGGCGAGGGTGTAGGCGAGCGGCTTCTCGCAGAGCACGGGCAGCCCCCGGTCCAGCGCCGCGGCGGCGAGTTCGCCGTGTGACCCGGAGGTCGCCAGCAGCACCGCGTCGCAGCCGCCGCCGTCCAGCAGGTCGGCCGCGTCCGCGTACCGTCGGGCCGGTTCGACGCCGTACCGGTCGCCGAGTTCGGCCAGCCGCGCGGGGGACAGGTCGCTGAGCGCGACGACGTCGAACAGGTCGGCGCGGCGCTGCAGCAGGGGCAGGTGCACCGTACGGGCGATGACCCCCAGCCCGGCCACCGCGATCCGGATCCGCTTGCCCGGTTCGGTCATCGCCGCACCTCCGCCAACCAGCGCAGGTTGGCCCGCTGGTCGGCGCGGATCCGGTCCAGGTTCCGGCCCCGCTCGGGCGCGTCCTGCTCGATCACCAGCCAGCCGGTGTAGCCGGTCTCGTCCAGCCCGCGCAGCACCCCGGCGAGGTCGACGTCGCCGGCGCCCAGAGCGCAGAACCCGCCCGCGGCGACCACCTCGGCGAGGCCGCCGCCGGCGTCGCGGACCCGGCGGTGCGCGGCCAGGTCGGCGTCCTTGACGTGTACCTGGCCGGTCCGGCCGGCCCAGCGGTGGACCGCCGCGACCGGGTCGCCGCCGGCCAGGGTCAGGTGCCCGGTGTCGAGGCAGATCGCCACGTCGGTCAGTTCCAGCAGCCGGTCGGCCTCCGCCTCGGTCTCCACGTCGGTGCCCAGGTGGTAGTGGAACACCGGCTCCAGGCCGCGGTCCCGGCACCGGTCGACGGCCTGCTGCACCCGGGCGGCGAAGCCCGGCCAGGCGGCGGCGGGCAGCGCCGAGGCCAGGTCCGGCGGGGTGCCGGGGCGGGCCATCCGGGCCGGGTTGGCGGAGCAGGCCAGGGTGGGCCGGGGCGCGAAGCGCGGGTCGTCGACCGGCGCGGCGGTGAACACGTCCAGGGCCGCGTCGAGCTGGGCCAGGTCCGTGGTGAACCCGTCCGGGTCGGCGAAGCGCAGGTCGACCCAGCCGCCGGCGAGCCCGACGCCGGCCGCGGCCAGCCGGCGGGTGAGCACCTCGCCGGTCCCGAGGTAGCCGATCGGCCCGGAGTCCACGCCGGTGTAGCCGTCGGCGGCCAGCGACGCGAGCAGGTCCTCCGGACCGACGTCCGGGTCGGTCGCCTGGTAGATGCCGAAGTTGACCGGGGCTCCGGCCACTCTGGTGCGTCCGGTCAGCTGCACAGTGCGATCACCTCCATGCGGTGGGATTCCAGGACGTGCAGCCCGTCGGCGGCCGGCAGCAGGCACCGGTCGCCGCGGACGACCCGGTGCCGGCCGTCCGGGTAGCCGAGCAGCGCGCCGTCCGCGTCGAGCGCCAGCAGCTCGTCGCCCAGGCGCAGCAGCCGGGGCGCGTCGGGCCCGGCGGAGACGGCGGTGCGACCGGCGGCCAGCGCGGCGCGGACGGCCGCTTCGTCGGTGGGGTCGCCGTCGACGAGCACCCAGGTGGTCGGCGCGCCGGGCAGCGCGTCCGCGCCGGGCCGGTGGAAGTCACTGCCGCCGACCGGTACGACGTCCGGCCGCCACGCCTGCGCCCAGGCGAGCGGGGCGCCCCAGGTGCGGTCCCACCAGCCGGAGTGCCACACCTCGGCGAGCCGGGTCCGGGTGGTGAGCGGCTGCCGCCAGGCGCAGTCGCCGCCGAGCGGGTGGTTGACCGACATCAGCCCGCCGGCCCGCTCCGCGGTGGCCAGCCACTCGTCCGGCGGCTGCCGGAAGTCGACCCAGCCGACCGGGCCGAAGACGTTGGCGTGCCCCCGGTCGGTGGTCACCTCCTGCCCGGGCACGAGCGTGATGCCGTAGCGGGCCGAGGCGGCGGGCAGCCAGGGATGGTGGCTGACGGTGTTGTGGTCGGTGACGGCGAGGAAGTCCAGGCCCCGCGCGGTGGCGAGGGCGGCCAGTTCGTCGACGGTGTACGCGCCGTCGCTGTGCACGGTGTGCGCGTGCAGGTCCCCGGCGAGCCACCGCCGCCCGTCCACCTCGGGCAGCGCGGGACGGGGCGGGCGTGCCGGCCGGGGCGGCGGCGCGGGCGCGGCCGGCGGGGCCGGGGGGCGGGTGCTGGCGGTAGCGGTGACCTCGTAGGGCAGCCCGTCGCGCGGGATGCGGTGCAGCCGGAGCAGCACCTGCCATTCGCCGGGCTCCAGCTCGCCGGGCAGATAGCCGGGGGTGGCCCAGTCGGCGGTGATGGTCCAGCCGTCGCGGGCGCCGCCCGACCAGCCGCGGAAGCCGGCCGGGCCGAGGCAGCCGAGGTCCAGCACGCCCGCGTCGCGGGGGTGGTCGAGGCGTACGGTGAGCGCGGCGGTGCCCGGGGCCACGGTGACCGGGAGGGCGCGCATGATGCTCTCGGCGCGGTCCCGCAGCGTCCACCTGCCCCGGTGCGTCACCATGTCAGGCGTCCGCCGCGACGCCGGTACGCGGCGCCGGCACCGGTGGCGCCGCCGCGCCGGTGACCAGCTCGCCGCCCCGGTAGACCAGGGTGCGACCGGGGCGCGGCACCACCCAGCCGGTGTCGCCGGGCGCCGGTTCCCGCCCCTCCGGCACCACGACCTGCACGCTGGTCGCCCCATCGTCCCCGGCCGGCACGTCCAGCGACACCAGGGAGAAGCTGCCCAGGTTCTCCACCACCACGACCTGGCCGGTGAGGGCGTCGGGTACGGGCTCGGGGGAGTGGTCGAGGTATTCGGGGCGGACCCCGTAGACCACCTGTTCGCCGTCGGTCAGCCGGCCGCGGACGTCCTCGGGCACCGGCAGCCGCACCCCGGCGACGGCCAACTCGTCGCCGTGCACCCGGGCCGGGACCAGGTTCATCGGGGTGGAGCCGATGAACCCGGCGACGAAGGTGTTGGCCGGCCGGCGGAACACCTCGGTCGGGGTGCCGACCTGCCGGATCCGGCCGCCTTCCATCACCGCGATCCGGTCCGCGAGGGCGAGAGCCTCGGCCTGGTCGTGGGTGACGAACACGGTGGTGACGCCGAGTTCCCGTTGCAGCCGCTTGAGGAACGTCCGCGCCTCCAGCCGCAGCCGCGCGTCCAGGTTGGACAGCGGCTCGTCGAGCAGGAACACCTGCGGGTGGCAGGCCATCGCCCGGGCCAGGGCGACCCGCTGCTGCTGGCCGCCGGAGAGCTGCCCGGGCCGGCGGTCGAGCAGCGCCGACAGGCCCAGTTCCTCGGCGGTGCCCGCCGCCTTGTCGTGCCGGGCGGCCCGGCCGACCTTCTTGATCCGCAGCGGGTACGCGATGTTGTCCCGCACGGTCATGTGCGGGAAGAGCGCGTAGTCCTGGAAGACCATCGCCACGTCCCGCTGCCCCGGAGGCAGGTTGGTCACCGCCCGGTCGCCGATGCGTACGCTGCCGGCGGAGGCGAGCTCGAGGCCGGCGATGGTGCGCAGCAGGGTGGTCTTTCCGCAGCCGGACGGGCCGAGCAGGGCGAAGAACTCGCCGTCGGCGATCTCCAGGTCGAGGGCGTCCAGGGCGCGTACCCCGTTGGGGTAGACCTTGGTCAGCTCGCGCAGGGCGATGGCGGACATCAGCGCTTGATCCCTCCGTGGAAGCGGAACCCGTACCTGCTGCTCACGAAGACGAACATCAGCGCCACCGGCAGCGAGTAGAGCAGCGAGAAGGTGGAGAGCAGCCGCAGGTCGGCCTGCCCGCCCTCGGTGTAGAGGGTGTACATGATCACCGCGGCGGGGGCCTTGTCCGGGCCGCGCAGCAGCAGGAACGGCACGAGGAAGTTGCCCCACACGTTCGCCACCGCCCACACGCCGACGGTGGCCAGCCCGGGGCGGACGACCGGCACCACGATGTGCCGCATGATCTGCAGGGCGCTGGCGCCGAAGACCCGTGCCGACTCCTCGTACGACGTCGGCGTGGCGTCCATGAAGTCCTTGAGGATGAAGATCGCGGCGGGCAGCAGGCCGCCGGTGAGGACCAGGATCACCCCGAGCCGGGAGTCGATCAGGTTGAGCCGGAACGCCAGCTCGAACAGCGGCACCATGGTGGCCGTGCCGGTCACGATGGACGACAGCAGCAGCAGGCCGTAGAGCAGCGCGTCGCGCCCCGGCACCCGGACCCGGCTCAGCGCGTACGCGGCCAGCGCGGCGAAGACCACCACCAGCACGGCGGTGCCGCCGGCCAGCCACACCGAGTTGACCAGCGAGGTCAGCGCGTACGGGTTGTCCAGCAGGGTGCGGAAGTTGTCGAGGGTGAACCGCGGCAGCGAGGTGCCGATCGTCGGGGTGTCGTCGAACGGGGCGGTGGCCAGCCAGAGCAGCGGCAGGGCGAAGAAGGCGAGCACGAGGCAGAGGAAGACGTAGCGCCCGACGCGGGCCAGCACGTGCCGCACCGCCGCCCGCGCCGCGAGGTCGGTCCGGGCCTCGTCCGCCAGGTCCGCGCTCACCGCAGCACCTTCGTTCGCGACTGCGGGCCTCGCAGAACCGGCTCACTCCTCGCGCTCACCGCAGCACCTTCGTTCGCGACTGCGGGGCTCGCAGAACCGGCTCACTCCTCGCGCTCACGCCCGCTCCCTTCGCCGGCCCAGCATGCGCAGGTAGATCAGCGCGATGACCAGGTTGATCAGCAGCATGATGAACGAGATCGCGGCGCCGAAGCCCAGCTCGCCGCCGGAGAGCGCGACCTTGTAGACGTAGACCGCCAGGATCTCGGAGCGCTGCTCGGGCCCGCCGGCGGTGATCAGGAACGGGGTGAAGTCGTTGAACGTCCAGAGGCTGATCAGCAGCAGGTTGGTCAGCACGTGGCCACGGATGCGCGGGAACACCACGTCGCGCAGCTGCTGCCAGGTGGACGCGCCGGCCAGCCTTGCGGTCTCCAGGTGCGAGCGGGGCACGTTCTCCAGCGCGGCGGCGTAGAGCATCATCGAGAACGCGGTACCGCGCCAGGTGTTGAAGATGATGATCGACAGCATCGGGTGGTCGAGCAACCAGGCCATGCCGGGCGTGCCCAACAGGGCGTTGAGGGTGCCGGCGTCCCGGTCGAGCAGGGCGATCCAGAGGAACGCGACGACCGAGCTGGGCAGGATCCAGGACAGCAGGATGAACGCCTCGACCACTCGACGCAGTGGACCGCGCCGGTCGCGCAGCGCGAAGGCGATCGCGAAGCCGAGGCCGGCCTGACCGAGCACCGCCGAGCCGAGCACGAACTGCAGGGTCAGCAGCAGCGACGTGCGGAAGCGCTCGTCGGTCAGCGCCTTGGTGTAGTTGTCCAGACCGACGACCTCCGGATGGGCCGCGGCCAACCCGGTGAGCCGGTAGTTGGTGACGCCGAGGTAGATCGTCCAGGCGGCCGGCACCACGAGGAAGAGCAGGATCAGCACCATGCTCGGGACGAGGAACCCGGCGGCGCGGGCACGGCCCAGCCCGGCGGCGTCGGGGGCGGGGGAGGCGCCCGTCGTCGGGCGCGCTCCCCCGACCGTCTCGTCAGGACGAGACGTTACCCGGACCACCGACGATCCCCTCGACCTTCTTTCGGTACGCCGAGGCCGCCTCGTCGGCACTCTTGCCCGACGCCGCGGCCGCGGTCGCCTCCTGCAGCGCCACCGACACCTGCGGGTAGACCGCCAGCGGCGGCCGGTACGCGGTCAACGGCAGCACCTTCTCGGCGACGAAGTTGAGCATCGGGTCGCCGGCCAGCACCTCCTTGTTGACGTCGGCCCGGGAGGTGATCCGCGCCGCGCCGGCGAGCTGGGCCTTGGTGGCCTCGGCCGAGTGCATGAACGCGAGCAGCTCGAACGCCTGCGACGGGTACTTCGAGTTCGGGTTGAGCACGTCGACGCCGCCGCCGGACATGCTGACGAAGTCCTGCCCCCGGATGCCCGCGCCGGGCTGCTTCGCCGGGATCATCGCGTACCCGACGGTGCTGTCCCGGTCGGGCATCTTCGCGGTGCCGTCCTTCGGGTTGATGACGCTGCGCCAGAAGTAGTCGCCCTCGGCCAGGATGCCGATCTTTCCGGCGGCGAACTCCTCGAAGGACTTGTCCCGCCCCTTGGCCTCCTGCTGGAGCTTCGGGTCGCCGAGACCGCCACCGTAGACCTTGGTGTAGAAGTCGAGCGCGTCCTTGACCGGCTGGTTGGCGCCGGCCCACTTGCCGTCCTTCCAGATCTCCCCGCCGGCGCCGACCAGCAGCGGCAGCGCGCCCTGCATGGTGGTCGCCTCGCCCATCGCCGTGCCGGCGTTGATCTGGATCGGGGTCACCCCGGGCAGCGCCTTGAGCTTGGTGCCGGCGTCGAGGATCTCCTGCCAGCTCTTCGGCTGCCAGTCGGCGGGCAGGCCGGCCTGGGCGAACAGCTTCTTGTTGAAATAGAGCACCCGGCCGTCGGTGCCCTGTGGAATGCCGTAGCGCTTGTCCTCGAACGTGCCCAGGCCCTGCACGCTCTCCGGGATCTGCGACCAGCCCTCCCACGAGTCGGCCTGGCCACCGGCCACCTCGGACAGCGGCTTCAGGTAGCCGGCCTGGACGAACTCGCCGACCCAGATGCCGTCGACGGAGATGACGTCGGCACCGCCCTTGGACCGCAGGTCCAGGGCCAGTTTGGTCTTGTACTGCTCGTCATCGACGCCGCTGGGCACGAACGACACCTTGGCGGTGACGCCCTTGGCCTTCTGGGCCTCGATGAACCGGGGGATGACCCACTTCTCGATCCACTCCGCACCGGTGGCGTTCTTGCCGCCGGCGATAGCGTTGGCGGCGATGGTGAGGGTGATGTTCTTGGCGTCCTTGCCGGCGGGCTCCGAGCCGCCACCGCAGGCCGTGGCGGCGAGGGTGATCGCGGTGAGCGTGGCGAGCACGGCCGGGACGCGTCTCGGCGTGACTGACATGGGCTGTTCCCTTCGCAAGAAGTGACTTTCGAAGAGACTCGCGGGTCGCCCCGCCGGCCGCAGGTCCATGCCGGCGGTGCATGTCGGCCACAATGTCATGACAGCCTGACGACGTAAATACCTATCACTGGAAATGAGCGAGAAACCCGGGGTTCACCGCTCGGCGACAGCCACCTCCAGCGCATACCGGGAGGCCCGGTAGAGGTGCTCGCCGTACTCGACGTGCCGGCCCTGGTCGTCGTACGCGGTGCGGGTCATGGTCAGCAGCGGGGCGCCGCGCCGCTCGCCGATCATCTGCGCCTCCGCGGCGGTCGCCGCCCGGGCCCCGATCCGCTGCTGGGCACTGCGGATCCGCACCCCGGCCGCGCGCAGGATGGCGTACAGGCCCCGGGCCTGCAGGACGTCCAGAGTGAGCCGGACCGGGTCGAGGGGAAGCCAGTTCTCCATCACCGCCAGGGGTTCCCCGTCGGCGAAGCGGAGCCGGCGCAGGTGCTGCACCGGGCTGTCGGCGTCCACCCCGAGCGCCGCCGCCACCTTGGCCGGGCAGCCCACAGTCGCCAGTTCCAACACCGACGTGGACGGTTGCCGCCCGGCCCGGGCGAGATCGTCGTGCAGGCTGGTCAGCTCCACCGCCCGGCGGACCTCGCCCCGGACGACCTGGGTGCCCACGCCCCGCCGGCGCACGATCAACCCCTTGTCCACCAGGTGCTGGATGGCCTGCCGGACGGTGGGCCGGGACAGTCCAAGCCGGTCGGCGAGCTGCAACTCGCTGTCCAGCCGCTCGCCCGGTGCCAGGTCACCACGCTGAATCGCGGCGGCGAACTGCTCGGCGACCTGGAAGTAGAGCGGGATCGGGCTGCTCCGGTCGACGACGATCTCGGGGCTGGTCACGCGGGACCTCCTCGTCACGGCTGTCCAGGGGTCCGGGGATGGGCGCCACTGTACCGAAGCGGTCACCCGGTGAAGCCGGCGGATGTCAGGACAATATATTGACACAACTCGCGGTCACGGTTACCAGTCAATGACCAGGAGCGAGCCCTCGGTCGCTGACCCCGTCCCCGTCACGGATCTGGGTAAGGTCGTCCGCATGGCTGACGCTGTCGTGATTCCCGGCGGTATGTTCGGACCGGGTGCGCCCCTGCTCATGTATGCCGGCGATGTGGCGGAGCAGCGGGGCGCAACGGTGCACCGATACTCGTGGTCCCAGGAGTTTCCGAGGCCTGACGAGGCAGCAATCGAGGGGTGGGTCAGCGGCGAGGTCGCCCCGCTGATCGACACTATTGGCGGTCGCCCCCTGCTGATCGCCAAGTCCCTCGGCACGAACGCGGCAGCGATTGCCGCCGAGAGATCCCTGCCCGCCGTGTGGCTCACGCCCTTGCTCGCCCTGCCGTGGGTGGCTGACGCGTTGGGCCGTGCGACCGCACCGTTCCTCCTCGTGGGTGGCACCGCCGACAAGGTGTGGGACGCTGACCTCGCCCGCCGGCTGTCACCTCACGTGCTGGAGGTGGAAGGAGCGGATCACGGGATGTACGTACCCGGCCCGCTCACGGAATCCATCGCGGTGCTCAGCCGAGTCGTGGTCGCCGTGGAAGAGTTCCTGGACGCGATCGGCTGGCCAGGCTGACCAACTGGGTCAAACATCCCGGGTGTGCCGGGTCAGGCCGCGGACGTGATCGCCAACGGCGACTGGTCGGGCTGTGACTGCCACGGCGGAGGCGGGGACGACTCGGCGGATCGTCCAGCCGGCGTCTCCGGTGCGTCCTGGTGGGCGGCCGGCTCGGCAGTGTCGGTACGAGGTGCGGCCTGCGCCGCGCGTAGGCCCTCCTGGGCGTTGTTCCACGGCGCGCAGGGCCAGGTCGCACCGAAGCAGCTGCCGTTGTCGCAGGCGTCGTGCTCGTCCGGCTGGTGGGTGTCGGCCACCGCGGCGGCGAGCCGCCACAGCAGCGGGTCGGTCACCTCGGCCGGACGGTCGTCGCGGTCTGTGCTGGCATCGGACATGGTCGGGTCCCCCTCTTCGAGCGGGCCTCATCCTTTCCGGTCCGATCCTCCGCCAAACCTGCGAGCTGCAAATTTGTGCCGCGCCCCACCCCGCGCGGTCCGCGCGGCGAGGCATAGGCTGGGCGCCGTGGCGAGGTACTATGACCTGCACCCGGACAATCCGCAGCCGCGGACCCTGCGGCAGGTGGTCGACCTGATCCGGGACGACGGGCTGATCGCCTACCCCACCGACTCCTGCTACGCCTTCGGCTGCCGGATCGGCAACCGAGGCGGCCTGGACCGGATCCGGGAGATCCGCCGGCTCGACGACCGGCACCACTTCACCCTGGTCTGCCGCGACTTCGCGCAGCTCGGCCAGTTCGTCAAGGTCAGCAACTCGGTCTTCCGCCTGGTGAAGGCCGCCATCCCGGGCAGCTACACGTTCATCCTGCCGGCCACCCACGAGGTGCCGCGCCGGCTCCAGGAACCGCGCAAGCGCACCGTCGGGGTGCGGGTGCCGAAGCACACGGTCACCCAGGCGCTGCTGGCCGAGCTGGGCGAGCCGCTGCTGTCCAGCACGCTGCTGCTGCCTGACGAGGACGAACCGCTGACCCAGGGCTGGGAGATCAAGGAGCGGCTCGACCACCAGCTCGACGCCGTCGTCGACGCGGGGGAGTGCGGGACCGAGCCGACCACCGTGGTCGACCTGTCCGGGCCCGAACCGGAGATCCTGCGCCGCGGTGCCGGGGATCCGTCACGGTTCGAGTAGCCGCCGCCCAAATTAGCCGGTTTGTCCGCGCGCCTTCGGCCCGCCGTACCACCATGTTGGGGCGGCGGCGTGCCCGCGATCCGCTCGCCGCCGCACCACGCCGATCGGTGACGGGGGTACGACGTGGAACCGCTCGTGCTGATCGCGGTACTGGGCGCGACGGTGCTGATCGGCACCACGATCGGCGGCCGCTACAGTGTCGCGCCCCCGGTCCTGCTCATCGGCATGGGTGCGCTGCTCGGGCTGCTCCCGCCGTTCTCGCACGTGGTGCTCCCACCCGAGGTGGTGCTGGTGCTCTTCCTCCCGGCGATCCTCTACCGGGAGAGCCTCGTGATCAGCATCCGCGAGGTCCGGGCCAACCTCGCGGTGATCGCCCTGCTGGCCGTGGCGCTGGTGCTCCTCACGACGGTCGCGGTCGCGTACGCCGCGAAGGCCCTCGGCGTCGAGTCGCCGGCGGCCTGGGTGCTCGGCGCGGTGCTCGCGCCGACTGACGCCGCCGCCGTCGCCGGCCTGGCCAAGCGGATGCCGCGCGGCATCCTCACCACCCTGCGCGCGGAGAGCCTGATCAACGATGGTACGGCGCTGGTGATCTTCGCCGTCGCGGTCGGGGTGATCGCCGGGGGAGCACTCCCCGGGGCAGCCGGACTGCTCGGGCGGTTCGTCGGCTCGGCCGCCGCCGGAGTTGCCGCCGGCCTGCTGGTCGGCGGGGTCGCCGTCCTGATCCGTAGCCACGTCGACGACCCGCTGCGCGAGGGCGGAATCAGCATCCTCACCCCGTTCGTGGCGTTCCTGCTCGCGGACGTCGTGCACGCCAGCGGCGTCCTCGCGGTGGTGGTCGCCGGGCTGCTCATCTCCTGGGCCGCGCCCCGGATCATCCGGGCCCGCTCGCGGATCACCGCGTTCGCGTTCTGGGACCTGTCCACCTTCATGGTCAACGGCAGCCTCTTCGTGCTGCTCGGCATGCAGATCCCGCGATCCCTACGCGGCATCACCAGCCACTCGCCGGCACAGTCGCTGGGCATCGCGGTGGTGGTGACCGTCGTCGTCGTGGTGACCCGGATGGCCTGGGTGCACCTGGGCGTGTCCACGCTGCAGAATCTCGACCGGCGCGAGTCCCGGCGCGGCCGCGGGTTCGACTGGCGGGTCCGCACCGCAGCCGGCTGGGCCGGGTTCCGGGGCGCGGTCTCACTGGCCGCCGCCCTCGCCGTGCCGGTCGCCACCAGCGCCGGCACGCCGGTCCACGAACGGGATCTGATCATCTTCGTGACCGTCACGGTCATCGTGCTGACCATGCTGGTCCAGGGCACCACGCTGCCGGCCGTGGTGAGCTGGGCCGGCCTCAGCGGCGACCAGGAGCGGGAGAACGAGGTCCGCTGGGCGCGTATCCGGGCCACCGAGGCCGCGCTTGACGCCCTGCCCCAGGTGGCCGCCGACGTGGGGGCAGCGCCGGACGCCGTCGAGCGGCTCCGCTCCGACTACCAGGAGCACCTCGACGACATCCGGTGCCCGGGGGACGAGCAGGCCGAGGAGGAGCGGGAACTCGGCCGGCGGCTGCGGCTGGGCGTCCTCGACCGCAAGCGGCAGGAGCTCACCCGGCTGCGGCGGACCAACCAGATCGACGACGCCGTGCTGCGCGAGGTGCAGGCGGCCCTGGACATCGAGGAGATCCGGCTGCTCGGCCCGACCGTCGAGGACTGACGGCCGACTACCTGCCCTCGGGAACGGCCATCTCGCCGAGCAGCGACCAGTCCTGCTGCGGGACGGTCACGTTGACGATCCGGGGCGTCTCGGCCAGGTGCGGCGGCAGCGTCCGCTGCGCCGTGCGGAAGTGCTCCGACTGCACGTGCGCGGCGCCGGCCTCGTCGTCGCGGAACGCCTCGACCAGCACGTACTCCGTCGGGTCGGCCACGCTGCGTGACCAGTCGAACCACAGGCAGCCCGGCTCGGCGCGGGTGGCCTCGGTGAACTCCGCGACGAGCTGCGGCCAGCGGTCGGCGTCCTCCGGCTTCACCCGGAACTTGGCGGCAATGAAGATCATGGCGATCAGGTTATCCGCCGGGGCACCCGGGCGCGCGAGGACACCGACGGTCCGGCGCGAGGGGCACGTCTCAGATCCAGGGCAGCGGATCCACGGCCCGGCCACCGAGACGCACCTCGAAGTGCAGGTGTGGTCCGGTGGAGGCGCCGGTCGAGCCGACCAGGCCGATCACCTGGCCGGCGCGGACCCGCTGTCCGGGCGACACCAGCAGGCGGGACTGGTGGCCGTAGCAGGTGGACAGTCGCTGCCCGGACACCCGGCCGTGGTCGACGCAGATGTAGTTGCCGTATCCGCCGTACCATCCGGCGCGGGTGACCCGTCCGTCGGCCGCCGCCATGATCGGGGTGCCGATCGGGGCGGCGAGATCGATCCCGGGATGCCGCTGCCAGACGTGGTAGTACGGGTCGAAGCGGACGCCGAACCTGCTGGTGAGCCGGCCCGCCAGCGGCCGGCCCAGCCGGCTGCCGCCGGGCGCGCCGACTCGGGTGGTCGGTGCCGCCGCGGCGGCGGTCACGGCGGCGGCGCGGGCCCGCCGGTCGATCTCCCGCCGGAGCGCCGCCTCCTCCCGCTGCCGGCCCGTGAGTTCGGCCTGGCCGGAGGTGATCGCGGCGGACAGGGCGGCAGCGCGGCCGGTGGGCGTGTCAAGCAGGTCCGCGGCGTCGACCACGGCCAGCGGCGGCGCCGGGTCACCCACCGGCGCGGGGCCACCGGTCCAGACCGTCAGCAGTTGCAGCACCGGATCGGGTTGGCGCTGCACCGTGGCCAGGTCGTCGCGGGTGCGGGCCAGGATGTTGTGCAGGTACTGGATCCGGCGCTCGACGTCGGTGAGCGCGGCGACCTGACGGGCGTCGGGCGTGCTGGCGGCGTCCACCGGTGGCTGCGGGTACAGGTCGGCGCCGGGGTCAGCGGCGATGAGCGCCGGGGCGGACCCGGGGTCGGCCATCGGCGGGCCCGCGGCCGGGGCGGCCGGCCCGCCGGCTCGCGGCGGCGCGGCCGGCGAGGCCGGCGCCGGCCCGGGGCTGTGCCCGGTCGACGGGCCGGCCGACGGGGAGGTCGTCGGTCGGACGGTGGGTGGCTTCGGCGACGGTGGCGTGAGCGGGGGCAGTGTCACCGACGGCAGCGGCAGGGGCGGCAGCGATACGGAGGGCAGCGGCACGGGCAGGGAAAGGGTCGGCAGGGGCAGCGGTCCCTGCGCCGCCGCGGTGCCGGTCCCGGCGTCCAGCCAGGTGGACGTCGTCACCACAGTCGCCGTCCCGGCGACCGCCGCCAGCGTTGCCCGCCGCCACCACCGTCGGTTCATGCCGTACTCCTGACGCCGCCTGCCTCCGCCTGCTACATCGGATCCGGCCGCCCAGTCGTAACACCTTCCGCGCGACGCCGCCGCAACCGCCGACGGGTCACCACCGCCCCGGCCGCGGCCAAGCCCGCCACCACCACCGCCAGCACGGTGGGCACCCGCATCGACCGGGCCGGCGTCGGGTCGACCGTCGCCGCCTGCGGCTCGACCGGCGGGTCGATGGGGGTCGCGGTCGAGCCGGGCACCAGGTAGGCGTTGCTGGCGATCTGGGCCTCGTTCTCCGGCACCTGCTCGGAGGTGAGGCCGACCCGGTTACGGACCACGGTGCCGGGCGCCGCACCGGGACGGACCCGGCCGGTGATCGTGATCCGCGGCGCCGGCGAGCCGCTGGCCAGCCGTACGTCACCGAGGTCGCAGACCACCTCGCGGGCGGTCACCGCGCACCAACCCGGCTGGGCACGCGCCGTGACCGTCTCCAGATCCGCGGTGGTGGTGAAGGTGATCCGCGCGGCGACGAGGGTCGCCGTGCCGGCGATCGTGACGGTGTGGGTGACCTGCTGCCCGGGCAGCGCACCGAACGGGGTCGAGGTCAGCACGGGGGTCGCGTCCACCCGCGGGCTGGGCGTCGGTGTCGGCGTCGGGACGCCACCCATCACGGCAGCCATGATGGCCACCGCGGACGCGGCAACCGCTTCCCCCATTCCCACACTCTAGGCCCGCTGGTGCCCGCCCGCCCGCCGAACCGGACCCACGTCCCGATGAGTTCGTCAAACGCGATGCGGGAAATCCCGCCTGGCCGTCAACCGGTGGATCCGTCGGCACCTTCGACGCGGTGCGGGGCTGCCGCAGGATCTCCGTTTGCCGTACGCGCCGCCACCGCGTCCACCACAGTGGTGGCGTGGTCGAGGGGGTGACATGAGCGGACTGCGGACCGACCTGTACGAGCTGCGGATGGCGGCCAGCTACCTGCGCCGCGGCATGACCGAGCCGGCCACCTTCAGCCTCTTCGTGCGCCGCCTGCCGCACCGGCGCGGTTTCCTGGTCGCGGCCGGCCTGGCCGAGGCGCTGGACTTCCTGGAGAGCTTCACCTTCGACGACGACGAGCTGGGTTATCTGCGCGAGGTGGCCGGGCTCGACCCGGCGACCCTGGCGGCGCTCGCCGGCCTGCGGTTCACCGGCGACGTCCGGGCCGTACCCGAGGGTCGCGTGGTCTTCGCCGACGAGCCGCTGCTGGAGGTGACCGCGCCCATCGCGGAGGCGCAGCTGGTGGAGACCGGGGTGCTGAACCTGATCACCTTCCACACCACGGTGGCCACCAAGGCGGCCCGCTGCCGGCTGGCCGCCGGCGACGCACAGCTGATCGACTTCGCGTTCCGGCGGACGCACGGCATCGAGGCCGGGGCGGGCGTGGCGCGGGCGTCGGCCATCGCCGGCTTCACCGCGACCAGCCACGTCGAGGCCGCCCGGCGTTACGGGCTCACCCCGTCCGGGACGATGGCCCACTCCTACGTCGAGGCGTTCCCCGACGAGCGGGCGGCGTTCCGCGCGTTCGCCGCCGACTTCCCGACGAACCCGATCTTCCTCGTGGACACCTACGACACGCCCGCCGGCGTCCGGGCCGCCGTGGACGTCGTCACCGAACTCGGGCTGACCGGCCCGATGGCCGTGCGGCTCGACTCCGGCGACCTGGCGGCGTTGGCCCGGCAGGCCCGCGCGTTCCTGGACGAGGCCGGGCTGCGGCAGGCCCGGATCGTCGCCAGCGGCAGCCTGGACGAGGACGTCATCGCGGCGCTCGTCGCCCAGGGCGCCCCGATCGACGGGTACGGCGTGGGTACAAAGATGGGCGTCTCCTACGACGCACCGTCGCTGGACAGCGCCTACAAACTGGTCGCCTACGGCGACCGGCCGGTGCTCAAACTCTCGCCCGGCAAGGCCACCCTGCCCGGCCCCAAGCAAGTGTTCCGCGATCCCACCGGCGCCGACGGGGATCTGGTCGGGCTGCGCGACGAGCCGCCCCCGGCGGATCGCGAGCCGCTGCTGGCGCCGGTCATGCGCGACGGCCGGCGCCTCGAGAACGCCGACCCCGCCGGCGAGGTGCGAGCCGCCCGCCGCCGGTTCGACGCCGACCTCGCCTGGCTGCCGGCGGGGGCGCGGCGGCTGGCCGATCCCGCGCCGCTCGCCGTCGCGGTCAGCCCGGCGCTGACCGCCCTGCAGGAGCGGGTCACCGCGCAGCTGGGCCGAGGTGGCAGCTATTGACGATCGCCGCCGCTGTGTACCATCTGGTACATGAACTACGCGGAGACGATCGCCACCACGGCGGCCCCCGAGCACGCCTGGGCCGCGCTGGCGAACGTGACGAGCTATCCACGATGGACGGCATCCATGTCCACCGTGGAGCCGCTCGACAGGCCATCCCTGGAGATGGGCAGCCGGTTCCGGATCCGCCAGCCCGGCCTGCCGCCGACGGTGTGGCGGGTCTGCGAGCTACGACCGGGCGCGTCGTTCGTCTGGGACGCGCACGCGCCCGGAGTGCACACCATCGCCTACCACCGGGTGGAGGGCCAGCCCGACGGGACGACTCGGATCAGCATCGGCATCCAGCAGACCGGCGCCCTCGCCTGGCTGGTCGCGCTGCTGACTGCGGCGCGGACGCGACGGTACCTGCGGATGGAGGCGGCCGGGCTCAAGGCGGCCGCCGAGTCGGAAGCCGTGGCATCGTCGTCCCCGGCTGCCGAGTCGGGCACCGTGGCGTCGCCGGCCGGTGCCGCGGATGCGACGGACGACGGCGCGGCGTCCACCGGTGGCCGGTGACGCCTGCGAGGCGCTGCTCGACCGGTGCGTCAGCTTCCTGAAGGAGGGCGGGTTCAGCCAGCTCAGCCTCCGCGAGATCGCCGCCGGGACGGGCACCAGCCACCGCATGCTGATCTACCATTTCGGCAGCCGGGAGGGCCTGCTCACCGAGGTGGTCCGGCGGATCGAGGCCGAGCAACGGGCCGCGCTCACCGCCCTCGCCACGGAGACCGATGATCCGGTCGAGGTGAGCCGGCGCTTCTGGCGGCGCCTCGCCGACCCGGCGCTGGCCCCGGCGGAACGGCTGTTCTTCGAGATCTACGCGCACGCGCTGTACGGCCGATCCTGGACCGAGCCGTTCCGGGCCTCGGTCATCGCCGCCTGGGCGAGCCCCGTCGAGGAGCTGTTCGTCCAGCTCGGATACGACCACGCGGAGGCCCGCCGCCGGGCCCGGCTGAGCCTCGCCGCGACCCGCGGCCTGCTGCTGGACCTGCTGATCACCGGTGACCGGGACGTTCTGGACGCCGCCGCCGACCTGTTCGCGCAGCTCGTCACGGCACCGCCCCCGGCGAACGGGTGAGCCGCTGGCAGCGCCTCGATTTCGCTGCACCGGCTCACCGCTCCGCCCGGCTGGCACCTGCTGCTGGGCGGTCCGCCGGCGGATCATCCACTCCGGCTCGGGCAGCCAGGGCTGCGGGACGGCCCGGGACGGCCAGGGCCGGTGCGGCGGGCCAGATAGACCACGTCCGGTTCGCCGCGCGGCACCTCGACCAGGTGCGTGGTGACCGGACCGATTACCTCCGCCAGCCGCTCGGCGTACGCCGGTGCGGCCGAGGCGCTCCAGACGGCCAGTACGCCGTCGGCGGCGAGCCGGTCGCGCAGCAGCGCCGTGCCGTCCGCGTCGTACAGGGTGGCGTTGCCGGGGAACACGGTCCAGTCCGGGCCGTTGTCGATGTCGAGGCAGATGGCGTCGAAGGCCTCGTCGGTGCTCCGCAGCCAGGCCAGCATGTCGCGGTTCACGATCCGCACGCGGGCGTCGTGCAGGGCGTGCCCGCTGTAGGCGGCCAGCTGGTCGCGGTGCCACCCGATGAGCGTCTCCTCGATCTCCAGGACCACGATCTCCGCCGGCACGGCCGAGGCCGCCGCCTCGGCCAGCGAGAACCCCACCCCGAGCCCGCCGATCAGCACCCGCGCCCCCGGCCGTACCAGCTCGAGTGCCTTCCGGACGAGCAGCCGCTCCGACGCGCCGGCCCGGGTGTCCATGAGGAACACCCCGTTGCTGACGATCTCGAAATGCCCGCCGCACTGCCGCAGGACGAGCTCGCCCCGCTCGGTCACCACCCGATCAACCACCGCAACCGCTTGATTCACCCGGCCAACCTATGCCGGCGCAATGTGCCTCAGCGCCCGATTTACCGGCGTCCGGGAGTTTGACGCGCGGGAAACGGGGAAACGGCACCGCGCCGTGGAAGGGGAGTGCGGGGTGCCGGCGAACGTGGACCCTGGGTGTGAGCTGTGCAGCCGGCCTCCGCCGGCCGGCTGGGTGTTGGCGTACCAGGACGGTGCGGCACCGGCCGAGGAAGGCACCCGGGAGACGATGCTGACCCTCGGCAACGGCTACCTGGCCACCCGCGGGGCGGCCCCGGAGGCCTCCGCCGACGGCGTCCACTATCCCGGCACCTACCTCGCCGGTTTCCACAACCGGCTGTACGGGGCCGATCGGCCGGACAGCGACGAGGGCATCGTCAACCTGCCGAACTGGCTCCCGTTGACGTTCCGTCCCGCCGGCGGGGACTGGTTCGCGCCGGGGCAGGGGCGGCGGGAGCACGAACATCACATGCTGGATCTGCGGCGCGGGCTGTACCTGCGGGAGCTGCTGGTGGTCGACCGGGACGAGCGGCGTACCCGGGTCCGGCAGCGACGGCTGGTGTCGCTGGCGAGTCCCCACCTGGCGGCGCTGGAGACGAGCATCGTCGCGGAGAACTGGTCCGGCCGGTTGGAGATCAGGTCGGGCCTCGACGGTGGGGTGGTCAACGCGAACGCGCCGGCGGAGGCGGGCAGCTGCGGTCGGCACCTCACGGACGTGACCACCGGCGGGGACGACGCCGAGACCGTCTGGTTGACGGCGGTGACGACCACGTCCCGACACCAGGTGGCCGTGGCGGCGCGTACCAGGGTCAGCGGTGCCGGCGTCGCCCACCTCAGGCTGGCGGCGGCCCACGGACCGAACGACGTGAGCCAGGTGATCGGCGTCGACGTGACTCCCGGAGACCGGGTGGTCGTGGAGAAGACCGTGACGATCTTCTCCAACCGCGACCGGGTGGTCTCCGAGCCGTTGACGGCCGCCCGCCGGGAACTGCGGCACGCGGGGACCTTCGACATGGTGCTGGCCGACCACGCCACGGCGTGGACCCAGCTGTGGGAGCGGTTCCGGCTGGACGTCGGCGAGGAGCATGCCTGGCAGGTGCCGATCCGGGTGCAGACGTTCCATCTGCTGCAGACGCTGTCACCGCACGTGATCGACCTGGACGCCGGGGTGCCCGCCCGGGGACTGCACGGCGAGGGCTACCACGGGCACATCTTCTGGGACGAGCTGTTCGTCTACCCGTACCTGAATCTGCGGATGCCGGAGCTGACCCGGGCGCTGCTGGCCTACCGGTACCGGCGGCTGCCGGCGGCCCGGCGGCAGGCGGCCGCGGCGGGCATGGCCGGCGCCCTGTTTCCCTGGCAGAGCGGCGACAGCGGCCGGGACGACAGTCCGTCCCGGTCGCGTTCGCCGGTGACCGGGGAGTGGGTGGCGGACCACAGCGGCCGGCAGCAGCATGTCAACCTGGCCGTGGCCTACTGCGTGTGGCGGTACTGGGAGACGACGGGCGACCTGCCGTTCCTCGCCCACTCCGGGCTGGAAATGCTGGTCGAGACCGCACGGTTCTGGGCCGGACTGGCCACCTACGACCCGGCCGACGACCGGTACGACATCCGCGGGGTGATGGGTCCGGACGAGTTCCACGACGGCTACCCGGGTCGGCCGGGGCAGGGGCTGGACAACTCCGCGTACGTCAACGTGATGGTCGCCTGGGTGCTCGGCCGCGCCGAGGAGGCCTGCGCGATCCTCGGCCGGCATCCGGGGGTGGCGCCGTGGCGGAAGGTCGCCCCGGCGGACGACGAGCGGCGCCGGTGGGCGCACATCCGGGGCCGGCTACGGCTGGCCTTCCTCGACGACGGCATCCTCGCCCAGTTCGAGGGCTACGGCGACCTGGCGGAGCTGGACTGGGACCGGTACCGGCGGCGGTACGGCGACCTGCGGCAGCTGGGTTCGCTGCTGCAGGCCGAGGGCGACGACGCGAACCGGTACAAGATCTCCAAGCAGGCCGACGTGCTGATGCTGCTGTACCTGTTCAGCGCCGAGGAGCTCACCGGGCTGGTGCGCGGCCTGGGGTACGAGTTCGACCCGACCCGGATCCCCGCCGTCGTCGACTACTACCTGTCCCGCACCACCCACGGTTCCACGCTCAGCCGGGTCGCCCACGCGTGGGTGCTGGCCCGCACGGACCGTCGCCGCTCGTACGAGATGTTGACCACCGCCCTCGGCACCGACCTCACGGATCCGCAGCACAGCTCGACCCGCAACGGCATTCACCTCGGCGCCGCCGCCGGCACGCTGGACATCCTGCAGCGGTGCTACACCGGCCTGGAGGTCCGCGGCGACGTCCTGCGGCTCAACCCGCTGCTGCCCGACGGCCTCGACGAACTCGACTGCGTGATCCGCTACCGCAACCAGCTGATCTTCCTGCACGTGGACCACGAGGGGCTGCGGATCTCCGCCGCCCCGGGGGCGGGCCAGCCCGTTCCGGTGGCCGTACGGGGGGAGTCCTTCCCGCTGCCGCCCGGGACGACCGTCGAGGTCGCGCTGCACGACGCCGCGACGCCTACCAACGCGCGTTCGTGGTAGTCAGCCACGACGAACCGGTCACGACCTGAGGAGAGCAGCATGACCGTCACGGTTCCCGAGGTGATCGTCCGCTACTACCAGCTGAGCGCCGAACCCGACATCGACGCCTTCGTCTCCTGCTTCACCGATGACGCGCTCGTGGCCGACGAGGACCGGACCTACCAGGGCCCGGCGGCGATCCGGGCCTGGCGCGAGCGGACCGCGGCCGAGTTCGACTACAAGGCGATTCCCGAGGCGGTCGAGGAGGAGGCCGGTGGCAACGTGGTGGTCAGGACCCTGGTCTCGGGGACGTTTCCGGGCAGCCCGGTCCGGCTGCGGCACCGCTTCACGCTGCGGGACGGTCTGATCGGCGCCCTTGACATCCGGCCGTGACCAGCGCCGGTCAGCGGTCGGCGAGGGGCAGGATGGTGCGGCTCTTTCCCGGGCGGGGGTAGGCCTCGGCCGCCGCGGCCAGCCGGGCGGCGTGGTCGCGTTGCCGCTGCCAGTGGCCGTAGAGGGCGCCGCGCTGGGAGAGTCGGTCCACCTCCCTGATCGTCTCTGGGGCCACGTCGCCGGGCGGCGCGTCCCGCCACGGCGTGCCGGGCAGCGGCATGAAGGTGTGCGCGTGGATCCGGGCGCCGAGGTCGGCCAGCTCGCGGGCCAGACCCAGGGAGGCGTCGACGTCGGCCTGATTCTCACCCGGCATTCCGAAGATCATGTCCACGTTGATCCGGAAACCTTCCTCAACGCCGAGGCGGACGGCCCGCTTCACCTCCTCGACGCCGTGTCCCCGCTTCGCCGCGTCGAGCACCCGGTCCGAGCCGGACTGCGCGCCCACGATGATGTTGTTGTTGGCGCAGTACTTCCGGACCAGGCGCAGCGCCTCCCGCGAGACGTGCTCGGGCCGGATCTCGCTGGGGAACGAGCCGAAGAAGACCCGCCCGTCCGGGCCGATCCCCTCCCGGCAGGACGCCAGGAGTTCCTCGACCGCGTCCAGGTTCGGCTCGTCGGTCTGACTCCCGTACGACAGGGCGGTCGGGGTGATGAACCGGACGTCGCGCAGCCCCCGCCGCCGCATGGCGTCGACGTGCCGGCGGACGTTGGCCACGCTGCGGTGCCGGAACCTGGCTGAGAACATGAACGGGGTCTGGCAGAACCGGCACGAGAAGACACAACCCCGGGTGATCTCCAAGGCGTTGAACCGGTCCCACCTCAGCGAGAAGCCGCGAAACTCGTCGAGCGGTCGGCGCTGCGGGCGCCCGGTCCGCACCACGGCGCCGGCGGCGTCGCGGTAGGCGAGCCCGGGGATGCCGGTCGGCTCGCCGACCGCGTCCACCAGGCTCAGCAGCGTGGTCTCGCCCTCCCCGACCGCGGCGATGTCCCAGCCGGCGTCCAGGGTCTGCACCGGCTCGGCGGTCGCGTGGACGCCGCCGGCGAGGTGCGCCACGTTCGGTGCGTCGGCCAGGGCCCGGATCTGCGCCAGTTCCCGGGCCAGCGCCTCGGCGTCGGGGGAATAGAACGACCACAGCACCAGCACCCGGCTGGCCGTGGCGGACGCCGCCCGGATGTGCGCCGCGGTCGCCTCCGGGGTCTCGCCGAAGCGCACCTCGTACCGGGTACCGGTCTCGTGCTGCTCCAGCGCGCCGAGCAGGACGTGCAGCCCGTACGTCACCGCCTTGCGGTACCGCAGCACCAGCACCAGCTCGGGACCATCCATGGCGGCGATTGTGCCAGCCGGGCACGCCCCGCAGCCGCTGGCCCGCCGGGCTCGGCCGGACGCTGCCGGACTCGTCGTACCCCGTCACCACATCGCTGCCGTGCTCCCTCCGGGACCGCGCCGGCTCACTGGAGCCGGTGCCGGACCCAGACGTTGGGCTCGACGTAAACGGCGTGGTCGTGCGTCACGTCGCAGTGCACCGGCACGAGCGCGCCCGGCACGTGCACCGGGCCGCTGGTGTCGAACGGCAGGCCCGTCCAGGAGCGCCAGTCGGCGAGCGTCCCGCTGATCATCATGGACCGGGTGGCGACCCGCTCGATGCGCCCGCCGGCCCGGACGTGCACCCGCAGCCACGGGTCGACCGGCAGGCCGTCCGCGCGGACCTGCGCCGCGTACTCGGTCATCGGCAGGTCGGGGTGGGTGTGCTTGCCGCTGGGGCGGACCGGGGCGACCAGCGTGTCGTAGCCGAGCTTCGCGGCGGCCTCCCGCATGGCGGTGAGCATCCGCGCGGAGAGGCCGCGTCCGCGCTGGTCCGGCCGGATGCAGATCTCCAGGGCCGAGACGATGTTCGGGGTGGCCCCGGTGAGGCGGGTGATGGTGGCTCGCTGGATGACCCGGTCCCAGCCGCCGTCGGGCAGCTCCGCCTCCGTCCAGCGCAGCGGCACGGCGTACGCCCGCGCGACGGCACGCCCCGGGTCGGCGGAGTCGACGGCGGCGAAGACGAACTCCGGATAGAGGTCGTGGGCGACGCCGTAGTAGACGGGCGCCATCGGGTCCCAGAGCATGAACTGCGGCCACGCCCCGTCGAAGTCCTCGTCGAGCAGCGGGGCGAGGTCGGGGCGCTCGGCGAGGCTCACGATGTCGAGGGTCACGGCGGAAACCTAGAGCGCCGGGCCGCGACCGGGCACCTCAATTTCGCGCTCCGGCTCGGCCCGCCACCGGCTACTCCTTGTCCACGTGGGGGGCCCGCCGGGCGAGCAGGAAGACGGCGCCGGCCAGCACGGCCAGGGCCAGGATCTCGCCGATCAGGTCTCCCGGTCCCGCCTGGATCCGCTCGTCCAGCCAGAGCAGGCCGACGGCGAGCGACACCAGTGGGTCGGCCACGATGATCGTGGCCAGGGCCGGCGCGCCCAGCGGACCGGCCTGGTAGGCGTTCTGGCTCAGCAGCACGCCGAACGGACCCAGGATCATGAGCCCGTACGTCTGCCAATGCCCGAACACGCTCAGCGGGCTGCCGTTGTAGTGGAAGGCGAGGCTGCTGATCAGGCCGGCGGTGACGCCGTAGCAGACGCCGGCGGCCAGGGCCAGCGGCAGCGGGCGCCACTTGCGGCCCAGCCCGACGGCGGCCGCCAGGCACAACGCGACCGCCCCGACCACCGCGACGCCCAGCAGCAGGGCCGACGAGAGCGTTCCCAGCCCCTTGCCCTGTCCGGCGGTCGGCTGGGCGATCAGCAGGAACGCCGAGAGCGCGACCAGGCAGAGCACCGCTTCCAGCATGATCCTGAGGTCCGGGCGCCTGTGCTCGGTGAGCGAGTGCAGCAGGATGTACCAGACCAGTCCGGTGATCAGCAGCGGCTGCACGAGGATCAGCGGCATCAGGCTGAGCGCGCCGACCTGCAGGCCGAAGGCGCCGGCGGCGAGCACCACCGACCAGCGCCATTCGGGTTGGCGTATCAGGTGCAGCAGCAGGCTGGGTCGCCCGGCCGGACTCTCGGGAGCACGGTGGGAGGCGCGGAACTGCAGCACCGAGGACGCCCCGAACGCCGCGGCGGCACCGAGGGCGAGTGGGGTTCCGGCCAGCACGTCGGCGGTCAGCATGGGCGTTCCGGCCCGATCATGCGTACCTGCCCCCAACGGTGGTGCGAACCCGGCGGCCCTTCCCGGTAGGCGTGCGAGTAGACCTGGTGGTCGCTGGGGGGCGGCCGGTCGAGTCGGCGGGGCAGGCGGAGGGTCCGCCACGGCACCCGCAGCAGGAACCGGATGATCAGCAGCCCGAGCAGGTAGCCGCCGATGCTGTCGGTGAGCCAGTGGTAGCCGAGGTAGGTGGTGCCGATGACCACCAGCACACCGGGCAGCCACTGCAGCACGCGCCGGACCGGCACCGCCAGGTACGGCGCGAGCAGCATGGCCAGCACCCCGTAGTAGACGATGCCGTTGCTCACGTGCCCGGACGGGTAGAACTCCTCCCATCCCTGGCTGAACAACCGCACCGAACCGTGGTGCGGGGCGCCGCGCGAGGTCCACTTCTTCAGGCCCACGATCAGGATGGTGCTCACGATCGGGGCCAGGCCGGCCGGGATGATCGGCCGGATCGTCCGGTGCCGCCAGGCGAGCCAGAACGACAGCGCCACGGTCAGGGTGGTCAGCGGACCGCCCTGGCCCAGGTAGTCGAAGGCCAGCATCAGCTTGGCGACCGGTGGTGGCCGATGCTGGTCGCACCAGTCCCGTACGGCGATGTCGACGTCGAGCAGCGGCGACCACCACACCAGCGCGGCGGTGAGCGCGGCGAGCGCGGCGACCAGCAGGCCGTCGAGCCACCAGCCGGCCGGTACCGGAGCCAGGGCGGGTTCACCGAGCGGGCGAGGCGGACGAACGTCGGGCTTCCGGGCGGACCTTCCCGCTGCCATCCGCCTCCTCCCTCGTCTGGTCGAACCGGCACTCGTGCTGTCGAGAGCCTGAAAGTACCTTAGATGGGGAGAAATCCGCCGGTAAGCTGCTATTCATCCCGAGGGGCGGCGGCTGGTGGCGCGCTCCGCCTTTCGTCGCTGGAGGCGTACGACATGTCAACGACCGCGACCCGGTGCCCGGCGCCCACGGTCCGCCGGTCTGTCGGTCCCCACCCGGTGCGGCTGGGCGTGCCGGGCGAGCGCGACCGCGCCGCTGACGGCGAGCAGGAAGCCCAGCACCGCCACCGGCTCGGCGCCGGGCCGCACCCGGTCACCGAGCACCAGCCAGCCGGCCACCGCCGGGGCCACGGTCTGGCCGAGGATGGTGGAGGCGGAAGCGACCGTGACGGAGCCGCGCTGCAGGGCGGTGGCGTAGAGCAGCACGCCGGTCATTCCGGCCAGCACCAGGGTGTAGCTGACCGGGCTGGCCAGCACCATGCCCGCACTGCTGGCCCGGCCGAGCAGCCGGGCACCGACCGCCGCGGCGCCGAAGGAGAGCCCGGCCAGCACGCCGGGCAGGGCCGGGCCTCGCATCCAGGGGCTGCCCAGGTACGCGCCGACGGCCAGCGCGAGCACCGCGCCGAGCAGCCACCAGCCGTCGTTCGGCGAGGCCTCGGCCGGCGGGCTGCTGCCGGCCGAGAAGACCAGCAGCAGCAGGCCGGCGACCACGCCACCGATGGCCACCCAGTCCCGGGGGGCCAGCCGGACGCGCAGCACCAGCATGGCGATCAGCGCCACCAGGCTGAGGTTGGCCGCCCCGACCGCCTGCACCGCGAAAAGCGGCACGGTACGCAGCGCGGTGAAGGTGAATCCGGAGGACGCGCCGTCCAGGGCCAGGCCGGCCGCGTACGGCCCGGTGCGCACCAGCCGCCACAGCAGCCTCGGGTCGAGGTGCGCCATGGCCGCCACCCGGCGCGCTCCGATCGACTGCAGGATCGCCGCGGTGGCGCTGCACAGTGCGGCGAGGAGCGCCAGCAGAAAACCGAAGGCCATGGAGAAGTCCCGAGATCGTCGGCGCCGGATCGGCCGGTCGATGCCCGCCTGGCATACCCACCAGCGCGCGGGTCTCGCACCCGGTGCCGCCCGAATCCGGCGGGCCTCCGGTGATCGCGCCCGACAACGGGCCGGGTCACCCGATCCGGCCGCCCGCCGAGTCGATCGCGCGGCGCGTGCTGATCGTCTCCGCCGACATCGGCGGCGGGCACGACGCCACCGGCCGGGCGCTCGAGGAACGCGTCCACGCGCTCTGGCCGGGCAGCCGGGTGGGCTGGGTGGACACCCTCGACGCGATGGGTCCGGGGGTCGGCCCGACCTTTCGTCGCACCTACCTCACCAATGTCGGGGCGACGCCCTGGTTGTACGAGTTCTTCTGGTCCTCGCTGTGGCGGCACCGGTGGTTCGCCGACGCCTCGAAGTGGTTCACCGGCTCCTGGGCCGGGCGGCGGCTCGCCCCGGTCATCGAGGCGTTCGACCCGGACCTGATCCTCTCCACCTACCCGCTGGGCAGTGCCGGGCTGGCCTGGCTACGCCGGCACCGCGGTCTCGGCGTACCGGTCGGAGCCTGGGTGTCCGATTTCGCCCCGCATCCGTTCTGGGTGTATTCCCAGCTGGATCTGGGGATGGTGGTGCACCCGGCGGCGCTGCCGGTGGCGGCGGTCGCCGCCCCGGGCGCGGCGCTCGGGGTCTGCGCGCCCCCGGTGCTCGAGCGGTTCCGGCCGGGTGACCGGGCCGAGGCCGCCCGGCGCTGCGGTCTCGACCCGGACCGGAAGGCGGTGGTGGTCGCCTGCGGCTCCTACAGCCTGGGCTCGGTCGAGGAGGCGATCGCCCCGCTGATCGGCATCGGCGACGCGGTGCAGGTCGTCGCGGTCTGCGGACGCAACCAGCAGTTGGCCGACCGGCTGGCGCGCCTGGCCACCCCCGACGGGCGGCTGCTGGTGCGCGCCTGGGTCGACGACATGCCCACGCTGCTGCGGGCCGCGCACCTGCTGGTCACCAACGCCGGCGGAGCGACCGCACTCGAGGCGTGGGCCACCGGCACGCCGGTGGTGATGTACCGGCCGATCGCCGCGCACGGCGCGGCCAATGCGGCGTTGATGACCGCCGCGGGGCTGGCCGAGACGGTCCGCGACCCGGCCGCGCTGGTCGCGCTCGTCCGCTCCCGGCTGGTCGGTCCGCACCCACCCCACCCGGTGCAGGCGTCGGCCCACCCGCACCTGCCGGACCTCGGGCTGCCGGCCGTCGCCGGTGCGCGCTCTCCGGTCGAGGCGCCGTCACCGGACGGGGCGCGCCCGACCGACCCGGCCCGCTGGGGGCCTCCCGCCGGGCCGGCCGGCGAACAGCCGGCCAGCTGGCCGCTACGCCCACAGGACGCGTTCTTCCGGTACGTGCAGTCGGCCACGGTGGCGCAACAGATCGGTGTGGTGCTGGAGCTCGGGCCCCGACCCGACGGCACCGCCCTCACCCGCGAGGATCTGGCCGCGCTGCTCGCGCGGCGGCTACCCACGATCACCACCCTGCGTCGCCGGCTGGTCAGCCGGGGGCCGGGGCGCCGGCCCGGCTGGGTGGTCGACCGGTACGTCGACCCCGCCGCCCACCTGACCGAGGTGCGGCTCGCGCCGGGCGACGACGGCAGCGCCGCGGTGGACCGGTTCTGGTCCCAGCCGCTGGCCCTGGACCGGCCACCGTGGCAGATCCTGCTGCTCGGCGGGCTCCCCGACGGGCGTACCCGGGTCGCGGTCAAACTGCACCACTGCCTCGGCGACGGTCTGTCGGCGATCGGCGTCCTGCAACGGCTGCTCGACCCGGCCACCACCCGGCCGGCGAAGCCGGCAGGGCAGGCACCGGCCCGGCCAGGGCGGGACACCGCGGGGCTGGGCGGCCGGGTCCGGGACACCGCCCGCCAGGTCGCGCTCACCGCACGCGGGCTGGCCCGCCTGGCCGCCCAGGGGCCGGCGCCGGCCACCGTGCTCAACCGTCCGCTCGGCTCACCGCGCCGGGTCCTGGTCACCGCCACCCTGCCCGCCGCCGAGGTGTTCCGCGCGGCCCGCGCCTGCGGGGCGCACGCCAGCGAACTCATGCTGGCGTTGACCGCCGGGGCGCTGGGTCGGGTCCATCCCGCGCCGGCGCCGCCCCGGTTGCGGGCCATGTTCGCGGTCTCCCGTGACGCCCGGCGGCGGGCGCCGACGCAGGGAAACTGGACCGGTGCGGTCAACCTCGACCTCCCGGTGCGGCGCATCCCGCCCCGGTTCCGGGTCGCCCTGGTCCGGCAGTCGCTGCGGACCGCGCTGCGCAGCGGGGAGCCCGAAGCGGCCGGCCTGGTCATGCGGGCGATGGGCAACCTGCCCGCGCCGGTGCACGCCGCCCTGGCGCGGCGGTTCTACAGCAGCCGGCACCTCAACGTGATCGTCTCCTACGTCCCGGCGCCGTTGCGTCCGCAGGTGCTGGCCGGCGCGCCGCTCAGGACGGCCACCCCGGTGGTCGCGCTCGCGGCGGGGGTGCCCGTCGGGATCGGCGTGCTGCGCTGCGGCGACACCTTCGAGGTCGGTGCGCTGCTGGACGGGTCGCTGGCCGACGTCGGCCCGGCCTTCGTCGCCGCCCTGCACGCCGAACTGGCCCACCTGCTCGCCGAGGCCGACCGCGCGCCGGTCGCCGACGACCGGCCGGCCGACGCGCCCGCGACGTCCGGCCCGCCCCGGCGGGGGTCGGCGCCGCCGGAGCTGCCGCGGTGCGGCTGACCGGCGCGGTGGTGCTGGTCACCGGTGCCTCGTCGGGCATCGGCGCCGCCCTCGTCCGGCGGCTGGCCGACGCCGGAAGTCAGGTCGTCGCCGCCGGCCGGGACGCCGACCGGCTGGCCCGGCTCGCCGCCGAGACCGGCGTCACCACACTGCTGACCGACCTGACCCGGCCCGGCGCCGGCCGGGAGCTGGCCGAGCGGGCGCTGGCCCGCCACACCCGGGTGGACGTGCTGGTCAACAACGCCGGCACCGGCTGGGCCGGCCCGTTCGCCGGGATGGCCGACGCGCGCGCCGACGAGCTGCTCGCGGTGAACCTGCGCGCACCGATCGAGCTGACCCGGGCGCTGCTGCCCGGCATGTGTCACCACGGCGGGCATCTGGTCTTCGTCGGCTCGATCGCCGGGCGGCTCGGGGTGGGCGGGGAAGCCGTCTACGCGGCCAGCAAGGCCGGGCTGGACGCCTTCGCCGAGAGCCTGCGCCTGGAACTGGCCGGCTGCGGCGTGACCGTCAGTACGATCGTGCCCGGGGTGGTGGACACCCCGTTCTTCGTCCGTCGGGGCCAGCCGTACCACCGTCGCCGTCCCCGCCCGCTGCCACCGGAGCGGGTGGCCGACGCGCTGGCCGACGCGATCACCCGGAACCAGGCCGAGGTGTACGTCCCGGGTTGGCTGCGCCTGCCGGTGGCGGTACGCGGGCTGCTGCCCGCGCTGTACCGCCGGCTGGCCACCCGGTTCGGGTGAACCGGGCCGGCGCCGGACCTCAGCGGCCGCGTACCGCGCGCAGCGACTGCCGCAGCGAGGACATCGTGGCCAGCACGGCGGTCGGTTCGTGGCCGCAGTGCGCCATGCAGTTCGCGCAGCGGTCGTCGCGTCCCCGGCCGTAGCTGTCCCAGTCGGTGGAGTCGAGCAGCTCGCGGTAGCTGGCGGCGTATCCGTCGGCCATCAGGTAACAGGGCCGCTGCCAGCCGAGCAGCGAGTACGACGGGATGGCCCACGCGGTGCAGGGGAAGTCCACCCGGCCTTCTAGGAAGTCCAGGAACAGCGGCGAGTGGTTGAGCCGCCAGCGGGCCCGCCGGCCTCCGGCGAAGGCCTTGCGGAACAGCTCCCTGGTCTCCGTGACGCCCAGGAAGTGGTCCTGGTCCGGCGCCTTTTCGTAGGCGTACGCGGGCGAGAGCATCATCTCGTCCACCCGCAGGTCGTCGTTGAGGTAGTCGAGCACCTCGATCACGGTCTGCGGGGTGTCGGTGTTGAAGAACGTGGTGTTGGTGGTGACCCGGAAGCCGCGCTGCTGGGCGTCCCGCACGGCCGCCACCGCCGCGTCGAAGACCCCGTCCTTGCACACCGACGCGTCGTGCCGCTCGCGCAGCCCGTCGATGTGCACGGTGAAGGCGAAGTACGGCGACGGCCGGAACTTGTCGATCTTCTTGGGCAGCAGGACCGCGTTGGTGCAGAGGAAGACGTACTTCTTCCGGCGCACCAGTTCGGCGACCAGGGTGTCGATCTCGGGGTGCATGAGGGGCTCGCCGCCGGCGATGGAGATCATCGGTGCGCCGCACTCCTCCACGGCGGCCAGTGCCTGGTCCACCGGCATCCGGCGCTTCAGCAGGTGCGCCGGCTGTTGGATCTTGCCGCACCCGGCGCACTTGAGATTGCAGGCGAACAACGGCTCCAGTTCCAGCAACAGCGGGAACCGCTGCCGTCGGCGCAGTTTCTGTTCGACCAGGTACCTGGCGATCCGCAGGCTCTGGCGCATCGGCATGCTCACGGCTGACGTACCTCCTTGGGAAGGGTGAAGCTGACGTCCTCGACGGCTGCGGTGTGCTCGCTCACCTCCCGGGCACCGAGCGCGGTGAGTGCCGCGACGAGTTCGTCGACCAGGCCGGGCGGCGCCGACGCGCCGGCGGTCACCCCGACCGTCGTGGCGCCGGCCAGCCAGCGCGGGTCCACGCCGCCCACGTCGTCGACCAGGTGGGCCCGCGCGCCGGCCCGCTCGGCCACCTCGACCAGGCGGCGGGAGTTGGAGGAGTTGGTCGACCCGACCACCAGCACGACGTCGGCCCGTTCGGCGACGACCGTGATCGCCCGCTGCCGGTTGGTGGTGGCGTAGCAGATGTCGTCGGAGCCGGGGCCGGTCAGTGCCGGGAAGCGCCGGCGCAGCGCGTCGACGACGCCCGCCGCCTCGTCCACCGCCAGCGTGGTCTGTACCAGATAGGACACCCGGGACGGGTCGGTCACCTGCACCGTCTCGGCGGCGGCCGCGTCGGGCACCAGCCGGATCCGCTCGGGCGCCTCGCCGAGGGTGCCCTCGGTCTCCTCGTGGCCGGCGTGCCCGATCAGCAGCACCGTGTCGCCCCGGCCGGCGAACCGGCGCGCCTCGGCGTGCACCTTGGTCACCAGGGGGCAGGTGGCGTCGATGACCGGCAGTTGCCGGTCGGCGGCCTCCTGGCGTACCGCGGGCGACACCCCGTGCGCGGAGAAGATGGTGAGCGCGCCGTCGGGGACCTCGTCGAGTTCGTCCACGAAGACCGCGCCGCGGGAGCGCAGGTCGGCCACGACCCGGGCGTTGTGCACGATCTGCTTGCGGACGTAGACGGGCGGGCCGTGCCGGCGCAGCGCCTGCTCCACCACCGCGATCGCCCGTTCCACCCCGGCGCAGAACGAGCGGGGCGAGGCCAGCAGGACCTGCTGGACGCTGCCGGCGGCCGCCGCCCACTCGGCCAGTGCCGCCGCCACCGCGGGCAGCACCCGCAGCGCGGTGCGGATCCGGCGGAGCGTGGCCGGTCGGTACAGCGGTCCGGTCGCGGTGTCGGCGACCACTCGGACGCAGGCGGTCGGACGGTCGGCGCAGCCGGCCAGCAGCCACGCCGACTCCAGGTCGGCGACCAGCGCTCCGGTCGCGGCCAGCCGGGCCCGGGTCGCGCCGTCGACCAGCCGGGTCGTGGTCACCACCGGTCCGAGGTGTACCCGCAGCCCGCGGCGACGCAGTGCGGCGGCGAGCAGGGCGGCGGACGGCATCGGCACGACCTCCGGCCCCGGGTGCCCGGCCCGCGGGTCGGTGCGTACCTCGGTGGCCACCACGACGTCGCCCGGGGCCAGCCCGGGAGCCAGCCCGCCGCCGATCCCGGCGACGGCCACCGGGGTCGTCCCGGTCGGCCGGCCGGCGGCCACCGACCGGGCGCGCCGGGATCCTGCGCCGGTACGCCGCAGCGCCGGCCACCGGCCCGGATCGAGGCTGGTCAGCCCCCGCCGCAGCGCCGCCGCCTCGGGCCGCATCGGCGCGCACAGGGTCCACGCCGCAACGGCGGGCGCTGCTGGCTCGGTCACGGCACCACCTCGGCGGTCAGGCCGCCCCGCGCGTTCAGGATCCGGCCGAGCGCGCTGATCGGGAAGACCAGCCGGTACATGCCGTAGTTGATGTAGAAGTCGCCGGGGAAGCCGGTCCCGGTGTAGTGCGGCTCGTCCCAGCCGCCGTCCGGCCGCTGGGTGTCGACCAGCCAGCGCACCCCGCGTTGGGCCGGCTCACCGGCGCCATGGCCGGCGGCGTGCAGCGCGAGCAGCGCCCAGGCGGTCTGCGACGCGGTGGACTCGCCCCGCCCGACCCAGGACGGGTCCCGGTAGGAGCGCATGTCCTCACCCCATCCGCCGTCCGGGTTCTGGTGCGCGTGCAGCCAGTCGACGGCCGCCCGGATCGCCGGGTGGCCGGGCTTGACCCCGGCGGCGACCAGGGCGGGCACCACCGCCCCGGTGCCGTAGACGTGGTTGGCGCCCCAGCGGCCGAACCAGGAACCGTCCGGCTCCTGGGACCGCAGCAGCCAGTGCACGCCGCGGCGGACCGGCGCGGTGCCGGCGAAGTTCTCCGCGGCCAGCGCCTCGACGATGTGCGCGGTCACGTCCGCGCTGGGCGGGTCGGTGACCTCGCCGAAGTCGCAGAACGGCAGGTCGCCGACGATCGCCCGGGTGTTGTCGGCGTCGAAGGCGCCCCAGCCGCCGTCGCGGCACTGCATGCCGAGCAGCCAGCGGGTGCCCCGCAGCACGGCGGCCTCCGCCGGTACGCCGGTCCGCCGCAACGCCATGATCACCTCGGCGGTGTCGTCGGTGTCGGCGTACCCGTCGTTCTCGAACTCGAAGGCCCAGCCGCCCACCGGGGTCTTCGGCCGGCGGACGGCCCAGTCGCCGCGCACCCGGATCTCCTCCTTGAGCAGCCAGTTCCCGGCGCGTTCCAGGGCGGCATGCCCGGCCGGCAGCCCGGCGTCCGACAGCGCGGTGACCGCGAGCGCGGTGTCCCACACCGGCGACTGGCACGCCTCCAGCCAGCGGACCGGGCCGTCCTCGGTCTGCTCACGCACCGTGAACCGCTCCAGCCCGTCCAGCCCGGCGCGGAGCACCGGGTGCTCCAGCGGGTAGCCGAGCAGGTGCAGCGCCATCAGCGAGTAGACCCAGGGTGGCTGGATCCCGCCCCAGGAACCGTCGGCCTCCTGGCGGGCCACGATCCACTCGGCGGCCCGGCGCAGCGCGTGCCGGCGCACCGGTCCCCGGGCGATCCGCTCGTAGCCGCTGGCGACCCGGTCCAGCCGGTGCAGCACCCCGGCCCGCGACCGCAGCCGCGGCGGCCGCGGCGCCGCCGTCGGGATGCGCAGTTCGTCGACGCCGAAGCCGAGCTCCCGCACCGGGCGCAGCGCCCGGACGATGGACAGCGGGACGATGGTCTGCCGGGCCCAGCACGCGAAGTCGTAGACGTTGAACGGCATCCAGTGCGGCAGCAGCACCAGCTCGGGCGGGACCGCCGGCAGCTGTGACCAGGGCCAGTGGCCGAACAGGGCCAGCCAGAACCGGGTGAACACCCGGCTCGCCGCCAGTCCGCCGTGCGCGCGGACGAACCGGGCGGCGGCGGCGAGCTGCGGGGCGTCCGGCGTGTCGCCGGCCAGCCGCAGGGCCAGGTACGCCTCGATGGTGGTGGAGAGGTCGCCCGGCCCGCCGTGGAAGGTCGCCCACGAGCCGTCCGGGCGTTGCTGGGAGCGGATCCACCGCGCCGACTCGGCGGTCTGCTCGGCGGTCCGGATGCCGAGGAACTGCCGCAACAGCAGGTCCTCGGCGTCCATGGTGACGTTCGTGGCCAGGTTTCCCTTCCACCAGCCCGCGTCGTCCTGCAGCCCGAGCAGGTGGTCCCGCGCCCGGCGTAGTGCCGCCCAGGCCGGGTCGCTCGCGGTCCCACCCGCCTTGGTCGCCGGGCTGGTGGTGGGCTTCGGCTTCGAAGACAGCAGCTCAGTCATCAGTGGTCCCGTCCGGTGGTGAAGGTGGCGATATCGGCGAACTCATCGCGCACGTCGTCGGGCAGGTCGAGCGCGTCCAGTTCCGCCCGCGCCCGCTCGGCCTCCTCCCACGCCCGCTGCGCGGTCCAGTCCCGGGCGCCGGTCGCCTCGATCAGCGCGCTCGCCCGGGTCACGTCCTCGTCGGTCAGTGGCTGCGGCGACCGGTACCGCTCGGCGAGCGCCCGGCCGGCCGCCTGACCGCTGGTCACCGCCCGTACGACCGGGATGCTCCGCTTGCGGGCCCGCAGGTCCGAACCGACCGGCTTGCCGGTCCGTCGTGGGTCCCCCCAGATGCCGAGCAGGTCGTCGACGAGCTGGAAGGCCAGTCCGAGGTGGCGGCCGAACCGGGACAGCCCGTCGACCAGGCCCGGCGGGCCGCCGCAGAGGATCGCGCCGAGGGCGCACGAGCCGGCGAGCAGCGCGGCCGTCTTCTGCTCGGCCATTCGCAGGCACTCGTCGAGGGTGACGTCGTCGCGCCGCTCGAAGTCCAGGTCGGCTGCCTGCCCGGCGACCAGCGCGCGGATGTCCACGGCGAGCCGGCGGGCGGCCGGGCAGCCCCCGGGCGTCTCGACGAGCGCCTCGTACGCCAACCCGACCAGGGCGTCTCCGGCCAGGATGGCCGGGCCGACACCGAACACGGTCCACGCGGTCGGCCGGTGGCGGCGCTCGGTGTCGCCGTCCATCACGTCGTCGTGCAGCAGGGAGAAGTTGTGCGCCAGTTCCACCGCGGCGGCGGCCGGCACCCCGGCGCTCGGCTCGGCGCCGGTGGCCCGGGCCGACAGCAGCGCCAGCGCCGGGCGCAGTCCCTTGCCCTGGCTGGCGGCGGGTGACCCGTCGGCGTCCCAGTAGCCGAGCTGGTAGCCCCCGACCAGGCGGTTGCCCGGGTCCAACCGGTCCAGCAGGGCACGGATGGCCGGCTCGACGTAGGTCTGGATCTGGTCCGTGCTGCGGCTGCGTGCGACGGTCATGATGCGGCCTCCGAGTGATGTCGGGGCCGGGACAGGAGTTGGCGGGCGACGATGTCGGCGGCGTCCTCGCCGCTGCGCACCGCGCCCTCCATCGTGTCCGGCCAGCCGGTGTCGGTCCATGCGCCGGCCAGTACCAGCCCCGGTAGGCGGGTGGCCGGACCCGGCCGGTACGCCCGCGTGCCGGGCGCCTGCCGGAAGGTGGCTTTCGGCTCCCGGGTCACGAACGCGTCGCGTACCGGGGTGTGCCGCGCGGCCGGGAACAGGTCGGCGAGAGCCTGGCGTTGTGCCGTCACCAGCTCCGCCGCCGGCCGCTCGAGTTCCGCGTCGGCGGCCGACAGCGACACCACCAGATGCTGCTCGCCGGCCATGCCCGGCACTGACCGATCGAAGATCCACTGTGCCGGGGACTCCACGGCGGCGGCCATGCCGAGGTCGGTGATCCGGGCGGCGTAGCGCAGGTGCACGTTGACGATCGGCGCCGCGCCCAGCCGTTGCCACTGCTCGGCGGCGGGCGCGGCGGCGGGCGGCACCAGCGACGCGGCGGCCTGGTGCGGCACGGCCAGCACCACGGCGTCGGCGTCCAGCTCGCTGTCGCCCACGCCGATCCGGAATCCGGTCGGCTCCGGTCGGATCCACCGCACCTTCGCCCGGGTGTGGACCTTGGCGCCGAGCCGGTCGAGCAGCCGACGGGCGGGCACGCCGTGCAGGTCGGTCAGCGGGACCAGGGGCCGGCCGATGTCACCGGCGTCCGCGGCCTCCAGCAGCCCGGTGCGGAACACCCGCGCCGCCAGCGCCAGCGACGCGTGGGTGCTGGGCAGGTTCAGCGCCGCCACGGTGATCAGGTCCCAGAGTCGCCGGACCGCCCGGCGGCTCTGGCCGTGCGCGGCGAGCCAGTCGCCGAAGCTGCGCCCGTCGGTGGCGGGCAGGTCCGGGTCGACGTGCCGCAGCGCGGCGCAGGCCCGGACGGCGGCGACCCGCTCGGCCGGGCTGAGCAGCCGGTAGCCGGCCAGGGCCGGCAGCAGGTGCGCCGGGGCCGGCAGCCGGCGGCGGGCCAGCACGTGCGGCCGCTGTCCCGGCAGCAGCACCGGCACCGTGAACCGCGGCTGCAGGTCCGTGCCGCCGGCCGTGCCGAGCCGGTCCAGCAGCCGCCGGTAGGTGTGGTAGCAGCGCAGGAAGACGTGCTGGCCGGTGTCCACGCTGAGGCCGTCGCGGCGGAAGGAGTACGTCGCGCCACCCAGCTCCGGCCGGGTCTCCAGCAGCGTCACGGACAGGCCGAGATCGGCGAGCCGGACCGCCGCGGCGATCCCGGCCAGCCCGCCGCCGATCACGCACACCGTGCCGGATCCGCCTCCCGGCTGCGCGGCCGGCCCGGTCATGCGGAACGGCCGACGAGAGCGCGCGCCGCGACCCAGGCCTTCTCCCGGCCCGGCAACGACACGCGACTGCGGGTGACCGCCAGCGGATCGGCCGCGATCCGGGTGAGCAGGCGGCGGTAGATGCCGGCCATCGCCGCCGTGCAGGCCGCGCTGCGCCGGTCCAGCAGCGGCAGCAGCTGCAGGCCGACGTCGTACCAGCGTGCGGCGCGGGCGGCCTCGAAGCGCACCAGCTCCACCAGCCGCTCGGGTGGATCGGCGAAACCGGGCCCGTCCAGGCGGAGGGTGCAGCCGAACCGGTCCAGGTCCTCGGCCGGCAGGTAGACGCGTCCGCCGACCCGGTCCTCGACCAGGTCGCGCAGGATGTTGGTCAGCTGCAGGGCCACGCCCAGCGCGTCGGCCAGTGGTGCGGCCCGGCCCGGCTGGGTGGCCCCGAACACGCCGAGGGAGAGCCGGCCGATCGACCCGGCCACACAGCGGCAGTACCAGAGCAGGTCGTCGAAGCTGTCGTACCGGCGGCCGGTAACGTCGGCGGCGCACCCGTCGATGAGCTCGTCGAAGGCGGCCAGCGGGATCGGCATCCGCGTCGCGGCGTCGGCGAGGGCGGCGAGCACCGGGTCGGCGCCGCTGTCGCCGGGCAGCCGGTGCAGGGCCGCCCGGGTCCGGGCCAGCGCGTCCAACTTCTCGTCGGGAGGCAGCGTGCCGTCCCCGATGTCGTCGATGCGGCGGGCGGCCGCGTAGATGGCCGACAGCGCCCGCCGTTTCGGCGCCGGCAGCAGCCGGATGCCGTACGCGAAGTTGGCCGCCTGGCTACGGGTGATCTGCTCGCAGTGCCGGTAGGCGGCCTCGGTCCGGGTGGTGGTCGTGGTCATCCGGCACTCCGGACGGTGGCGGCCAGCCAGCTGCCGAGGATGTCCCGGCGGCGGGGCCGGGCGGTGACCGCCAGCGGGTCGTGGTCGGCGGCGGCCAGCGCGTCGAGCGTCGCCCGGCCGCCGGCCAGGTAGCCGCCGACCGCGAGCCGGCCCCAGCCGTGCAGGGCCGACACCAGCGGGGCGCCCGCGTCGAGCCAGGCACGCGCCCGCTCCGCCTCGAACCCGATCAGCTCCCGCAGCTGGCGGCTCGCGGTGCTGCGGCCGAGGTCCGCCTCGGTGACCTCGAACCGTTCCATGTCGGCCGCCGGCAGGTAGACCCGGCCGCGGCGGTGGTCCTCGGCCACGTCCTGCAGGTGCTCGACGAGTTGCAGGGCGGTGCAGATCCGATCGGACAACGCGACGGTCGCCGGATCGGCCTGCCCGAAGACGTGCAGGACGAGCTCGCCGACCGGGTTGGCGGACAGGGTGCAGTAGCCGACGAGCTGCTCGAAGGTGGCGTAGCGGGTGACGTGCTGGTCGACCCGGTTCGCCTCGACCAGCCGGACGAGCGCGTCCAGGGGCAGCCGGCACTCGGCCACGGTGGGCGCGAGGGCGCGCAGCACCGGGTTCGGCACGTCGGCGCCCGCGTGGAGGGCGCGCAGTTCGGCCTCGACGTCGTCCAGGGCGGCGAGCCGGTCGAGCCCGTCGGCCAGCGGTTCGTCGCCCAGGTCGTCGACGTGGCGGGCGTAGCCGTACACGGCGAGGAGGTGACGGCGGTACCGCGCGGGCAGCACCCGGAGGGCGACCGGGAAGTTCTCCTGCGCCCGGGCCTGCTCCACCCGACGTATGTCAGGGGCGATGGCTGGTGGACTCATCCCTGGTTCTCTCCTTTCTCTGGGCACGGGCGGCGGCAGCTCAACCGGCGAGCGGGGTCAGCCGGCTGCGGACGCTCGCCCGTACCCGCCGCGACGCGTCCCGGCTCCCGGTGCCGACCCACGACAACCGGCGCAGCACGTCCGCGCAGATGCCGTGGGCGTCCAGGCCGTACTCGGCGAGCAGGTCGGGCCGGTCGCCGTGCGGTACGAACGTCGTCGGCAGGCCGAGGGCACAGACCGGCGTGGCGACGGCGGCGTCGGCGAGGCTCTGGGCGACGGCGGCACCCACGCCACCGTCGCGGACCCCGTCCTCGACGGTGACGACGAGGGCGTGGTCGGCGGCCAGCACGGCGAGCTCCGGGTTGACCGGCCGCACCCACCGGGGGTCCACCACGGTGCACTCGACACCGCCCGCCGCCAGCAGTTCCGCCGCCCGCAGGGTCGGCCCGGCCATCGCCCCGACCGCCACCAGGAGCACCTGCGCAGCCGCCGCCCGACGCAGGACGTCGAGCCCGGCGATCCGTTCCACCGCAGGGATGTCGCTGTCGACGCGGGCCTTGGGAAACCGCAGCACCGTGGGTCCCCGCCGCTCGTCGACCGCCTCCCGCAGCTCCTCGCGGAGCGAGGCCGCGTCGCGCGGGGCGGCCACCCGCAGGCCGGGCACCGTGCCGAGCATGGCCAGGTCCCACATGCCGTGATGGCTCGGCCCGTCCGGGCCGGTGATCCCGGCCCGGTCGAGCACCAGGGTGACCGGCAGCCGGTGCAGCGCCACGTCGAGCAGGACCTGGTCGAACGCCCGGTTCAGGAAGGTGGCGTAGACCGCCACCACCGGGTGTTTGCCGCCGAACGCGAGCCCGGCCGCCGAGGTGACGGCGTGCTGTTCGGCGATGCCCACGTCGACGGTCCGCTCGGGGTAGCGCGCCGCGAAGGCGCCGAGTCCGGTCGGGCCCAGCATCGCCGCGGAGACCGCCACGAGGTCCGGGCGGTGTCCGCCGATGGCGACGAGTTCCTCGGCGAACACGTCCGTCCAGGTCCGGCCGGGGGACCCGACCGGCTGTCCGGTGCCCGGGTCGACCACGCCCACCGTGTGCAGCCGGTCGGCGTCGTCGGCCTCGGCCGGCGGGTGGCCGTGACCCTTGTGGGTGACACAGTGCACCACGACCGACTGGTCCGACGCCCGGGCCTGCTGCAGCGCCGCTTCGAGTTGGCCCACGTCGTGCCCGTCGACGGGGCCGAGGTAGCGCAGGCCCAGCGCCTGGAAGAAGTCCGAGCCCGTCGCCTCCCCGGACCGCCCGCCGGGTGACCCGGCCGTGGCCCGTAGCGACGCGAGATGCGCGGCCAGGCCGCCCACGGTCGGCGCGTACGAGCGGCCGTTGTCGTTGAGCACGACCACCACCCGGCCGGGGGACCCGGCCAGGCTGTTCAGGGCCTCCCAGGCCAGGCCGCCGGTGAGGGCGCCGTCGCCGATCACCGCGACCACGGCGCGGTCGGGGCCGTCGAGGGCGTACGCCCGGCACAGCCCGGTGGCGTAGGACAGGGCGGTGGAGGCGTGCGAGTTCTCCACCAGGTCGTGCGGCGACTCGGCTCGCCGGGGGTAGCCGGACAGGCCGCCCGATCCGCGAAGCTGGGCGAACCCGGCCCGGCGGCCGGTGAGCAGCTTGTGGACGTACGCCTGGTGCCCGGTGTCGAAGATGATCCGGTCATGCGGGGACCGGAACACCCGGTGCAGCGCGATGGTCAGCTCGACCATGCCGAGGTTCGGGCCGAGGTGCCCACCACGCCGGCAGATCGCCTCGACCAGGAACGCCCGGATCTCCCCGGCGAGCAGCCGCAGTTGCTCGTGGGTGAGCCGCCTGACGTCGTCGGGCTGGTTGACGGTGTCGAGCAGGGACATCATCTCTCCGTCCGGCCGGTCGTGCGCGAACCCAGCGGCCACAACCCCGTCCGCGGCGGCGGGCCGGGCGTCGATCGCCCCACGGCAGCGGGGCGTCGCACAGCCTGCTGCGGATGCGGTGATCCGGCCGTGGGTGGTGCGGGTAGCGCCGTGGGCGATGGAGTCACCTGGAACATGTGCAAAACGAGCATAACCATGCTGATCACCCCTACCGCTTGAAATCGCTTCTAATGCCTCGCCCAGAGCGCGATGGCGCCGCCCGCCGAGCCTCCGGTCAGCCCTTCGACGCCCGGTCCGACTCCGCCGCGGTGGCCACGTCGATCGGATAGCTACGCCGGGCGGCGATCATGATCAGGCCGTTGGCCGCCAACGGGACCAGCATGATCAGGAAGGCATTGCGCAGGCCGACACCGCTGGACCGTCCCGCCGAGCCGCCGAGCTCGTCGGCCAGCCAGCCGAAAATGGCCGGGGCGACCGCCTCGGCGGCGAGCCGCAGCACCGTCCGCAGGCTCTCCGCCCGCCCCCACAGCCGACCGGGAACGATGTCCAGCCGGGCCGCGTCCAGGGGAGGGTTCGCCACCGCGAGCGCGCCCGCGCCGAGCGCGATCAACGGGAGCGCCAACGCCACCGACGTGAACCACACTCCGGGTACGAACAGCAGCGCGGCGGCGACGAAACCGACGGCCGGCACGACGATGCGGACGCTGGTGTGTCCGCGGCTCAGCGCCCGGTCGGTGAGCCGGCCGGCGAGCACCGTGCCGGCCAGCGCCACCACCCCGATGACCGGCACGAGGGCGCCCAGCGCCGTCTGCGGGATGCCGAAGTGACGCACGGCGAAGACGACGATGAACGTGCGCATGCCGGCGAAGAAGAAGTAGCCCATCGCCGAGGCCACGATCAGCAGCCGGTTCGTGGGGATCGCGAGCAGGTAGGCGGCCGCGCGGCCCAGCGACCACCCCGCCGGATCAGCGGTCAGCACCCGGTCGCTCGCCGGCGCGACCCCGCGTGCGGCCACCACCGCCTGCGCCCGGCCGGTCGGCTGCTGCTCGGAGTCCGGTCCGGGCTCGAACGCGCCCCAGCCGGCGCCACCCCGGGCGGGCTCGGGCAGCAGCCGCCACAGCGCCACCGACAGGACCGCGCTCGCCGCCGCGAGCAGGAAGAACGCGTACCGCCAGGAGTACGCCGCCGCGATCTCGCCACCGGCCAACAGGCCGGCGCCGGCACCGATGAGCTCGCCGGCGAGGATCCAGCCGAGCACCCCCGCGCGCTCGGCGGGCGGGATGTAGTCGCCGGTCAGCGAGACCACCACGGGGCCGGCCGCGGCCAGGGCGGCGCCGAGCAGCAGCCGGGACAGGAGCAGCCACTCGTAGCTGGGCGCGAGGCCGCCGACGGCCATGGCAGCGGCCCACAGCGCGGTGGTGATCACCAGCAGGCGTACCCGGTTGGTCCGGTCGGCGAGCACGCCCAGCGGCACGGAGGCGATGGCGCCGACCCCCGACGACGCCGTGGCCAGCAGGCCGAGCTGGGCGTGGCTGATGCCGAGATCCGCCTCCAACTGGTTCGCGGCCGCGCCGAGGGTGCCGGTGTCCGCACTGTTCAGCGCGAGCGCCCCGCCCAGCAGCAACACGACCCGGGCCCGGCCGGGCCCGCCGAGCAGCCGGGCCGCCTCCCGCGCGACCACCTGCCCCGGCCCGCCGCGCAGGCGCCTGCCGTGGCTGCCCTCAGCCGGTCTCGCCATGATCGCTCGATCCGCCCCCGCCCGGCACCCGGTCGGTGCCCACTCCGACTCTGGCCGACCAGCGGGCCGTCCGCGCCCGCATCACACGAACCGGCGACACGCCCTGGCGTGCCGCCGGCCGCACGCCTGATCTTCCGGCCCAGCGATGGTGCTGTTCGTCCACGCAGCGCGTGGCGGCTACAGGTCGGCGCAGCCGGTCTCGTCGGGCAGCAGCGGGCGCGGTGCCACCTGCCATACCCGACCGGCACTGCGCCAGCGGGTGTCGGCGCCGGCGGTGGCCGCCTCCCGGCGGACGGTGTCCAGGTCAGCGCCTCGCAGCACCAGGCAGGTGGCGCCGGCCGCCGTGCCGCCCAGGGGTTCGCCGGCCAACGCCGGCAACGGCCAGGGCCGGGCCGGCTCGGCGGGATCGGCGGGCATGGCGACGATCGCCACGGCGGCCGGCTGGTATGGCACCGGCGAGTCGGCGGCATGACCGGCGAGCGCCGCCCGCAGTCGCGCGGCTGCCGGGTTGGTCCGGGGGAGGGTGACGGTGCGCGGCCCGCCGGGCGCGCCGACGACGACCCGGACGACCGGCTCGTCCGGTCCGCCGGCCGCCGCCCGGTCCGACAGCGCGGCCGCGTCACGGAACAACTCGCGTACCTCGTCCGGCGGGATCCGGTCCTCCCGTAGTTGCGGCCAGCCGGCGGAGGGTTGGTCCGGGACGCTGATCAGCCGGCCGTCACCGAACAGCGAGAAGCCAGGGGGTACGGCAGCGGTGCCGCCGGGTGGCAGCATGCCGGGCAGCTCGCTCAGCCGCAGCACCAAGGCCCCGCCACCGGTTGGCGGCTCCGGGTCGGTGCCGCCCCGGCCGGCGCAGCCGGTGCTTGTCGCCGCTGTGGCGAGCAGCGCCGGCACGGCGAGCAGCGCCAGGGCTCTGCCTCGGTGCATGGCGTTCGCCTTCCGGGTCGTGGTGGTGCCGTTCGGACGCCACAACGGCGCCGCCGGTTCCGTGCGGCGTCCGGGCCGGACCGTGGCCCGGTGCGGACGGTGGTCCGGGGACGCCGTGGTCGGCGCCCCCGGACCGGTTCTTCAGGCAGTCGTCCGGACGGTCAGGACCGGGTGAGGGTGTAGTTCCCCGAGCCCGCCTTGTTGATCACGACGACCCCGTACCAGGCGCTGCGGGTGGGGGTGAAGGTGATCGTCTCGGTCGCGCCGGCTCCGCCGCTCGTGGCGGTCGCCACCGCGGTGGACCGCGAGCGGATCCAGGTGCCGGCGTTGGCCGGGTCGCTGTCCAGCACGAACAGCTCCGCGTCCTGGCCGGTGTTGGTGGTCGCCACCGAGATGGTGACCGGCACCCCGGCGGTCAGGTAGGTGTCCCGCACCGTGACCACGTTGTTCGTGCCCATGGTGATCGTGCTGCTGCCGGCGTTCAGGACCACGGCGCCCTGGGCGAGTTCGATCCGGTAGCCACCGCCGCCGGAGTAGTTGACCACTCTCGGGTAGTAGTCACCCAGCGCACGGCGGTTGGAGTCCACCGCGACGAAGTCGACGTTGGTGCCGCCCTGGGCGCTGCCGACCAGGTAGGCGCCCTGCCCCCGGTCGTCCCAGAGCTGCAGGTCGAGATCGCCCGAGTTGGGCTTGAGCGCGACCACCGACCAGTAGGGCGACGAGGTCGAGTAGCCGAAGTTGTGCGGCGGAGTCGGCGTCGGGCGGGTCAGCGGGGCGTAGTTGCCCAGCGGGTCCCGGAACTGGTAGTCGATCGTGTTCTGGTAGACGGACGCGAGGGCGCCGGAGTCGGCCACGTTGAATCCGTCGGCGGCGCGCTGGGCCCAGAAGTCCGCGAAGTTGACGGAGTTGTGTCGCCGGGAGGTGGTCCAGATGTTGAGCGGACCCTCCCCGTGCCGGTCCCAGGTCCCCTCGTTGGCGTAGTCGGTGATGTCGATCAGGGCGCCGGCGATCCGGCCCTCGGTCGTGTCACCCTCGCCCCAGCCGTTGCCCCAGCTCGGGTTCTCCAGGTTCAGCGAGGCGCCGTTCGGCCAGCGGTAGAACGGGTCGTTGTAGACCGTGGCCGGGAACCACTCGGCCCAACCCTCGGTCCAGGCGCAGCCCGCGGAGCTGGCGCCCGTGATGCTGTGCGGGCTGCAGTTGGGCGCGGACGGGAAGCTGTCGTTGTACAGGTCGTCCATCACCGCGTGGCCGATCTCGTGCACGACCGTCACCGGCGCGTTCGGGTCGTCGGCCGCCAGGTGGACCTGGTTGTCGCCGGTGCTGTAGTAGGTGCCGTCGGTCGAGTCCGGGGCCCAGTTGATGACCACCTGCCGGCAGCTCGTGTCGTCCTGGTCCCAGCAGAGGTTGTTCGGCTTCGGGATCCACAGCCAGGCGTCGTTCGCAGCGTCGAACGCGTGCAGGCCGCGCTGCAGCGCGCCGTCGCCGGCGGTGAGCGAGCCGAGGTTCAGCGTGCTGCCGGTGGGCACGTCGTTGGTCGTGCCGGTCTGGAAGGACAGCGGGTTGCCGCCGCGCTGCACCCGCCACAGCGAGTTCGAGCTGATGAAGCGGAGGTAGATGTCCGCGGTGCCGCTGTCCGGCCAGCCCTCGACCTGCGAGTCGAAGCAGATGTTGTAGTTGCCGTTGGCGTCGGTCACGCCGGTGGCGAGCAGCGAGTCGCCGAAGGTGTCGTCGTCCCAGACCTGCACCTGGAAGTTCATCTGGTTGTGCCAGCTGCCGTTCTGGTCCTGGTAGCTCCAGTTCCCGGCGACCCGGGTGTCGCACGCCGCCAGCGGGCTGATCGAGGTCAGGCCCTTGGCCGCGGCCTCCGCCCGCGCCTCGCCGGCCACCCGGTCCACACCGACGCTGCGCGGCTTCTGCCCCGCCAGCCGGGGCGCGCGTGCCGCGGTGGGTACCGGCTTGGTGGCGTTGTCGCCGGCCGGCGTGGCGTGGCCGAGCCGGGACAACCCGGGCTTCTCCCCGATGGTCAGGAAGACGTCGTCCTGACCGGCCTGGACGTCCTTGCCGTGCGGCGCGGTGGCCCGCACCTGGATCTGCACCGGGCCCGCCTTGACCGCGCGGACCACGCCGCTGAACGCGAAGCGGTCACCGGCCCGCAGCGTGCGGGTGGTCCGGGCGACGGAGACCGTTCCGGACCGTTCGGGCAGGACGCTCTTGCGATCCTGGACGCCCAGCTCGGCCGGCGTCTGCACCCACTCCAGCTCGGCGGGAAGGGTCACGCTGATCTCGCTCGGTCCGATCTTGCCCTGGCCGCGCACGGTGACCCGCAGGGTCGCCGTCTCGCCCACGGCGAGGGTGCGGTCCAGCTTGGCCTCGACGCCGAGGCAGCTCAGCGTTTCGTCCTTCAGGCTCTTGCTCGCCGACGGGCGCAGCCCACACGTCTCGCCTTGCGCCAACTGGTAGGCGGGCGTGGCACGGGCCTTCGCGGCGTCGTTCGGGTCCGCGGCGTACGCGGGACCACTGCCGGCCGCGAGTGCCACCATCGCGCCCGACACGATCACGGCGAGCGCCGCTCGTGCGGGCCTGGTGGCCTTCGTGCTCAACATTCGTGTTCCTCTCCCTGATGCCGGGCCGTTGTCCGGCCCTGCGTCGACGGGCCATTGTTTGGCCCCGAGTGAGCATTGATATATCCGTGCCTTTGGGTAAAGCCTTTGACCGGTTGGTGACACGGTGACGGAAGACAATGGACAGAGCTGGCTTACAAACACGACGCATTCGACCGACCGGCGGCCGCGCTCCGTCCGAACGGCTGATTCGGTGGCGCGTACGCCGGACGTCTGGCGTCGTTTGTCATGTCGCGGACAGTGGTGCGCCGACTCATAGCAGGCCGGGCTGACCTCGGCAGCCGCGCGGCCGGCCGTCGCGGTGTCGCTCATCGGACGGCGCCGTTCGCATTGGCTGGAAATGCGTTGTCGCAGTTCGAGGGAGCTGTCGCCGAAAGGACTTCCGAACGGAAAGTCGGGCGTGGCACCCGTCACATTCACGCGGGCTTTCGCCGGGTGCGGGACAGTCGGGCGACGAGCGGCTCCCCGTGCAGAACCAGGCAATTGGGCAGATAGATAAACGTCTAAGCAAATGTGGGCCGTCGGTCAGAGATGGGCGCGCCCGATCGCTGGGCTGACCAGCGAGGTTGGTGCCGGAACCAGTGCCGGCTACCGGGTGGGGGGCGAGCGGGGTGACCGGCGCGAATTCAAGAGAGTGCCTCGCAGTAACTGAGCGAACACACTCAGCTACTTCTCAGGTGGCCCTGTTACCTTCCTCGGCCAACGGCATCCATTATGGACACCGGTGATCTTGTTACGACATAAGGGTTCGGATGTGACCGTTTCACGTCCGGGTCGTGTGTCGTTCGCTGCCTGACGAGGGAGACGTAGTGGTGTTCAAGAAGATGCTGGGCGCGTTCGGGGTGGGCGGACCCAGCGTCGACACGGTTCTGTCCAATCCCAACACCCGCCCTGGACTGACGTTGGGCGGGCAGGTCAACCTCGTCGGCGGCAGCCACGACGTGCAGATCGACCAGATCACCGTCGGGTTGGTCACCCGGGTGGAGATGCAGGGCGCGGGGGAGGAGTACGACGCGTTCGTCGAGTTCCACCGGGTCGGTGTCGCCGGCGGGCTGCTGCTGCGGGAGGGGCAGCACCTGTCGCTGCCGTTCCAGCTGGCGATGCCCTGGGAGACGCCGGTGACCAGCCTGTACGGGCAGCAGCTGCACGGCATGACCATGGGCCTGCGCACCGAGGTGGCCGTCCGCGGCGCGGTGGACAAGGGCGACCTCGACCCGGTGTATGTACACCCGCTGCCGGTCCAGGAGCGCATCCTCGAGGCATTCGGTCGGCTCGGGTTCCAGTTCAAGGGCGCCGACCTGGAACGCGGCCACATCTATGGCCTGCACCAGAGCCTGCCCTTCTACCAGGAGATCGAGTACTTCGCCGGCCCGCAGTACGCGCAGGGTGTCAACGAGGTCGAGCTGACCTTCGTCACCAACGAACACGGCGTCGACGTCGTGCTGGAGTTCGACAAGCGCGGTGGCCTGTTCAGCGGCGGACACGACTCCTACGGCCGCTACCAGGTCGCCCATGCCGACGCCGACCGGGTCGACTGGACCGCCCAGGTGGACACCTGGGTCCGCCAGGCCCTGGGCCAGTACCGCAGCCTGCACGCCGGCCACGGCTACGGTCAGCCCACCCCCGGGTACGGCACGCCCGGCGGCTACCCGCCGCCCCCGCCGCCGCCCGGCTACGGGCAGCCCAGCTACGGCGCGCCCGGCTACGGCCACCCGGGCGGCCACTACAAGGAGGAGTACCACCACGAGCGGCGCGGCTCCGGCATGGGCGGCGTCGCCGCCGGCCTGGCCGGCGGCGCGGCGCTCGGCTTCGCCGGCGGCATGATCGCCGAGGAGGTCTTCGACTCGTTCGGCGACGACGAGGAAGGCGGCGACGAGGGCTGACCCCGGTGGTGCCCCGAACCGGTCGCCGGGTCGGGGCACCCGTCGGCACCGGGGTGGCCCCTTGACTGCCCCGGCGATGATCGAGGCCAGCGACAATCCGTCGGAAGGCAGGCACTCGTGGAAGTCACCGGCATCCTATCCGCGATCATTATCGGCTTGATCATCGGCGCGCTGGGTCGGCTGGTCGTACCCGGCCGGCAGAGCATCCCGATCTGGCTCACGGTGCTCATCGGCGTGGTCGCCGCGGTCCTCGGCACCCTCGTCGCCACGGTGTTCGGCGTGGCGGAAACCCGGGGCATCGACTGGATCGAGTTGGCCCTGCAGGTCGTCTTCGCGGCGATCGGCGTCTCGATCGCGTCCAACGCCTACGGCCGCCGCCGCTGACTCACCCCACCGCCGCCGGCCCGCCATCCCACGGCGGCGGGCGGCCCGCTGCGGTCAGTGGTCGTCCCGTTCGTCAGCGCCGTCCCGGCCACCCGGGCAACCTTTTAGCGCGTCGTTTCGGACCGCCCGCCCATCTGCTCGACCCTGACCAGTTCGACGTCCACGCCCATCGCGGCGAGCTTAGCAACGCCGGCATCGCCCTGCCGCGCGGTCGCGGACGGTCGAGCGCGCCGCCGCATCGTGCAGGCCGGGCGGCTGGTGGGGGAAGGCGAATACCTGGCGGCTGCGGCCCGTCTGCTCGCGCACGTCGAGCACGGTATCCGGTGCGCGGGGCTGCTCGCCGTCCCGGCAAGTGTGGCGGGCGCCGGCAACTGCTGGTCGCGCCCTGCCCGCAAAACGGGTCAGCGGCCGGAGCCTGGCAGGCTCCGGCCGCTGACCGGGGTTCACATCCGGACTACAGTCGCGCGCACTGGTCCGTGGCCGAGCCCTTGATCACGTTCGGCCGGCCGTCGTTCACCGGGGCCGGGGTGTTGCCCGAGCAGCCCAGCGACCCGCTGATGGTGTTCGCGGCGACCACCACCGGCTGGCTGCCGGTGTTGCTGTTGACGGTGGCCGGACCGCTGACCGTGACCGTGTCGATCCGTACCCCACCGGTGCTGCCGGTGATCGACACCGAGCCGCTCACCTTGCCCTTGCTGATGCTCAGCCCGCCGGTCGCGCCGGACACCGTCACCGAGCCGGACACCTTGGCGCCGGAGAGGTCGAACAGCACCGGGCGGGTGGCGTACACCGGCCCGCTGATGGTGCCGCCGGTGACCACCAGCGAGGCGCCCGGGTTGACCGTGACGGAGCCGCCGATGGTGGCGTTTTCCAGGCAGGTCAGGCCGGCGGTGACCACCAGCGCCTTGCTGTACTTGCCGGTGATCGTCGTGGTGCACTGCGGACCGGCCTGCCCGATCGCCGAGCGCGGCTGGGTGTCCGCGGTGACCGGCGAGTTGGCGGCGAAGTAGCTCACCAGCATGGTGAGGTCGTTGTCGCCGGTGGTCGCCGGGCTGGTGCCCTGGCCGAGGGTGGTGAAGTTGTCACCGCCGGAGGCGAGGAACGAGTTCACCGTGACCCGGTACGTGCCCGACGGGTCGAGCGGCGTGCCGTTGAGCTTGATCGAGGTGATCCGCGAGCCCTTGGGCGCCTCCGGGTTGTAGGTGTAGCTGAACCCCTTCGAGACACCCAGCCACAGCACCGGGCGGGACGCGCCGTCCGGCTGCCACTGCTCCTCCAGCACCTGCTTGATCTGGGCGCCGGTGTAGCTCTTGGTGACCACGTCGTTGGCGAACGGCTGGACGGCGAAGGCGTCGGCGTAGGTCACCGTGCCGTCGGTCCGATACAGCAGGTCGGCCCGCAGGCCGCCCGGGTTCATGAACGCGATCTGCGCCCCGCCCCGGCCGGCGTCCTTGGTGCCGGCGAGCTGCACGTCGGCGATGAGGTTGCCCAGCGCCGACTCCTTGCCCCGGTCCTCGTTGCCGTTGGTGTAGGCCCGCTTGACGTCCGCGGTGATCGAACCGAGCTGCTGCTTGCCCAGCTCGGTGGCCTTGGTCTTGGCGGCGGCCACGATGTCGGCCACCGCCGCGTCCTGCGGCGCGCCGACCACGTCGACCAGCTGTGCGGCGGCGTCGGTCACCGAACCCGTGTTCGGGTCGAAGGTGAGCGTCACCTTGCCCAGCCGCTTGCCGTAGTCCTCGGCCTGCACCACCGGGCGCAGCTTGTCCGACCCCGGCACCGGGACCTTGAACGCGTACGGCTGGTGGGTGTGGCCGCTGAAGATCGCGTCGATGGTGGCGTTGACCCGGGTGAACTTGCCGAAGACCGGGTCGTTGGCCAGCGCGTCGGCGGAGTTGATGTTCTCCGTCGCCGCGCCCTCGTGCGCGAGCAGCACCACCACGTCGGCCTCGCCGTTGTCCGGGTTGCCGTCCTTGAGCTGCCCGGCGACCAGGTTGGCCTCCGCGACGGGGTCGCGGAAGGTCAGGCCGGCGATGCCGTCCGGGCTGACCAGCGACGCGGTCTGCTCGGTCACGACGCCGACGAAGCCGACCCGGACCCCACCCACGGTGCTGACCGAGTACGCCGGCAGCGCCCGGGTGTCGCCGCGGTAGACGTTGGCGCCGAGGTACGGGAAATCGGCCCGATCGGACACCCGGCCGGTGAGGTCGGCGATGCCCTTGTCGAACTCGTGGTTACCGACCGCCGAGGCGGCCAGCCCGGCGGCGTTCAGCGCGTCGATCGTCGGGGTGTCCCCGTCGATCGCCGAGATGAACGTGGACGCGCCGATGTTGTCACCCGCGGAGACGAACGCGGTGTTCGGGTTCTGCGCCCGCAGCTGACCCACCAGGCCGGCGAGCTGAGCGGCGCCGCCGACCGGCTGACCACCGACGGTGGCCGGAGACTCCAGCCGGCCGTGGAAGTCGTTGATGCTCAGCAGCTGCAGGTTGACCGGCTTCGCGCTGGTGCTGATGCCCACCACGACCGGGTTGTGGTCGCTGGCCCGGTAGGGGTTCGCCTCGTAGAAGGCGGCCAGCCCGTCGTACTGGAAGGCGAACGACTCGACCGCGTTGATCTGCCACACGTCGACCCCGGTGACCCGCGACGCCAGCGACGGCGAGGCGAGGGCGTGGTCGAGCGAGCCGGACTCGCCACCGAAGACGTAGGTGGCCTTGCCGGTGTCGTTCAGGTCCTTGTACTTGGCCTGGTAGAGGACCTGCATCGGGTCCTCCTGGGTGTAGGCGTTGAAGTCACCCAGCAGCAGCACGTCGTCGCTGCCGCTGTCGGCCTTGACCCGGTCGACGAAGGCGGTCAGCGCCGTGGCCTGCCGGACCCGGTCGCCGTTCCAGCTGCCCTGACCGTCACCGGAGTCGGCGTTGTCGCCGGTCCCGGTGCCGCTCTTGGACTTGAGGTGGTTGACGACCACGGTGAAGGAGATCTTCCCCGCGGTGAACGTCTGCGCGATCGGCTCGCGGGCGTTGAACCACACGCTCTCGTCGTTGACCGAGCGCGACGGGCCCTTCGGCTGGACCTTCGCCGGCTTGAAGATGATCGCCGTGGTGATGAAGTCCTGCTGGGCCGGGGCGGGCAGCTCGGCCGGGCTGCGGACGTAGTCCCAGGTGCCCGCGCCGTCCTTGGCGTTGAGCGCGTTGACCAGGCGCTTCAGCGCCTGCTGTGGGTCGCCTGCGTCGAACCGGACCGAGTTCTCGATCTCCTCGAGCGCCACCACGTCGGCACCCAGGGCGCTGATCGCCGCAACGATCTTCGCCTCCTGCTTGGCCAGCGCGGCCTCGTTCGCCGCGCCACGGGCGTCCCCGCCGAAGTGGACGAAGTAGTTGAGGACATTGAAGCTGGCCACCCGCACGTCCCCGCCGACGTTCGCCGGGCCCGTGGTACGCGGGTTGGTGGCCTTGAAGGTGGTCCGGCCGACCGACGGAGTGTCCGCGCTGACCGGGGTGGTCGGCTGCAGCCGCCACTCGTTGAAGCCGTACGACAGCACCGACGGCCCGAACGCCTCGACCGAGTCGCCGACCCGCAGCGGGTTCTCCTTCGACAGGTACGGCGGCAGCTGCCCGGCGGTGGCCAGGTTGGTGGTCTTGCCGTCGTCGAGCAGGACCCGGCGGAGCTTGTTGTCGGCGATCACCTGCTTGGCGGCGTCCGAGCCCGGGCGGGCGACATCGGTCGCGTTGCGGGCCGGGCGGTCACCGGCGGCGAGCGCGACCTCGCCGTACCGGTTGGTGTTGTACACCTCGGAGACGGTGTACTGGCCGACCGGCGCCACCAGCATCGACTCGACCGACTCGCGGGCGTCGTCGGCCAGCGGCAGGCTGACCGGAACCGGGGCGGGCAGGGTCGCGCCGTGCGCGCAGATCTGCACGTCGCTCTTGGCGGCGATGCTCAGCTGGGTGAAGCCGCTGAACTCGCTCGGGGTGCCGCTGACCCGCACCCGGTCGCCGATCGCGACCGACGGGTGGTTGGCGGTGTTGGTCGTCAGGTAGACGAAGATGCCGTCGGAGGCGGTGCCGGCGGCGACCGCACGGTCTCCGCCGCTGCCGGCGGTCTGGACGTACATGCCGTTGTAGCCACCGGTGCGGTGGTCGGCGGTCACCACGCCCTCGACGGTGACCCGGGTGCCCGCCAGCGGCGTGGCGGTGCCGGTGCCCTGGACCTCCGCGATGGTGCGGTCGACAGTGACGGTGCAGCCGATACCCGGGTCCGGGTCCGGGCCCGGGTCGCCGCTGCCGTTGCGGACGCCGAAGGTGTTCGGCGCCTCGGCGTTCCAGGTTCCGTTGATCTTCTGCAGGGAGTGGCCGACGGGGGTGTTCGTGGTCTCCGCGACCCCGATGTCGGTCCCGGTCATCCCGTTGGCGGGGCCGCCGACCGCGGTGAACGTCCCCTCGTAGGTGAGGAACTCGGTCACCGTGCCGGTGGGGGAGACCAGCGCGACGCCGTCGGGGGAGCCGTTCTGGATGCCGTCGGTCGGGTAGTTGGCGACGACCACACCGGCCGCCGGCACCGGGCCGCTCAGCGTGCGGGTGTTGTACGCCGCACTGTTCGCTCCGTTGTAGAGGACGATCTGCCAGCCGGTCAGGTCGTAGCCGGCCGGCGCCTCGATCTCGATGGCCTCGCCGGTGTCGGTACCGACGTTGTCGTAGTGGATTTCGCTGATGAAGGGGGTCGCCGCTTCGGCGGCGAGGACTGGAGCGCTGCTGGTCAGGGCCAGCGCACCGCTGGTGACGACTACGCCGAGCACACTGAGTGATCTGCGTTGGCTACGGAGCTTCAAAGCTGGGGCCTTCGATAGGGGGATGGACTGGTGCAACCTAACGGCAATCGGTGTCCGCGCAGGAGCCACCAGATGTACGGAGCAGGTTAGCCTGTCGGCCGGAATGCTACGAAGATCGGACAAGAGTGTGCTAAGCGCCAAAGCGGGCACTCCGGGCGCCCGGGCTGAGCCGCTATCCGGGTACGGACCTGCGCGGGGCAGCCGCAACCGCCGGCGGCATTAACCTGCTGGGGTCCCGTCGTCCGTCCCACCGGAGGCCACCGTGACCGTGCCGACCCGCCCGCCCGGCTCGTTCGGCGGCCTGCAGTTGATCTCCGAGGAGGCTGTTGCGGAGACCTCGGTCCGGGTCGCGGTGGACGCCCTGGAGGCCGCGCTTCGCGCGGGGCTCGATCCGGAACGGGAGACACCCCGCTCGCGAGTGGCCACGCAGTCCGGCGAGCTGCTGGTCATGCCCGCCACGCGGGGGGAGTACACCGGCTGCAAGCTGCTCACCAGCACCCCGGACAACGCTCGCCGGGGCCTGCCGCTGATCCAGGGCGCGTTCGTCCTCTTCGAGGGCCCGGGACAGCGGCCGGCGGCCCTCATCGACGGCACCGCGCTGACGAACCTGCGTACCCCCGCGGTGTCCGCGCTCGCGGTGCGGCACCTGCTGCCCGGGGCGCCTGGGGATCCGCTGCGGCTGACGGTCTTCGGCACCGGTCCCCAGGCACGTGCCCACGTCGAAGCGATGCTCGCGTTGTACGAGATCAGCGAGGTCGCGATCGTGGGCAGGGACGGCCCGCGGCGCGAACGGCTCGCGGCGCGGTGGGACTGCAGGGAGGTTCCGGTGCGGGCGTTCGATCCCGGCTCGTGCGCTGAGGCGGTGACGGGGGCGGACGTCATCTGCTGCTGTACCAGTGCGGCGACGCCGCTTTTCGACGGCGCGCTGGTCAAGGGCGACGCCGTCGTCGTCGCGATCGGCTCGCACTCGCCGCACCGCCGGGAGGTGGACGACACGCTCGTCGCCCGCTCGCGGGTCGTCGTCGAGTCGCTCGCCAGCACCCGGCTCGAGGCGGGTGACATCGTCATGCCGCTCTCCGCCGGCGTGGTCCGGGCGGAGGACCTGTATCCGCTACGCGACGTGGTGACCGGCCGTGCGCGGTTGCCCGTCGGCGGGCCGCGGCTGTTCAAGGGGACCGGCATGCCGTGGCAGGACCTCGTCGTCGCCGTCGAGATCTACCGCACCCACCTCGCCGGGCGATCCCCGATGCGGCCCGCCGACCCGACCGCCGGCGTGGCGTAAGCGGATCGCCCGTCCGGACCAGGCGGGATCGCCGGGCCCTGGTGATCCCGCCTGGTTCACGAGTTGGCCGCTGACCGCCTCCTAGGCCGGGACGACGGCGAGCCGGGGGCCGGCGGGCCGCGGGGTGCCGGCGAGGCTCAGCAGGGTCTGCCCGGTGGCGTCGTCCACCACGGCGACCCGCACCGCGTCCGGCTCCGGGTCGGCCAGTGGCACGGCGAACACCGCGGTCACCGGACGCCCCTGGTAGAGCGCGGCGTGCCCGACGAAGCGCCAGTCGCCGTCGTCCCAGTGCTCCCGGACGTCGGAGCGGAGCAGCGGCGCTACCCGCCGGTAGGATTCGCTGAGCTGGAGCTGCTGCACGGTGGCGAGTAGCGGTACGCCGGAGCCGCCCCGCAGCGGGTGGGTGACCTGGGCGCGCAGCCGGCGCAGCGGCAGCAGCCAGGCCGCGTCCAGCTCCGGCGAGAGCGCCACCACCGCCGCGAGTTCGGCGAGCAGCACGGCGGCGCCGGCCAGCGGCCGGGCGGCGAGCGCCGTCCACCAGCCGCCGGCGGCCAGCCCGGCGAGGGCGCCCGCCGCCACCAGGAGGCCGGCCCGGGCCAGGCTGCGGCCGGAGACGGGGGTCGATTGCGCGCTCAGGCAGCCGCAGGAGGAGGTCGGCGCCACGCGACGGGCGTAGGTCAGGTAGGCGAGGAAGCCGACGGCCAGTCCGGTCGCGGCGATCGCTTCCAGCCGCAGCGCGGGTGGCAGTAGGAGCAGCGCGCCGAGGGTCAGTTCGATGCCGCCCAGCACCCGGTACGCGGGCAGCGCCCGGCGTTGCCCGATCAGGCGGACGAGCGCCGACCGGTTGGCGATCGCGGCGGCGTGCCGGCTGAACAGCTTGACGCGCGCGGACCAGATCAGCACCGCACCGATGACCAGCGGTTGCAGCGCCGCGAGCACTTCGATCATGGGTTCCTCCATCGGGTTGTCCGGCGTGCGGTGCCCGGGCGGTGCGCGGCGGCGCACCGCCCGGGGTTTGCCGGTCAGGCGGCGGCGTAGACGGTGGCGACAGAGATCTCGTTGGTGTCCGGATGCCAGGCGCCGAGCACCTGGACGTGCCGGCCGACCCGCAGCAGGGACATGTCGCTGATCGCCGGGGTGCCGTTGTAGACCGCGGCGGAGCGACCCGGCACCACGTGCGCCACGATCCGTTGTCCCTTGTGGTCGAGGTGCAGCATGTTGCGACCGACCGACGCGATGTGTGCGTGCAGGTTGACGATGTTGACCCAGACGGAGTCCGCGGCGAGGGTGCCGTCGGGCAGGCGCAGGCCGCGGGCGTAGAGCCCGTCGCCGACGGCCACCTGGTCGAACGTGGTCGGGTGCAGTTTCCAGATGCTCGTGCCGTCGGTGATCCGGATCGAGTGCAGGACGGTGTCCGAGCCGGTGACCAGCAGCATGCTGCCGGAGATCTTGCTGATCCGGCCCTCCGCGAAGTTCGGATCCGGAGCGCCGGGTTCGACGGTCACGGCCTCGGCGGCGAAGGCCGCCTCGGGGGCGAGTGAGCCGAGGCCGGTGGCGCCGACCAGGCCGCCGAGCGCGGCGGTGGCGAGCAGTCGGCGGCGGTCCATGGTCTGCTTCATCGTGCTGCCCTCCCCTTCAGACCGTGTCGACCGAGCAGGGCCGCAGCCCGGTGGAGAGACTGGCGATCGCGCTGTACGCCGCGGGCGTCAGGTCGATGATCCGGTTGGTGCCGCAGGACGCGCCGCAGCAGCTGCGCTCGCCACACCACAGGTCGGTCTGCGGACCGCAGTCGGCGATCGTGGTGCCGACCCGCTTACCGCTGCACGGGTTGGTGGTGTAGTGCCGGAAGCCGCAGGTGCGGCGGGACATGCTGACGCCGCAGGTGTCCGGGCGGGTGATGGAGAAGCACGCGTCCGAGGCGTTGGGCCAGGCGTGCTGGTAGTTGCCGGATTTGCAGGTGCCGCAGGCGCCACCGCCCGCGGTGCCGCAGGGACCCCAGGCGCTGCCGCAGCAGAACCACGACATCTCACCTACCAGAGCTGCCATGGAACCTCCTTCCCAAGTGGCCGATCGACAGCGATAGCTATCGATATTGATGGCGATTGTTGTGTTGAAAACCACCGAAGTCAACGGCCTAGGGGAAGATTTCCTACAGGCGCGGCAACGTCCTACCGCGGCTCCGGCTGGGGAAGCTGCTCGTGCTCGCTGCCGTCGCGCTGGCGAGGCGGTTGCTCAGCACGCTGCCGAGGACGGGGCGGCTGGCTCAGCACCGCGAGCCGCTCCGGGCTGCCCGCCCGGACCGACTGCTCGGACGCCGCCAGCGCGGTCAGGCGCCGGCCGAGAACAGGCGCGCCGAGCAGGTCCACGAGGCTGCGTACCGCCTGCCGCCGCGAGGGCATGAACCAGAGAAAGAACCCGGCCCGCATCAACCAGCCGAGCCGGCCGGTGACCTGCACCCCGTACAGTTCGACCGCGCCCTTGCCGACGCCCAGGCTCGCCGCCTGCCCGAGCCCGCGGTAGGTGAACCGGCGCGGTGTCCGGCCGCGCAGCGTCGCCGCGATGTTTCCGCCGATCCATCCGCCGTGCTTGATCGCCCACAATGCGTTGGCCGGGCAGGGCTCCCCCTTGACCGGATGCACCACGTGGGCATGGTCGCCACCGGACCAGACCCGCTCGCCGTCGCCGCGTACCCGCAGGTATTCGTCGGTGACCAGGCGGCCGTCGCGCGACTCCAGCGACTCCGTGCCCGGCACCGGGGCCACCGCCTGGCCCAACGTGGACACCACCAGGCGGCTGGCGAGCACCGACCCGTCATCGAGGTACGCGCCGTCCTCGTCGACCCGCGCCACGCGGGTGCCCAGGTGCACCCGCACGCCCGCCCGCACGAGCTGGCGGTGCGCGTAGCCGGCCAGCCGGCCGAACCGGGGACGCAGCTGCGGCAGCAGATCGGGGCCGCCGTGCACGAGGTGCACCTGCGGCTCGACCTCGCGCAGCACCCGGTAGCGAGGGCGCAGACTGCGGAAGATCTCGGCGACCGTGGCCGACATCTCCACGCCGGTGAAGCCGCCCCCGACCACGACCACGCTGAGCAGGCCCCGCCGGGTCTGCTCGTCCGGGCTCGCGTCGGCCAGCTCCACCTGCGTCAGCAAGCGCTCCCGCACGGCAGCGGATCCGCCCGGGTTCTTCAGCGACCAGCCGTGCTCGGCGAGCCCCGCCACCCGAGCCAGGTCGTCGTGGCTGCCACAGCCGACGACCAGGTGGTCGTAGCGCAGGGTCAGCGTCTCTCCCGCGGTGCCGGTCAGCGCCACGGCGACCTCGCGGCGGGCCAGGTCGACGTGCTGCGCGGTGCCCCGGACCAGCCGCGCCCGCGGGCAGGTCGTCCGCAGCGGGCTCCGTTCGTGCCCCTCGGCGATGATGCCGCCGAGCACCTCGGCGGTGAAACCGTGGTACGAGTGGTAGCCGAGCGGGTCCACGAAGACGATCTCCACCGCGCCCCGGCGCAACTGCCGGCCCAGCCGCCGGCGCAGCGACTTGTACGCCCATACCGACGTGTAACCGGCGCCAAGCAGGACAATCCGGGTCGGATCAGCCGGCTACGGTGCGGCGCCCGGCGCGGGTCGGCCGGAGCGGACGGGTGCCGCCCGGTGCCGCCCCGGCTGCCGGCGGCGCTGGACGTTGTCCAGGTACCAGCGGGCGTAGGCGGTGACCTCGTCGTCGGGGAACGGCATATTCCCCGCGTCGGGCCGGCCCAGCGCCCGGTCGCTGTTGACCCGGTCGAAGAGCTTCTCGCCGACCAGGTACGAGCGGTAGAACTCGATGCCCGTGGCGAACGCCCGGTCCGTGTCGTCGAGCTCGGACGGGTCGGTGACGTACTCCGGCTCGGGCAGCCCAGCCAGCCCGAAGATCCGCCGCAGCACGTCGCCGGCGCCCGGCGGGGTCGAGTTGGTGAGGTGGAAGATCCGTTCCGGGCTGCCCGAGGCGGCGATGCCGATCATCTGCTCGACCAACGCGTCGACGGGAATGAAGTTCAGCGGCGTGCCCGGGTCCACCAGCATCCGCACGGGCCGGCGCAGGCGCTGCGGCGCGCGCGCCGACAGACTCTGCGCGAACACGGCGAGCCGGCGCTGGAAGCCGTACATCCCGGTGTAGCTGCCGACGACCGCTCGCGTGCCGCGGTGGCCGACCACGATGCTGGGCCGCAGGATGCGGGTCGCGGTGCCGGCGTGGCCGTGGACCAGCGCCTCGGCGGTGGCCTTGCTGCGCTCGTACGCGTTGTTGCTGCTGTCGGGCGCGATGAGGCGCTCGGTGATCACCCCGTCGCGGGTGCCCGCGACGTAGGCCGTGCTGACGTAGTTGAACGAGGCGGCGCCGAGCCGGTCGGCGAGGGCGAGCGCATGCCGGGTGCCGTCGACGTTGGTGGCGAAGATCTCCGCCGCGGCGGACTCCTCGTAGCGCAGCGAGGCGGCACTGTGCCAGAAGTCCGCGATCGGGCCGCGGACCGGCTCGACCAGGCCACAGTCCGGCCGGGTGATGTCGCCGGCGGCGGTACGCACCCGCCCGTCGAGGTCGACGCGCTGGCCGTAGGCGTGCGCCGCCGCGGTCAACAGGCTGCGCAGCCGCACGTCCGGGTCCTGTGCACCGGGCCGCACCAGGCACAGCACGTCGTCGTCGGTACGCCGCAGCAACTCCAGGACGAGCGCCAGCCCGACGAACCCGGTGGCGCCGGTGACGATGTGTGTTCGGTTCAAGATGAATCCCCCCACCCGCCGCAACAGTCTGTGATTACCGGCGAAGCTAGGTGCGGCTGCGGGGCGAGTCGCGCTCTTGTCGGACAGCTGCCAGTCGTCCTGGCCGAACGGCTCGCCCGCGGTCTCCCCGAACGGGCTCGGCGGCTCGACCGAGCCGGGGCCGATGTCGTCCCCAACGGGTGAGCCGACCACCCGGGCGGGCCGGAGCCGAGTTGACCACAGGCGTAGACATATATCGATAGAATGGCTAGCCTCCCTCCCACCCCTTGGTGAAGGAGGACCCATGCCCCATCTCCGGATCGCGCTCGGTGTCGCCGCCGCGTCACTGCTCGGCGCGAGCTTGCTCACCGCCAGTCCCACCGCCGCCCAGGCGGCCCCGTCGACCGACGTGACCACCGCCGTCACCGCGAAGCTGCTCCGGCAGGCGAGCCTGAAGGCGGAGCCGGCGCTGGGTGCCGCCGACGCGTCCGACACCCGGGTGAACATCACCCGGCGAGCCGGCCAGCACTGGGCCTTCGGCACCGCCGTCGTCGTCGCGCCGCAGCAGGAGGACGCCTACCCGGCCGGCTGGCTGTTCGTGGCCCGGGCGCAGGACCGTGGCTGGCAGATCGCGTTCGACGGCGAACCGGCCTTCGCCGAACTGGCCGCAGCGGCACCCGCGGCGGTGGTCTCCGACCGCGAGAAGCAGGTGTTCACCGCGGTGACGCCGATGTACGCCGGTGGCGACTACCGCACCGGCATGCGACTGCCGTACGGAATCGGCCAGTCCTGGTATCTGACCGGCGGACCCCACGGCTGGGGCGGCAGCGAGAGCCCGTGGAGCGCGATCGACCTGGCCGGCGGCGACCAGCGGGTGCTGGCGGCCCGCGGCGGCACCGCGTACACCATGTGCCGGGGCTGGATCCGGGTGATCCACGACCGCGGCTACGCCACCGACTACTACCACCTGTGGAACAGCATCAACGTCAACGGCGCGGGAGTCGGCGAGGGAGCCTACCTCGGGGACACCGGCACGGACGTGACCTGCGGCGGCGCCGCGAGCGGCCGGCACGTGCACTTCGCGCTGCGGCAGAACAACGCCTACGTGCCGATGCACGGCCACAACCTCGGCAAGTGGGTGATCATCCCGGGCGGCGGCACCTACCAGGGGTACGCGCTGCACGGCTCGGCCCAGGTGAACGTCGGCGGGGCGCTCTACAACTACGGTGCGCTCGGCTTCACCCAGGGTGTGGTGGACGCCAACGGAGGTGGCTCGGTCAACAAGCGCACCGGACCCGGCACCGGCTACGCGATCGCCGGATCGGTCGCCGACGGTGCGACGGTGAGCATCGCCTGCTCGGCGAACGGCACCACACACAGCGGCCGATGGGGCACCACGGCATTGTGGAACAGGCTCACCGACGGCACCTGGGTGTCCGACGCCTACCTCTGGACCGGCAGCAGCGGCGCCGTCAACGGATACTGCTGACCGTCGCTCCGCAGCCGCAGCCGCGGCCGTCGCCCGGGCGACCGTGCCGGCTCCGCGAGAGGCCGGACCGGCGCAGGCGCGAGCCGACCCGACGGTGCGGGCACCCCGCCCGCACCGTCGGGTCGCCGGCGCAGGGCGCCCTGGCCTGGCTGTGGGGGAGTGGGCGCGCAGCCCGCGCACGTTGGAGGCAGTTACCTTCCTGACACACCCTGTCCCTTCCCGACACCCGCCCCATAGGGTTCTGTAGCGAACTGATTACGGGGAGGCGTATGTCGATGGGTGCGATGCTGAAGCCGAGCCTGCTGCCGGACACTCACCACGCTGTCACCGGCCCAGACCGCCGGCCGGACCGGACCAGCTGGAAGGGTTTCCTCCGACTCGCCCGGCTCCGCTTCCTGCTCTACAACCTCCTGCCGGTGGGTCTCGCCGTGGCGGTCTCGGTGCACCAGGGCCACCCGCTCGACGTCACCTGGTACGCGGTCGCCCAGCTGTTCGCGTGGACCGTCCACGTGATGACCCACTATTGCAACGAGTACTTCGACCTCGAGGCCGACCGCGCGAACGTCTACTTCACGCCGTGGACGGGCGGCAGCCGGGCCCTGGTGGACGGGTCGGTCGCGCCCATGGTGTCGCTCGGCGCCGCGTTCGTACTGTTCAGCGTGGCCACCCTGATGGTGGCGGTCATGCCGTCCTGGCCGGCGCGCCTGCTCGCCACCGCGGCCGTGGTGCTGGCCTGGTTCTACACCGCACCGCCGGTGCGGCTGAACTATCGAGGCGCGGGCGAGCTGACGGTGGCCGCGATCCTCAACGGACTCTGGCCCGCGGTCGCCGTGGTGCTCCAGACCGGCACCGTGCCGATGCTGCTGGTGGCCGTGCTGGCACCCACGGCGATGCTGCAGGTGGCGCGGATGATGGTGATGAACCTGGGTGACCGCCGATCGGACGCCGCGGTCGGCAAGCGCACCCTGCCGGTCATCGTCGGCTACCAGCCGGCGGTGCGCCTGATCGTCACCGCGCAGCCGATCGCGTACGCGATGCTCACCGCCTTCGCGCTGCTCGGTTGGGTGCCGTGGCTGGTCTGGGCCGTCATGGCCGCCACCGCGCCACTGTCGGTCTGGCTCGTCCGGCAGCTGCGCCGTGGCGCGATGCGCGACCTCGACGCCAGGCGGATGACGCCGGTGGTCTTCTGGGCCTCCAACCACGTGTCCCTGATCGTCGCGGCAGCGATGCTCGGCGTGATCCTGGACGCGGCACGGCGGTCCGCCGACACCGGCGCACTGGCCGTGCTCGGCGCGGTCCTCGCCGGCTACGTCGCCCTGTTCGCCCACCGCCTGTGGTTGGCGCGCCGCGCGTCGGCCTGAGGTGGAAAAAGGGGTTCCGGTTACGACTGACCTCAGCGGCCCGGGACGGCGGCGGGCGAGTGCGGACTGACTTCAGCCGGCGAGCACACCCGGCCGTCCCGCATCGCCACGGTCCGGTCGGCCAGGTGCAGGTACTGCAGGTCGTGGGTCACCAGAACGGTAGCCACCTGTTGCTCGTGGGTGATGTCGCGCAGCAGCCGCACCACGACCGCGCCGCGATCGTGATCGAGCGCGGAGGTGGGTTCGTCGACCAGCAGCAGGGCGGGGGCGCCCATCAACGCGCGGGCGACCCCGACGCGCTGACGTTCCCCGCCGGACAACTGGTGCGGACGCTTGTGCGCCTTGCCGCCGAGACCTACCCGGTCGAGCAACGCGCGGGCGCGGGCCTCGGCCGAGCGCCGGGATCCGCCGGACAGGTGCGCGACGAGCAGGAGCTGGTCGAGGGCGGTGAGCGAGGCCAGCAGGTTGGCCTGCTGGAAGACGAAGCCGATGCGTTCGCGCCGGAGCCGGTCGCGGCCCTGCTGATCGAGGGAGGTGACGTCGGTGTCCTCGATCCGTACCGTGCCGGATTCCGGGCTGGTCAGCGCGCCGGCGACCGCCAGCAGGCTGGACTTGCCGGAGCCGGACGGCCCGGTCACCGCCACCAGGTCACCCGCGGCGATCCGCAGGTCGACCGCGTCGAGTGCGATCAGGCGGCGGTCCCCGTCGGGGTAGGTGAGGCGGACATCGGTCAGGGTGAGAGTCATCGGGCTGCCCCCAGGGCGGTGAGCGGGTCCACGGTGCTGACCCGGCGGACGGAGAAGGCGGCGCCGAGCGCGCCGACGGCGACCATCGCCGCGAGCGGGACGGCGATCGTGGTGGCGTCCAGGACGAACGGCACCACCCGGGCGGCCACCGCACCCAGGCCGGCGGCGGCGCCGGCACCGACGGCGGCACCCACCAGCAGGACGATTCCGGCCTGCGTGAGGGCGTCGCGCAGCAGGTAGCCGCGGCTGCCGCCGAGCGCGCGGACCACCGCCAGGTCGGTGCCGCGTTGCATGGTCCAGACGGTGAAGAAGGCGCCGACAACCAGGGCGGAGACCGCCAGCAGCAGGCCCCGCATCAGGTTGAGTGAGCCCTGCTCGGAGGCGTAGCCGCCGACCGCGGTGAACGCCTCGTCGCGGCTGACGGTCGTGACGCCGGCGGCGCCGGCGGCGTCGCCGCCGGTCGAGGCGACGGCGGTGATGCTGTCCGTCCGGGCCAGGTCCTGCCAGGTGCTGATCGGGGCGTACACGACGGGCAGATGGTTGAACGAGGTGGTGGCCACGACTGCGGCCACCGTGACCGGCTGCCCGGCGACGGCGACGAGGTCGCCGACCGACACCGACTGCGCATCGGCGAGATCGGCGGTGAGGGCCACCTCGGCGCCGCTCGGTGCCCGGCCCTGCCGTACTGCCGGGTACAACTCGGGAGCGCCGCCGATCAGGGTCACCGTCGTGGCCCCGCCGTCGGCTTGGAGGCGGGTGGTCGACACGCCGAGTGGCCATGCGGCGGTGACGCCGGGCTGCGCCGCCACGGTGGCTGCCGAGTCCGCCGGTAGGGTGCTGGTGGCGAAGGACACCTGTTGGCCGTCGGTCGGCTGCTGGAACGAGACGTGGTCGACGGGGAGTGCCGCCACCGCCGACACGCTGGCCGCCCCCAGTCCCGCGGTCAGCCCGGTCAGCAGAACCACCATCAGCGTCATCAACGCGATGACGGTGCCCAGGAGGGCGAAGCGGCCCCGGGCGAATCGAAGGTCACGTACTGCGATGAACATGCCACAAGCCTTCCCGCCAGCACCGGCGGTGCCATCGGACCGGGGCTGGGACGTGCGGAGACGAAAGAGGCATGGGTGAACCCATCAAAAGTTGGGGGTCGGGCCGGGCGTCGGCCGTTACCGTCGACTGGGCCATGGATCACCAGCAGCCGCGTGTCGCGGCGGTCACGCTGACCCTGCTCCGTCGGGCCGAGCACGTCCTGTTCGTCGCACTGCTGCTGGTTGGCGCCGTACGCGCGGCGGGGTTCGGCCGTCCACCGGTCGGCGTGCTGGTCACCGCGGTGGCGGTAGTGGCCCTGTGGTACCTGCTGGGCGTCGTACTCGCCCGGCGCGCTCGACGACCGGTGGTGGCCGGGCTGTGGTTCGCCGGGCTCACCGCCGGCTGGATCGGGCTGGCCGCGTTGTCGGTGGACTTCGTGTGGCTGGCGTTCGCCCTGTTCCTGCTGGCCATGCAGCTACTCCCGCGGGTGCTCGGCCCGTTGGTCGTCGCGGGGTTGGCGGCGGTGGCCGTCGCCGCGTTCTCGGCACATCAGGGCAGGCTGAGTCTTCCCGCGGTGCTCGGCCCGGTCATCGGCGCTGGTGTGGCCGTCGTGATCATGACCGTCTACCGGGATCTCCGACAGCAGAACGAGCTGACCGCGCGGCTGCTGGCCGACCTCACCGCCGCGCAGGGCCAGCTCGCCGCCGCACAGCGCCACGCCGGCATGCTCGCCGAGCGCGAACGGCTCGCCGGTGAGATCCACGACACCGTCGCCCAGAGCCTGTCCACGATCGTCCTGCTGGTGAAGTCGGCCGCCGGTCGCTGGCCGGACGCTCCGGCGGCCGCCCACCGCCAACTGGACGCCGCCGTCGAGGCCGCGCAGTCGGCGTTGGAGGACACGCGGCGCCTCCTCCGTGCCCTCACCCCCGCCCCGCTGGCCGGCCGCCCGCTCACCGAGGCCCTCGGCCACCTGGTCGACGACAGCCGCCGCCTCGGCCTCGACGCCCGGATCACCGTCGACGGCCTTCCCTACACACTGCCCACCCCGGTGGAGGTCGCCCTGCTCCGGGTCGGACAGGAGGCCACCGCCAACGTCCGCGCGCACGCCGCGGCCGACCGGGTGGACCTCACCCTGACCTTCCTGCCCGGGGCGGTCAGCCTCGACGTCGTCGACAACGGGCGGGGGTTCGACCCCAACCAGCCGTTCAGCCCCACGACCGGCACCGGTCTGGGCCTGGCCACCATGCGCCGCCGACTCGCCGCCGTCGGTGGCACGCTCGTCGTCGAATCCGCTCCCGGACAGGGCACCGCGATCAGCGCTGCCATCCCTACCGAAGGGGAACCGTCGTGACCCGCGCGCCCCGTCCTGCCGAACCGATCCGCGTCTTCATCGTCGACGATCACCCCATCGTCCGACGCGGGCTGCGGGCGGCGCTGGACGCCGATCCGGGCATCACGGTCGTCGGGGAGGCCGCCACCGGCGTCGACGCGATCGCGCAGGTCGAAGACAGCGCTCCTGACGTGGTCCTCATGGACCTGCACCTGGGGCCAGGCATCAACGGCGCGGAAGTCACCCGGCGGATCCTGGCCCACCCGCGACCTCCACGGGTGCTGGTCCTGACCACCTACGACAGTGACGCCGACATCCTGCCCGCCATCACCGCCGGCGCCACGGGATACCTGCTCAAGGACACCGAGCCTGACGACCTGCTGACCGCCATCCGCTCCGCCGCGGCGGGGGAGACCGTGCTCGCCCCCGCCATCGCCACCCGCCTGATCACCCGGGTACGCGCGCCCGGGCGGGCGCTGACCCCACGCGAGCTCGAGATCCTGCAGATGGTCGCCGAGGGCCACAGCAACCACGCCATCGCCCGGGCCACGTTCATCACCGAGGCCACCGTCAAGTCCCATCTCGTCCAGGTGTTCAGCAAGCTCAATGTCGACAACCGCACCGCCGCGGTCGCCGAAGGCCGCCGCCGCGGGCTCATTCCCTAGTCGGCACGTGGCCGGCTCCAGTTCCGCTTCAGTGGTGGCTGAGGTGGAGGGGCAGCGGCCCGTCCGCGGGGGCCCGCTCCCGCTGGGCCCGGGCGCGGGGGAGCGCCTCGGTGAGGAACTGGTCGTACGCGCCGGCGGGCACGGCCGGTTGAGGATGGAGGTCATGTCGGCACCGCCCGTGCGGGTGGTCAGCCGGGGCAGCTGCCGTCCGGGTCGACGACACGCATGATGCGGCGGCCGATGTCGCGCAGCTGTCGCTGCTGCGCCTTGGTGAGCGGGTCGAAGACGAGGGTGCGCACCGCGTTGACATGGCCGGGCGCGGTCTCGACGACCTTGGCCCAGCCCTGCTCGGTGAGGATCGCCAGGGTGTAGCGGCCGTCGGTGGGATCCGGGGTACGGCGTACCCAGCCGCGCTTTTCCAGCCGGCCGACCACCTGTGACAGGCGCGAGAGTGACCCTTCGGCCAGCACTGCCAGGTCGCTCATGCGCAGTGTGCGGTCGGGCGCCTCGGACAGCCCGGCCAGCACCTGGTACTCGAAGTGGCTGATCCCGGCATCTCGCTGCAACTGGGCGTCCAGCGCCGACGGCAGCTTGATCAGCACGCTGACCAGGGCGAGCCAGGTCTGCCTCTCCTCGGCGTCCAGCCAGCGCGGCTCCTGCGGCGTCTCCATGCCTCCAGCATAACTTCACGCCTGAAGTGATCCAGGCCACCCATCACTTGTAGCTTGAAGTGATCCGCTCTACGGTTCGCTCAACGCTTGAAGTCATGAGAGGTCCGGGAGGGCCGTGGTGAACACCGTTCTGTGGATCATCGCCAGTCTGCTGGCCGTCGCGTTCCTCGCCGCCGGGGCGATGAAGCTGGTCCAGCCGAAGGAGAAGCTGGCCGCCTCCGGCATGGGCTGGACGGAGAACGTCGGCGCCAGCACCATCAAACTCATCGGCGCGCTGGAAGTGCTCGCCGCGGTCGGGCTGATCCTGCCCGCCGCGCTCGACATCGCCCCCGTGCTGGTGCCGCTGGCCGCGCTGGGGCTTGTCCTCGTCATGCTCGGCGCGATCGTCGTGCACGCCCGCCGCAAGGAGTCCCAGGGCATCGTCGTCAACGTGGTGCTGCTGGTGCTGGCCGCCGTGGTGGCCTGGAGCCGGTTCGGCCCCTGGTCGTTCACCTCCTGACCGCGCCGGCCGGCTCAGCCCGCCGTTGGGTGCTGAGCCGGCACCGCCCGGTCGAGGGTGCCGGAGCGGGCGACGATCACCGCCGGTCGCGCCGGGACGGATCGGTACGCAGGTAGGTGAGGACCGCCAGCACCCGCCGGTTGGTGTCGTCGCTGGGCGGCAGGTCGAGCTTGGTCAGGATGTTCCCCACGTGCTTGCCGATCGCCGCCTCGGTGACGTGGAGCCTCGCCGCGATCGCCGCGTTGGAATGGCCCTCTGCGAGCCGCGCGAGCACCTCGCGTTCACGGGCGGACAGGGCGGCCAGCGGATCACGGGGGCGGTGCAGCAGCTGCCGGACGACGTCCGGGTCGATGGCCGTGCCGCCGTCCACGACTCGGCGCAGGGTGTCGGCGAACTCGGCGACGTCGGCCACCCGGTCCTTGAGCAGGTAGCCGACGTGCCGGCCGTCGCCGCTGTCGAGCAGCGCGGAGGCGTACTCGGTCTGCACGTACTGGCTCAGCACCACCACGGCCAGGTGCCGCCGCTCCGCACGGAGGGCGACGGCCGCCACCCGGGCGGCGCAGGTGCTGACGCTCGCCGGTGCGGGCGGATACGTCCTGGCCGGGGCGTATCCGGCGGACGTGCACGAGAACAACCACTTCCTGGCGGCCCTGCTGATCTTTCTACTGGGCAACGTCGGGATGCTGGTGGCGTCGCTGGCCCGGCGGTCGCCGGTCCTTGGCGCGATGCGCGAGGACAGTCTCGCGCTGGGCCTGACCGGCCTGGCCGGCACGGCCCTGTTCCTGGCCCAGGTCGACCTCGGCTTCGGCGTCGGCGGCATGGAACGGGTGGCCGTGTTCCCGCTGCTCGCCTGGACCGTCGCGCTCGCGGTGCGGCTCACGCGTACGCCGGTGGTACCTGACCGACTCCTATGCTGACCGGATGGACCTGGAGTTCAGCGGCGAGATGTGGTTCTGGCGGGGCCCCGCGCCGTTCCACTTCGTCACCGTCCCGGACGAGCAGTGCGGTGCGCTGGAAGCGGCCTCCGCAGCCGTGACCTACGGCTGGGGGATGATCCCGGTCGCGGCGCGCATCGGGAGCACCAGTTGGCGGACCTCGCTGTTCCCGAAGGACGGGCGGTACATCGTGCCGGTGAAGGCGTCGGTGCGGAAGGCCGAAGGGCTGGAGGTGGGCGAGGTGGTGACAGTCCGGCTCACCGTGGACGTGTGAACGGCGACGAGTGCGGGATGCTCGGCGCGCCCGCACTTCGCCGCCGTCGCGACTGCTCGACCGGTCAGCTCCACCGGCCCCGGTGCACGACCTCGTCGACCGGGCGACGCCGGTTGCGGAGGTCGCGGGGCGGCTCGTCGCTGTAGCCGATCGAGATCGCTCCGATCGGGGTGAACTGCGGCGGCACGCCGAACGCCGCACGGAACGCGTCGATCCGGTCCACCGGCATGCCGAAGAAACACGCGCCCAGTCCGGCGTCGACTGCGGTCAGCAGCATCAGCAGCGACGCCATCCCCGTGTCGATGTCCCAGTACGGGGCGGGCCACCAGGCGTCCGACCGGTCGACGAACCCCTTGTCGGGCTGGGCGTAGCGGTCCAGGTAGGCGTCCTTGTTCGAGTGGGGGACGATCAGCAGCGGGGATTCGACCCGCGCCGCGAACCAGTTCTCGGGCCCTTCCTCGGGCCGTACCGCGTCCCGGAACCGCGCGATGTCGGCCGGGTTGTCGAGCACCAGGAAGCCCCAGCCCTGGGAAAAACCTGCCGACGGCGCCCGCAGCCCGTTGTGGACGATGCGCTCGACGACGTCGGGGGGTACCGGTCGGTCGGGGTCGTAGTTGCGCACCATACGTCGCCGCCGGACAACATCCTGAAAATCCATGACCGCAACTTAGTTGCTCAGCCGGCCCGACGCGGCCCCGCTCCGTCCGGGCCGGCGGCTGCTTGGGTCGCGCCACCTCATGACCGAGGCGCTGGTGGCGCTGACCGGTCCGTGCGGGTTCAGCCTGCTCTCAGCATGGGCGTGGGAGTTTGCCGGCATGACCCTTGGCAAATCAGCGCAAATGCGACAGATGCTCAACAAGGTCCCCGAGGTCACCGTCTACTTCTGGATCATCAAGGTCCTCTCGACCACGGTGGGCGAGACGGCGGCGGACTTTCTCAACGTCAACCTTCACTTCGGCCTCACGGGCACCACGCTGGTCATGGCCGTCGCGCTGGCCGCGGTGCTCGTCTGGCAGTTCCGGGCCCGGCGGTACGTGGCGGGGATCTACTGGCTGGCGGTGGTGCTGGTCAGCATCGTCGGCACGCTGATCACGGACAATCTGACCGACAGCCTCGGCGTCCCGCTTGAGGTGAGCACGGCGGTGTTCGCCGTGGCCCTCGCCGTCACCTTCGCCATCTGGTACCGCAGTGAGGGCACTCTGTCGATCCACTCGATTGTCACCGCCCGCCGGGAGGGCTTCTACTGGGCGGCGATCCTGTTCACCTTCGCGTTCGGCACGGCGGCCGGCGATCTGTTGTCCGAGGGTTTCAACCTGGGCTACTGGCGCTCCGGATTGATCTTCGCCGCGCTGATCGCCGTGGTCGGGGCGGCGTACGCTGGGTCGTGGCTGAACCCGATCCTGGCGTTCTGGATCGCCTACGTGCTGACTCGCCCGCTCGGCGCGTCGCTCGGTGACTACCTCTCGCAGGGGCGTGACGAAGGTGGCCTCGGTGTCGGCCCGGTGATCACCAGCGGTCTGTTCCTGGCGACGATCGTTGTCCTGGTCGGCTATCTGGGCGTGACGAGGCGGGATGCGTCGCTACCGCTCGTCACACGCGACGAGAGGGATCTGGCAGCGCGGCGGTGACCGAGGCGCCGCTGCCCCACCATGCCCGGGGTCGGCGTCGCCCGGTGGTGCCGCCGGGCGGGAAGGCGACGTCGGCCCGAGGGGAGCTGCGGGTCTGGAGACAGGATGGGAGCGGAACTGGTGCGAGTGCTTGTCGTCGAGGACGAGACCGCTCTGGCGGAGGTGATCCGCGCGGGGCTGGTCGAGGAGGGGCTCGCCGTCGATGTGCAGCACACCGGCCCGGACGGGCTCTGGGCGGCCAGCGAGAACACCTACGACGTGGTCGTGCTCGACATCATGCTACCCGGTCTCAGCGGCTACGAGGTGTGCCGCCAGTTGCGGTCGCGCGGCGTGTGGACGCCGGTGCTGATGCTGACCGCCAAGGAGGGCGAGTACGACCAGGCCGACGCCCTCGATCTCGGCGCCGACGACTACCTGACCAAACCGTTCTCCTTCGTGGTGCTGGTGGCCCGGCTCCGCGCCGTGGTCCGCCGGGGTGCCCCCGCACGCCCGGTGGTGCTGGCCGCCGGTGACCTGACGCTGGATCCCGCGCGGCGGCTGGTCGCCCGGGCCGGGCAGCCGGTCCGGGTCACCGCCCGCGAGTTCGCGTTGCTGGAGTTCCTCATGCGCCATCGCGGGGACGTGGTGTCCAAGACCCAGATCATCGAGAACGTCTGGGACGCCCACTTCGACGGCGATCCCAACATCGTCGAGGTGTACATCGGCTACCTGCGCCGCAAGATCGACCAGCCGTTCGGCCGGTCGGCCATCCAGACCGAGCGGGGGATGGGGTACCGGTTGGCGGCCGATGGCGGCTGACGGAAAGCGCACTGTTCGCCTCTCCGTGTCTTCTCCGGCCGGCGGTGCCTACGCTGCGGAGATGGCGGGCAGGCGCAGGTCGTTCAACGACCTGGTCCGGTGGGTGCGCAGGCGCCTGGGGGTGCGCCTACGTTCGGCGTTGGCCGCCGCGGTGGTGGTGGCGTTGGCGTTTGCCGTCGGCGCGGCGGCCTTCGTCTACCTGGCCCGGATGGACCTGGTCGGCAACGTGGACGCCGCCGCCCGGCAGCGGGCGGCCGAGGTGGCCTCGGCGGTGGCCGGCGGCGACCAGGCGGCGATCGCCCAGACGTTGAAGCCCAGCCCGGGGGAGCAGACGCTGGTGCAGATCCTCGACCCCTCCGGTCGCGTTGAGGCCGCCTCGGCCGCGCTCGGCGGCGCCGCGCCGCTGTCCCCGCTGCGTCCCCGCCCCGGCGAGGTGCTGCGCGAGCAGCGGCTGCTGCCGTTCGCCGACGAGGATCCGTACCGGGTGGTCGCCGAAGGGGTCGCCGTCGGCTCCGGCACCACGACCGTGTTGGTGGCGCAGTCGCTGCGTCCGGTGAACGAGAGCACGGAGGCGGTCGCCGCCATCCTGATCGCCGGACTGCCACCGATGCTATGCTGCTCGTGGTCGGCGCGGCGGTGTTCCTGTTCGTCGGGCGGTCGCTGCACGCGGTCGAGGCGATCCGTCGCCGGGTCGCCGGCATCACCGCCCGTGACCTGCATGCCCGGGTCCCGGTACCGACCGCCCATGACGAAGTGGCGGCGCTCGCGGAGACGATGAACAGCATGCTCGACCGGCTGGACACGGCGGCGGCGAGCCAGCGGCGGTTCGTGGCCGACGCCAGCCACGAGCTGCGTAGCCCGCTGGCCACCCTGCAGGCCGGGCTGGACCGGCTGGCGCTGAGCCCGCGGACCGCCGCCACCGAGGAATTGGTCGGGCTGCTGCGCCTCGAGTCGGAGCGCCTCGGCCGCCTCGTGTCCGATCTCCTGCTGCTCGCGCGCATCGACGAGCTGGGCGCCACCGGGGGCCATGACGACGTCGATCTGGACGACCTGGCCTATACCGAGCGGAGCCGGATCGCCGCCCGTCGGCCCGATCTGACCGTCCGCGCCCACCTCGCTCCGGTACGGGTCAGCGGCGATGCGCACGACCTCAGCCGGGCGCTGCGAAACCTGACCGACAACGCCGCCCGGCACGCGCGCTCCCAGGTGGCGCTGCACGTTTCGGTACGGGACGGGTGGGGTTGCGTCGAGGTCGGCGACGACGGGCCGGGTGTCCCCGAAGACCAGTGGGAGCGCATCTTCGACCGGTTCGTCCGGTTGGACGACAGCCGGGCCCGCGCCGACGGCGGGAGCGGCCTCGGGCTGCCGATCACCCGGGAGATCGTCGCCGCGCACGGCGGCACCGTGCAGGTCGTGCCGGGACCGGGCCTGAGGGTCCGCATCCTCCTGCCGCTCAGCTGCGGCACCCGGTCGCACTGACCCTGCCTTCGTCCGTTTCAGGCTCCTCTCAGGTGCCGGCGGGCAGGCTGGCGGCAGCCGGCCGTACGGGGGAGCCGGGTCGACCAGGAAGCGTGGTACGGGGATGAACTACCACCTGTTCGAGCTGATCAACGCCGCAGCCGGGCGCAGCGACCCGATCGACGACATCTTCGAGTGGTCAGCGATGTGGCTGATCTTTGTCCTCGGCGTCGTGGCGGCGGTCCCCGTGCTGCGTAGCGTGCGGGCCCGACCAGCCGCCGTCGTGCGGGTCGCGGGGGCGCTCGCGGTGGCGTTCGTGGTCGGGCAGGTCGTCGCCGCCGTCAGCACCGAGGTGCGACCGTTCCAGACCCATTCGGTGCACCAGCTGATCCCGCACGCCGCGGGGCCGTCGCTGCCCAGCGACCACGCGACGGCCGCCTTCGCGGTGGCGTTCGCGGTGGGGGCGTTTCTGTCCCGGCAGTGGGGGGTAGCGCTGACGGTGTTGGCCACCATTATCGGATTCGCCCGTATCTGGGCGGGGGTGCACTATCCGGCGGACATTCTCGCCGGCGTGTTCATCGCTGCCGCCGCCGTCGCCGTCGTCCACGCCGGTGGGCGGGCGTACGACCGGTGGGCACAGCAGCGGAGCCCGCGCCCGACGGTCGGTCGGTAGCCCCACGTCCCCCGCTGTCCTGGAGGTGCCCGTGCCATCGCCCCAGCCGTTGCTCGCTGCGGGTCCAAGTGTCCTCAACCCGGAGTGGCTGATCTCCACCTTCGGACTGATCGGCATCCTGGCCATCGTGTTCGCCGAGTCCGGGCTGCTGATCGGGTTCTTCCTGCCGGGCGATTCGCTGCTGTTCACCGCCGGGCTGCTCGTCGCCGACGGCCGTTACCTGCACCAGCCGCTGTGGTTGCTATGCCTGCTGGTGGCCGTGGCCGCCATCGCCGGTGACCAGGTGGGTTACCTGTTCGGCAAGCGGGTCGGCCCGGCTCTGTTCCGCCGCCCCAACTCGCGACTGTTCAAGCAGGAGAACGTGCAGCGGGCCAACCAGTTCTTCGCCCGCTACGGTGCCCGATCGATCGTGCTGGCCCGGTTCGTGCCCATCGTGCGCACCTTCACCCCGATCATCGCCGGTGTCTCGCGCATGCACTACCGCACGTTCCTGATCTTCAACGTCATCGGCGGGACGCTGTGGGGTGTGGGCGTCACCGTCCTCGGCTACTTCCTCGGCCAGATCGCCTTCGTCAAGTCCAACATCGAGATCATCCTCATCGGCATCGTCGTGGTCTCGGTCCTGCCCATCGGCATCCAACTGCTGCGGTCCCGCCGCCGGGCCGCCCAGGTTGATCCTGCGGAGCCGGCGAGGGTCCCGAAGGCCTGATCAAGGCCAGGGTCGCACGCGCTGGTCCAGAACCCGGGCCGCCCACCTCCGGCGGTAACGGAGCCAGCCATTGATCCGTTCGCTAAACCGGTCTAGCATCTCCCAAACCGGTTTAGCGGCCGACTGCTCGCTCCGGACCTGGCGGCACGGGAGGGAGGCCGAGTTGGTGGCCCAACGTCGACCGACGATCACCGACGTCGCCCGTGCCGCAGGTGTCTCCAAGGGCGCGGTCTCCTTCGCCCTCAATGGCCGGCCCGGGGTGGCCGAGGAGACCCGCCAGCGCATCCTGGCGGTGGCGAAGGAGCTGGGCTGGACGCCGAGCCACCGCGCCCGGGCCCTGTCCACCTCCCGGGCGTTCGCGGTCGGCCTGGTGCTCGCCCGCCCGCCGGAGCTGCTCGGCGCCGACCCGTTCTTCCCCGCCTTCATCGCCGGCGTGGAACGCGTCCTCGCCGAGCGGAACCAGGCGCTGGTCCTCCAGGTCGTCACCAGCCAACGGGCGGAGGAGGACGGCTACCGGCGGCTGGCCGCCGACGGGCGGGTGGACGGGGTGTTCCTGCTGGACCTGCGGATCGCCGATCCACGGATCGCCCTGCTGAAGGAGCTGCGGCTGCCCGCCGTCACCCTCGGCCGTCCCGACGTGGCCAGCCCGTTCCCGGCGGTGCTCGTCGACGACCGGCCGGGGATCGCGGCCGCCGTACGGCATCTGGTCGAGTTGGGGCACCGGCACGTCGCCCACGTCGCCGGTCCCGAACACTTCCTGCACGGTTCCGCACGGCGGGACGCCTGGGAGGACGCGCTCCGGGACGCCGGGTTGCCCCCCGGTCCCTGTGTGCCCTCCGACTTCTCGGCGGCCGGTGGGGCCCGGGCCACCCACCACCTGCTCGACCTGACCGACCCGCCGACCGCGATCATCTACGCCAACGACGTGATGGCGATGGCCGGCATGGCCGTGGCCCGGGAACGCGGACTCGACGTCCCCGGCCAGCTCTCCGTCACCGGCTTCGACGACACGGAACTGGCCGCCCACATCAGCCCGGCCCTGACCAGTGTCCGGACCGATCCGTCCGGCTGGGGCGGCGTCGCCGCCCGTACCTTGCTCGATCTCATCGACGGCACCGGCGGCCCGGACGTCGAGATGCCTCCCGCGCAGCTCGTCGTCCGCGCCTCCACCGCTCCACCACCACCCACACCACACCAAGCGCCGTGACCACGCCGCCCGGGCATCGCCTCGGCCTGGTCAGCCCCGCGTCACGGCAGTCGAGATCGGAGACCGATATGAGACGTACCGTCCCCGCCGCATTCCTCGTCCTCTCCCTCGGCCTCACCGCGGCCTGCGGTGACGGCGGCTCCGGCACCAAGGCCGACTCCTCGGCCAAGGGGCCCATCACCATCTGGCTGTCGAACAACAAGGAGGAGCTGGCCTGGGGCACGGCCATGGTCGAGGCGTGGAACGGCCAGCACGCCGACCAGAAGATCACCGCTCAGGAGATCCCCGCCGGCAAGTCCTCCGAGGAGGTCATCGGCGCCGCGATCACCGCCGGCAACGCGCCGTGCCTGATCTTCAACACCGCCCCGGCCGCCGTGCCGCAGTTCCAGAAGCAGGGCGGGCTCGTGGCGCTCGACAGCTTCGACGGTGCCGCCGACTACATCAAGCAGCGCACGGGTGCCGCCGCCGACCAGTACAAGTCCGCCGACGGCAAGTTCTACCAGATGCCCTGGAAGTCCAACCCCGTGATGATCTTCTACAACAAGGAGATCCTCGCGAAGGCCGGCGTCGACCAGGACAACCCGCCGCTCGCCACGTACGACGACTTCCTCGCCACCGCCCGTAAGATCAAGTCGTCCGGCGCCGCGCCGGCCGCGATCTACCCGGCCCCGAGCAGCGAGTTCTTCCAGTCGTGGTTCGACTACTACCCGCTGTTCGCCGCGGAGACCGGCGGCAAGCAGCTGGTCGAGAACGGCAAGGCCCAGTTCGACTCGCCCGAAGGGCTGCGGGTCGCGGAGTTCTGGAAGAAGCTCTACGACGAGGGTCTCGCGCCGAAGGAGAAGTACAACGGCGACTCGTTCGCCGACGGCAAGGCCGCGATGGCCATCGTCGGCCCGTGGGCGATCGCGGTGTACGGCGAGAAGGTGAAGTGGGGGGCGGCCCCGGTGCCGACCTCCACCGGCAAGCCCGCGGCCGAGGTCAAGACCTTCAGCGACGCCAAGAACGTCGCCATGTACTCGGCGTGCAAGAACCGCGCCACCGCGTGGGAGGTGCTGAAGTTCGCCACCAGCAAGGAGCAGGACGGCGCCCTGCTGGAGGCCACCGGTCAGATGCCGCTGCGGGCTGACCTGCCGTCGACCTACCCGGACTACTTCACGAAGAACCCGGCCTACAAGAGCTTCGCCGAGCAGGCCGGGCGCACCGTCGAGGTGCCGAACGTGGCCAACTCCATCACGATCTGGCAGACCTTCCGCGACGCGTACTCCGAGTCGGTCATCTTCGGCAAGCGGCCGCTGCCGGATGCGTTCTCCGAGGCCGCGAAGAAGGCCACCGGGCTGGCCGGGCAGTCCTGATGTCCGGGCCGCTCAGTCGGGATGTCTCCCGGCGCGGCCCGCGGCGCTGGGTGGCGGCCGTTCTCGGTCGCCACCCGGTCGGCGCGGTTCTCGTCGCGCCGTATGCGGTGTTCCTCGCGCTGGTGTTCGCCTACCCGTTCGGGTTCGCGGTGTGGATCAGCTTCCACGACTACTTCTTCACCGCACCGGGCGTGCCGGTCGACCGCCCGTTCGTCGGGCTGGCGAACTACACCGCCGTCCTCGGTGATCCGGCCGTCCGGCAGGCGTTCGGGAACATCATCGTGTTCCTCCTGATCAACGTGCCGCTCACCACCGTCCTGGCGCTGCTGCTGGCGAACGCGCTCAACGGCGCCATCCGCGGACGCACCTTCCTCCGGGTGGCCTACTACGTGCCGTACGTGACCGCGAGCGTCGCGGTGGTGGGCGTGTGGCTGTTCCTGTTCAACTCTGGCGGCCTGGTCAACAAGCTCCTCGGTCCACTGGCGCCGGACCCGTCCTGGCTGGTCAGCGAGCACCTGGCGATGCCGACCGTCGCCGTCTACGTCGCCTGGAAGCAGCTCGGCTTCTTCATCCTGCTCTACCTGGCCGCGTTGCAGAACGTGCCGAACGAACTGTACGAATCAGCGGCGGTGGACGGGGCCAGCCGATGGCAGCGGTTCCGTTCGGTGACCGTGCCCGCGGTCCGCCCCGCCACCACGCTCGTCGTGATCGTTGCGACCATCACCGGCGCGAACCTGTTCACCGAGCCGTACCTGCTGACCGGCGGCGGCGGGCCGAACGGCGCGTCCGCGTCGCCGGTGCTGCTGATGTACCAGCGTGGCATCGAGCAGGCGCAGCCGGATGTCGCGGCTGCCATCGGCGTGCTGCTCGTGATCGGGGTCGTCGTCGTCTCGCTGATCAACCGGCGGATCCTGGAGAGGCCCTGATGACACGCGTCGTGCCAGACATCGCGCCGCGTCCCGTCGAGAGGCGTGGCAAACCCCCGGCGGGCGGACGGGGTTCCGGCCGCGGCTGGACCGTGCTGCGGTCGATCCTGCTCGCCGTCGGCGCGGTGGCGTTCCTCTTCCCCTTCTACTACATGCTCATCGGTTCGCTGCAGGCCGAGCCGGACACCTCACCGGCCGGCGCCCTTCCGTCGGCGAATCTCACCCTCGGCAACTACCGCGACATCAACGAGCGGATCGACCTGCTCCGGTCGCTGGTCAACTCCGGCATCTTCACCGGCGGCGTCATCCTCGCCACGGTGGTCTTCGGCGTACTTGCCGGCTACGCCCTGGCCCGGCTCAGCTTCCGCGGACGAGGGGCGCTGTTCGGCCTGGTGCTGCTGGTCCAGGTGGTGCCCTTCCAACTGCTGCTGATCCCGCTCTACGTGCTCATCGTGCGCAGCTACGGCCTGGCCGACTCGTATCTCGGCATGATCCTGCCGTACGCCATCAACACCACGGCGGTCTTCGTCTTCCGGCAGTTCTTCCTGCAGCTGCCGGACGACCTGTTCGCCGCCGCCCGGACCGATGGCGCGGGTGAGGTCCGCATCTTGTGGTCGATCGCCCTGCCGCTGGTACGCCCGGCACTGCTGACCGCCGTGCTCCTGACGTTCATCGGGCCGTGGAACGAGTTCCTCTGGCCGTTCCTGATCACCAAGCAGGCCGACATGCAACCGCTGGCCGTGTCGCTCGCCAACTACATGACCAACGTCGCCGCGCGGACCGCCAACCCGTACGGGGCGATCCTGGCCGGCGCCTGCGTCCTAGCCGCCCCGGCGGTGGCGCTGTTCGTCGCCTTCCAACGGCACTTCACCTCGACCAACATCGGATCTGGCGTAAAGGGTTGAATCGTTGACTGTCTCCACCGCCGTCCCCTACACCCTCACCCGGCTGGGCGTCGTCATGGCGCCCGAACCGGGGGAGCCGCTGGAAGCCGAGGGGGTGCTCAACCCGGCCAGCGGACGTACCCCGGACGGGAAGCTCCACCTGCTGCCGCGGCTGGTCGCCGAGGGGAACGTCTCCCGGGTCGGGCTCGCCGAGGTCGAGTTCCGCGACGGCGTACCGGCCGGGGTGCTCCGGCGCGGCGTGGTCCTCGCCCCCGACGAGGGCTGGGAGCGCGGGTTGAACAACGCCGGCGTCGAGGATCCGCGCACCACCTGGGTGCCGGGGCTCGGCCGCCACCTGATGACCTACGTCGCCTACGGCCCGCTGGGCCCACGGCTGGCCCTGGCGGTCTCCACCGACCTGCGGACCTGGCGCCGGCTCGGACCGGTGCAGTTCGCCTACCAGCCGGGCCTGGACACCGACCTGAACCTGTTTCCGAACAAGGACGCGGTCTTCTTCCCCGAGCCGGTGCCCGGCCCGGACGGCCGCCCCTGCTACGCCATGCTGCACCGGCCGATGTGGGACCTGGGCTGGTTCCGGCCCGGTGAGGGGGTGCACCTGCCGGCCGGGATCACCGACGAGCGGCCCGGCATCTGGATCTCCTACGTGCCCGCCGAGGAGGTGCACGCCGACATCAGGGCGCTGGTGCGGCTCCGCGACCACCGCTGCGTCGCCCTGTCCGAGTTCCCCTACGAGGAGCTGAAGATCGGCGCCGGCCCGCCGCCGGTACGGGTCGAGGAGGGCTGGCTGCTCATCCACCACGGGGTGACCGGCCACATCCCCGACACCTTCGACCCCAGCACGCAGCAGGTCGAGTACGCGGCCGGCGCGATGCTGCTCGACCCGACAGACCCGGGCCGGGTGCTGGCCCGAACCGCCGAGCCGATCCTGGTGCCCGAGACCGAGGACGAACGCTCCGGCACCGTCCCGAACGTGGTCTTCCCGACCGCGATCGAGGAGGTGGACGGGGTCCGGTACGTCTTCTACGGCATGGCCGACGCCAAGATCGGCGTCGCCCGGCTCGACCGTGTCGGGTGAGCCGGCCGGCCGGGCCGACCCGCGTGACCCGGCCGGCGGTGCCGTCGGGGCGGCTCCGGTGAGCGGCCCGGCCCCGTTGCGCCTCGGCGTCGTCGGGGCCGGCGGCTTCGCCACCTTCCTCACCGGCGCCCTGCGGGACCTGCCGGACGTGACGGTGACCGTGGTCGCGGACCCGGACACCGACCGGGCCGGGCGGCTGGCCGGGACCCTGGCCGCCCGGCCGGTGCCGGACTGGCGGGCGCTGGTCACCGACGACGACGTGGACGTCGTGGTGGTGGCCACCCCGCCGGCCGGGCACGCGGAGACCACCCTCGCGGCGCTGCGCGCCGGCCGGCACGTCTTCGCCGAGAAGCCCCTGGCCGTCGCCGAGGACGAGGCCGCCGCCATCCGGGATGCGGTCGCCGCCACCGGCCGCGTCCTGGTGGTCGACCACGTGCTGCGCTACAACCCCGTGCTGCGGGCGCTGGCCCGGCTGCGCGACCCGCGGTTCGCCGCGCCGCCCGGCTCCCCGTCCGACCCGCTGCTCGGTCCGGTCCGGCGGTTCGCCTTCGACAACGACGCCAGCGACGAGGACCTCGGCCCGGAGCACTGGTTCTGGGACGAGCGGGTCAGCGGCGGGATCTTCGTCGAACACGGGGTGCACTTCTTCGACGCGGCTGACGCCCTCGTCGGCGCGACCCCCGAGTCGGTGCAGGGCATGCTCGGCCAGCGCCCCGGCACCGACCTGGTCGACCTGGCGGTCGCCACCACCCGCTACCCGGACGGCGCGGTGGCGACCTTCGCGCACGGCTTCAGCCACGCCCACCGCTGCGAACGGCAACTGATGCGGATCGACTTCGGCGCCGCCGAGGCCCGGGTGACCGGCTGGATCCCCGTCCACGCCGCCATCGACCTCTGGACCGACGACGCCGGAGCGGCGCTGGTCGAGCACCTGCCGGCCCGCGCCGAAGAACTGCTCGCCGTCGACGGCCACCGGTTGCGGGACCCGGCCGTGACGGTGGCCGTGCACCGGCACGCCGGCCCGGCGAACGCCCGGGAACGGGGCCGGCAGCGGCAGTTGCCGCACCACTGCCGCATCACCCTCGACCTCGGCGGCGAGGCCGCCAAACCGTACGTCTACGCCGAGAGCGTGCGGGCCGCCATGCACGACCTGGTGCGCTGCGTCCGTACTGGCGGCCGGCCCGCCGCCGGAGTCGCCGAGGGCGCCACGGCCGTCACCGTCGCCGCCGCGGCCGCCCGGTCCGCCCGCGAGGACCGCACCGTCCATCTCGGACGATCACACCCCACCACCGCCTGCCCGTCCTGACCGAGGAGGTCGATGTGAAACGCCGATCGCTGCTGCTGGGCGGCCTCGCCGCCACCACCCCACTGCTGGCCGCCGCTCCGGCCGGCGCCGCCCGCCCCGCCAGCGCGCCGAGCACGAGCCCGCTGACCAACCTCGCCCACCTGGACTTCCTCCGGGAGGAGGTCACTCCGCCGCAGCAGCCCGGGCACACCACCTACCGGCTCGCCGACACCCCGGCGATCGGGGCGCTGTGGACCTACGCCGAACCCGGGCCGGACGGCGCCTTCCGCCGAGTCGGCGGGGGCGCGTACGACCCGGACAGCGGCACCTGGGGGCAGGGGGCGTACAACGCCGACGACATCTCCCGCGCCGCCGTGGTCTACCTGCGACACTGGCGGCTGACCGGGGCCGCCACCAGCCGGGACGCCGCCTACCAACTCCTGCGTGGCCTGACCTACCTGCAGACCGCCGACGGCCCCAACGCCGGCAACGTGGTGCTGTGGATGCAGCCGGGCGGCACGCTCAACCCGAGCGCCGAGCCGAAGGAACTGCCCGACCCGTCCGACAGCGACGCGTCGTACTGGCTGGCCCGAACCGTCTGGGCACTCGGCGAGGGGTACGCGACGTTCCGCGACACCGACCCGGACTTCGCCGGCTTCCTGCGGACCCGCCTCGACCTGGCCGTCGCCGCCGTGCAGCGCCAGGTGCTCGTCCGCTACCGGCAGTGGCAGGTCATCGACGGGGAACGTACCCCAGCCTGGCTGATCGTCGACGGTGCGGACGCCACCGCCGAAGCGGTCCTCGGACTGGCCGCCTACGTCGAAGCCGGCGGTGGCGCCACCGCCCGCCGAGCGCTGCGCCAACTCGCCGAGGGCATCGCCGCGCTCGCCGACGGTGACGTGCGGGAATGGCCGTTCGGCGCGGTGCGCCCCTGGGCGCTGTCCCGCTCGGTCTGGCACGGCTGGGGTGCGCAGATGCCCGCCGCGCTCGCCCGGGCCGCGCAGGCCCTCGGCGACCGGGCCCTGCTCGGCCCCGCCGTCACCGATGCCGCCGTGTTCACCCCATGGCTGCTCACCTCCGGCGGCCCGGACAACGGCCGGCTGCCCACCCGCACCGACCGCACCCAGATCGCTTACGGCGTCGACTCGAGGGTGCAGTCGCTGCTCGCCGTCGCCGACGCCACCAGGCGGTCCGGCTTCGCCCAGCTCGCCGCCCTGACCGCCGCCTGGTGGTTCGGCGCCAACCCGGCCGGGACGCCCGGCTACGACCCGCACACCGGCCGGGCGATCGACGGCATCAACGGCGACGGGCAGGTCAACCGGAACTCCGGCGCCGAGTCCACCATCCACACCCTGCTCAGCATGCTCGCCCTGGACGCCCGGCCGGAACTGGCCGCCCTCGCCCGGCGCACCGAGATCGTCGAACGGGTCGGCACGCTGACCCTGGAGGCCGAGGACGCCGCCCGCCAGGGCGGCGCGACCGTGGTCAGCCCGCCGTCGGCGTGGACCGGGGAATCGCTGATCAGCGGCAGCTACGTCGAGCTGCCTGCCGGGGCTGGGCTGCGCTGGCAGCTCCCTCCGGCCGACCAGCCCCGGCTGGTGCTGCCGGTGGTGGACCTGCGCCCCGGCGTGCCGGCCCCGACCGTCTGGGGTAGCGACGCCGGACCGCTCGGCGAGGTCGATCACGCCCGGGTCGGCGCCCAGGGGGCCTCCCCGGCGCCGGGCGCGCTGCTGCCGGTCACCCTGCCCCGCGAACTGGCCGCCGACGCCACCGAACTGACCGCGCAGGCCACCGCCGCAGGCCCGGCCACCGTCGACGCGGTCCTGCTGGAACCGCTGGTCTCCCGGCTCACCCTGGCCTGCGACGGGCACCGCACGACGCTGCTGCGCAGCGCCGCCCGGACCGCCCGGACCGTGGAGGTCACCGCCGGCGGCACCGCAGCGGCCACTGTGGAGGTGTACGACGCGGCCGGCGAACTCCGCTCGCGGCACGCCAGCTCCGCCACCCAGTTGCGGGTCACGGTCCTGTCCGGTGGTTTCACCCTGGTCCGTCGGTGACCCCGTCCGCGCCGGGGCGGCCGTGGTGGCGCGGCGGTGTCTGCTACCAGGTGTACGTCCGCAGCTTCGCCGACTCCGACGGAGACGGGACCGGTGACCTGCCCGGGGTGACCGCCCGCCTGCCCCACCTGGCCTCCCTCGGCGTGGACGCCGTCTGGCTCACCCCGTTCTACCCGTCACCGATGGTCGACGGCGGGTACGACGTCGTGGACCATCGCGACGTCGACCCGCTCTTCGGCAGCCTCGCCGACCTCGACGCGCTCGTGGCCGAGGCGCACCGGCACGGCCTGCGGGTCGTCTGCGACCTGGTGCCCAACCACACCTCGGACCGGCATCCCTGGTTCCGGGCGGCGCTCGCCGCACCACCGGGCAGCGCCGCCCGCCGCCGGTACGTCTTCCACCCGTTGGACAAGGACCACCCGGACCGGCCACCCAACGACTGGCGGTCGGCGTTCGGCGGGAGCGCCTGGCGGCGGGTGCCGAGCCCGGACGGCGGGCCCGACGAGTGGTACCTGCACCTGTTCAGCCCCGAGCAACCCGACCTGAACTGGGACGACCCGCAGGTGCCGGCGGAGTACGCGGACATCGTCCGGTGGTGGCTCGACCGGGGCGTGGACGGGCTGCGCATCGACATGGCACATGCCCTGTTCAAGCACCCGGATCTGGTCGACGCCGGCGCCGGTCAGCACACCGAGTTCCGCCGTAACCACCTGATGCCGTTCTTCGACCAGGCGCCGCTGCACACGTTGTACCGGCAGTGGCGGGCCATGGTGGACGCGATGCCGGGGGAGCGGGCGCTGATCGGCGAGGTGTGCCTCTTCGACGCCGACCGGCAGGCCCGCTACGTCCGCCCGGACGAGCTGCACCAGGCGTTCACCTTCGAGTTGCTGGAGTGCGACTGGTCGGCCGCGGCGCTGCGGGACACCATCGGGTGCACGCTCGAGGCGTACCGCCGGGTCGGTGCCCTCCCGGCCTGGGTGCTGAACAGCCACGACGCGGTCCGGACGGTCACCCGCTACGGCGGGGGAGAGCGGGGGCTGCGGCGGGCCCGGGCCGCCGCGCTGCTGATGCTGGCGTTGCCCGGCGCCGCTTACGTCTACCAGGGCGAGGAGCTGGGGTTGCCGCAGGTGGACCTGCCCGACGAGGCGCTGCGCGACCCGCTGTGGGAACGCTCCGGGCGGACCGTACGCGGGCGGGACGGCTCGCGGGTGCCGATCCCGTGGACGGTCGACGGCGGCACGTACGGCTTCTCGCCCCACGGCGCCGACCCGCCGTGGTTGCCGCAGCCCGACGGTTGGGATGCCTTGAGCGTGCAGCGGCAGACCGCCGATCCTGGGTCCACGCTGACGCTCTACCGGTCGGCGATCCGGTTGCGTCGAGAGTTGAGCGACGGCGCGGCCGACGAGCTGACCTGGTGGGACACCGGGTCAGGCGTGGTGGCGTTCCGGCGCGGCGACGGGTTCGGCTGCGCGGTCAACGTCGGCGACCAGGCGGCGCCGCTGACCGGGGTCGGCCGGGTGCTGCTGGCGAGCGCGCGGGTCCCACCGGTCGGCCGCTCCCTCCTGCTGCCGCCGGACGCCGCGGTCTGGTTCGTCCCCGCTTGACCCGCGTCGCCCTGCCGGCGACGAGCCCGCCACGACCGTCCGCCATGATGGCGGTGAGGCGTTGCCGCAGGAGGCGTTGGCCGCGCGGTCGAGGCGGCGTCCTCCTGCGACCTGCTGCTGACCGTGGGCACCTCCGGCCTGGTGTATCCGGGTGCGGAGATCCCCCAGGTGGCGGCCCGCTTCGGCGCCGCGGTGATCCAGGTCAACCCGGAGGAGACGCCGCTGGATGCGGTGGCCGACGTGAACCTGCGCGGCCCGGCCGCCCGGATACTTCCGGGCCTGGTGGAAGCGGTGTGGGGCGCCGCCGACGCGGCGTGACACCTCCCGGCGCGCGACGATCCGGCCCGTTGCGGGCACTGTCGACAATCCGACAGCCGCAGCGGTGAGCGCGGTAGTGATCGTCCCGCCTCGGTAGCCCGCGAATTTACCGCTGACCTGGGCATATGTTTGATTCATGCGGTTGGGAGCGGCAGTCGGATCGAGCGGCTCGGCCGGCATGCGCGACCACGGATGGTGTCGCTCCACGGGCTCAAGCTGCCGGCATGCCGTTGGCGGCATCCCGGCCGCGTGTTCGGTGCCGCGTCGACGGCGTCGTCGGGAATGTGCCGGCTTCGGGTTCCATCAGCTTCCGGGCGTCGACCCTGGGCCGTGCCCGCAGGAGAGGAGCACACCCGTGGGAAGCATCCATGAACGGACCAGCCAGCGGGTCTTCGAGCTTGCCGTCCTGGTCTCCGCGCCGGTGTGTGGCGTCCTGTTGGTCGTGCTGCGCGTCCGGCCGCAGTCGGTGGAGGTGGCGATGCCCGACGCGATCAAAGTCTGCTGGGAGTTCGGCCTGATCGTGGTCGGCGTCGCGGGGCTGCTCGGCATGTTCTGGCCGGGGCAGCTCGGCACCGGGCTCGGCATCGAGCTCGCCGCGGTGCTGATGCTGGGCGCGATCGCCGCGATGTACGTCGTCTCCGTCCTGGTGGTCGCCGGCGCGCAGGCGGTGGTGGCGGCCTCGTTCGTCGGCGCGGTGGCGATCGGCTCGTGGCTGCGCTCGATGGAGATCGTGCGGTCGCTGCGCTGGATCATCCGGATGCACCAAGCCGGCATCGATCCGTGGCCGGAGGCGAAGACATGATCATCGCGCAGACGCCCGGCTCTCCCTACTGGGCGCAGGTTCTGATCTCGGCGCTCGGGCTGTTCGGTGGCGCCAGCGGCCTCGGGGTGCTCGCCACGATCGCGGTGCAGCGGCGGAAGTTGAAGGCCGACACGGCGGGGGCGCTGACCGACGCGGCTCTGGCCCTGGTGCAGCCGTTGCGGACCCGGGTCACCGAGCTGGAGAACGAGGCGCTGGCGGTCCGGGAGGAGCTGGCGACATCCCAACGGGAGCTGCAGGAGCTGCGAGCGACGGTGTGGGACCTGTCCAGGACGCTGGACCGGTGGCGGGAGGCGATCCTGGCGCCGGACGCGACCATGCGCCGAATCCAGGCGCTCGTGACGGAGGAGGAGCGCCGGGTCCGCAACCAGCGCCGTCGCAGCCCCTGACGATGCACCGTTCGCATGCCCACTGAGGAGGCAGCCGGTTCCCAGAGAGAGGGGTGAGCCGATATTTGTTAGGTAGCTTGCCTTATTAATAGATGGCGGCTACCTTGACTGCTAGCGACGAAGGTCGATGTGCGGTGAGCGTCGCGCGCGCTTCCTGCGGCATCGCTGGGCTCCGGAGGCAGTCATGACCATCGGCGGCGTACGTCTGCTCACCACCGTCATCCTCGCCCTGGTCGGCAGCGGGATCGCTCCGGCCGCACCCGCGACTCCCGCCGCGGCCGCCGTCTCGTTGGCCTCCGTCGTGCCGGCGCCGGTCACCGCCAATCCGGCCGCCGGCGTCACCTACCGGGTCACCGCGGCCACGGCGATCTACACCGAGGCCGGTTCACCGGCGGTCGCGGACGTCGCCGGCCAACTCGCCGCCATCCTGCGCCGCTCCACCGGCTATCCGATGCCGGTCGTCGACGCATCGAGCCCCACCCCGACGGACGGCATCGCGCTGCTGCTGTCCGGGGCACCGGCGAGCGTCGGCAACGAGGGCTACCAGCTGGACGTCACGACCGCGTCGATCGCGGTACGCGCCAACCAGCCGGCGGGACTGTTCGCCGGCGTCCAGACCCTGCGTCAGCTACTGCCCCCCGCCGTCGAGAGCGCGACAGTGCAGCCCGGGCCGTGGGAGGTGGCCGGCGGGCGCATCGTCGACCAACCGCGCTTCGCCCACCGCGGCGCGATGCTCGACGTCGCACGGCACTTCCTCCCGGTCGCCGTGGTCAAGCGGTACATCGACGAGATCGCCCTCTACAAGGTGAACCGGCTGCACCTGCACCTCTCCGACGACCAGGGCTGGCGCATCGCCGTCAACAGCTGGCCCAACCTCGCCGTCTACGGCGGGAGCACCCAGGTCGGCGGCGGCACCGGCGGGTACTACACCCAGGACGAATACCGGCAGATCGTCGCGTACGCCGCCGCCCGGTACGTCATGGTCGTCCCCGAGATCGACATGCCGGGTCACACCAACGCGGCGCTCGCCTCGTACGCGGAACTGAACTGTGACGGCGTGGCGCCGAAGCTCTACACCGGCACCAGGGTCGGCTTCAGCTCGCTCTGCGTGAGCAAGGAGCTCACCTACACGTTCATCGATCAGGTCCTGGGCGAGCTCGCCGCGCTGACTCCCGGGCCCTACCTGCACATCGGCGGCGACGAGGCCAGCTCCACCACCACCGCCGACTACGCCACCTTCGTGAACCGGGCACAGCAGATCGTCGCCGCGCACGGCAAGACCGTCGTCGGCTGGCACGACGTCGTCAACGCCCCGATCCTGCCGTCCACCGTCGCCCAGTACTGGGGGACCACGACCTCCCACGCCGCGGTGGCGACCGCCGCCGGGAACGGCACCAAGGTCATCATGTCGCCGGCCAACCGCAGCTACCTCGACATGAAGTACAACTCCCGCACCCGGCTGGGCCAGCGCTGGGCCGGCTTCATCGACGTGCAGGACGCGTACGGCTGGGACCCGGGCAGCTATCTCTCCGGAGTCGGAGAGACGTCGGTGCTCGGGGTCGAGGCGCCGCTGTGGACGGAGACGATCGAGACGCTCGCCGACGTCGAGTACATGGCCTTCCCGCGCCTGCCGGCGATCGCCGAGCTGGGCTGGTCACCGGCCAGCACCCACGACTGGACGTCCTTCCAGCAGCGGCTCGGCGCCCATGGCCCGCGCTGGCGCGTCATGGGGATCAACTACTACCACTCCACCCAGGTGTCCTGGCCCACCGGCTCCTAGCCGCCGCGCACCACGCGGCACACCGCCTTGATCAGATCGAGGAGGCCACCATCCATGTCATCGCGCCTCATCATCGACCGACCTCGCCTGCTGAACCGCCGACTGCTCGGCACGTTGCTCGCGACCCTGGCCCTCGTGGCGAGCGTCGGGCTCGTGCACGTGCCGAGCGCGAGCGCTGCCACCGTGGGCTCGACCGAACTGTCGACGGGCTGGGCGTTGCGGTCGGCCACCAACGTCAGCGACCCGGGGGCGACCATCTCCCAGGTCGGCTACAGCACCGCGGGCTGGAGCCCGGTCTCGCTCCCGTCGACCGTCCTGGCCGGGCTGGTAGCCAACAACGTCTACCAGAACATCTACTTCGGTAGGAACCTGCAGTCGGTGCCCGACCTGACCGGCCAGAACTGGTGGTTCCGGGGGCAGTTCACCGCCTCGGCCGCGACCCCGGACCAGGCGTACTGGCTGCGCTTCAAGGGGATCAGCTACCGGGCTCAGATCTGGCTCAACGGCACCCAGCTCGACGCCAACGCGGTCGGCACCATGGTCGTGCACGAGTACAACGTGACGAACCTGATCCGGCCCGGCGCGTCCAACGCGCTGGCGATCCTGGTCACCCCGCCGGCCCACGACTGCAAGGACCTGTCCTTCTGCACAGTGGACTGGAACCCGGAGGCGCCCGACATGAACGCCGGGCTCTGGGGCAGGACGCTGCTGGACACCACCGGGCCGGTGGCGTTGCGTGACCCGTATGTCAGGACGGTGCTGCCGCTGCCCGCGACCAACGCCGCCGACCTCACCGTCTACGTCGACGCCGTCAACGCGACCAACGCCCCGGTCACCGCGACGGTCAGCGCCACGATCAGCAAGGCCGGCTATCCCACCATCTCGGTCAGCCAGGCCGTCACGCTGGCCGCCAACGAGCGCCGCGAGGTCACCTTCGACCCGGCGAGCTATCCGCAGCTGCACGTGGCCAACCCCGCCCTGTGGTGGCCCTACCAGTACGGCAGCCCGGAGCTCTACCAGCTCGCCACGTCGGCGACGGTCGCCGGTGCCACGTCGGACACCAAGTCGATCAATTTCGGCATCCGCCAGTTCACCGACTACCGGACCACCGTCAACGGCACCTCGTTCGTCGGCTACCAGGTCAACGGGCAGAAAATCTTCTTCCGCGGCGGCGGCTACATGTGGGACATGCTGCAGCGGTGGGACACCAGGACCAACGCCACGCACGTCCAGTACGTCAAGGACATGGGCCTCAACACCATCCGTCTGGAGGGCACACTCGGCAACGAGGAACTCTACGACCTGGCCGACCAGGCCGGTGTCATGATCATGCCGGGTTTCGTCTGCTGCAGCGCGTGGGAGAACGACAGTACCTGGACCGCCGAGCAGGAGCAGGTGGCCAACGCGTCGCTGGAGAGCCAGCTGCGGGCGTTGCGCGCCCACGCCAGCCCGTTCATGTGGAACTACGGCAGCGACCAGCCGCCGACCGCCGCCCACTTGACCATGTACAAGAACACGGCGGCCCGGCTGCACTGGCAGAACCCGACGGTGGACAACGTGGCGACGTGGTCGAACGCCAACGCCGGCATGAAGATGGACGGCCCGTACAAGTGGGAGCCGCCGGTGCTGTGGTGGGACAGCCCCGCCCAGTCGGGCAGTGCCTTCGGCACCAACGCCGAGCAGGGCACCGAGGCGCCGCCGCCGCTGGAGAGCCTGCAGAAGTTCATCCCCGCCGCCGAGCTGTGGCCGATCGGGACCACCTGGAACTACCACGCCGGCAAACCCAGGAGCGTCTTCGACAACATCCAGGTCTTCACCGACGGCGTGAACAAGCGGTACGGCACCACCACCAGCGCCGAGGACTACTCCCGCAAGTCGGAGCTGCAGAACTACGAGAACACGAGGTCGTTTTTCGAGGCGTGGAACTCGCACGAGTACAGCCAGTCGTTCGGGGTCATCTTCTGGATGCTCAACAACGCCTGGCCGGCGGTGCACTGGAACCTGTACGACTACTACTTCAAGCCCGGTGGCGGCTACTTCGGCAGCAAGAAGGCCAACGAGCCGGTCCACATCGCCTACGACTACAAGACCCGCAACGTGTACGCGGTCAACTCCACCCTGAGCGCACGCAGCGGGCTGACCGCCACGGCCAGTGTGTACAACATCCCGAGCCTGACGCAGGCGTACACGACGACGGTGCCGGTCACTGCGGCGGCGAACGCGTCCACGCAGGTCCTCACCCTCCCGGCGCTGACCGGCCTGTCCGCGACCTACTTCATCCGGCTGCAGCTGAAGGACTCGGCGGGCACAGTCGTCAGCAACAACCTCTACTGGTACTCCACCCAGGCCGACGCGCTGGGCAACAAGAAGAACTGGTACATGACCTCGGTCAGGACGTACGCCAACCTCACCGGGCTCAACAGCCTGCCGTCGAACCCCAACCTGACGGCCAGCGTGACCCGGACCGCCTCTGGCGGGCAGGAGACCGCCACCATCCGACTGACCAACAACAGCCCGACGAACATCGCGTTCTTCCTGCGGCCGGAGATCACAGCCGGCAACGGGGGCAACGAGGTGCTGCCGGTGAACTACACCGACAACTACGTGTCCCTGTGGCCCGGGGAGTCGACCACCGTCACCGCGAGCTACCAGACCAGCGACCTCGGCGGCCAGGCGCCCTACCTGCGCGTTCGGGGTTACAACATCCCCACGTCGTCGATTCCGGTGCCGTAACGACGGGCGGGAGCGGGGGCGGCCGGCACCGCCCCCGCTCCCGTTCACCCCGCCGAAAGCTTCGTGTCGGCCGGCATGTGCCGCAGCCGCAGGTTCTCCGGCTGCGCCCGCACGCCGGCGAGGTAGGGGAGGGTCAACCCTTCACCGCCCCGGAGGCGAGGCCGCCGATGAGGTAACGCTGGAACACCACCGCCAGCACCACCGGCGGCAACGCGGCGAGTACGCCGCCGGCGGCGATGAGGCCGAAGTCCACGGCGTTGCGCCCGGTGAACTCGGCGATCGCCACCGGGACCGTCTTGGCCTGGCTGGTCGAGGTGAAGATCAGCGAGTAGAGGAACTCGTCCCAGCACAACAGGAACGCGTACAGGGCGGTCGCCAGGATGCCGGGCTTGGACAGCGGCAGCATTACCCGGACGAGGGCGCCGAGGCGGCTGCACCCGTCGACCCGGGCCGCCTCCTCGAGCTCCACGGGCAGCGAACCGAAGAAGGTGCTCATGTTCCACAGGGCGAACGGGGTGGCCAGGGAGCAGTAGACGACGATCAGCCCGGTGCGCGTGTCGAGCAGCCCGAAGCGCGACATGAGCAGGTAGAGCGGGATGATCAGCGCGATCGGCGGCAGCATGTAGGTGACCAGGAACGACAGCAGCGTCGCGCGGCGCAGCGGGAACCGCAGCCGGGCCAGGGCGTAGCCGCCCAGCACCCCGACGGCGAGCGAGATGACGACCGTGCCGCCCGCCACCAGGAAGCTGTTGACCATCGCGCTGCGGAACGCCGCGCCGGCGCCGGTGCCGCCACCGGCGAAGATCTCCCGGTAGCGGTCGAGGGTGACGTGCTCGGGCAGCCAGCGCATCGGCCGGGAGACCAGGTCGGTCTGGCCGACGAACGAGGAGTAGAGCAGCCAGGCGAACGGCGCGAGGATCACCACGGACGTGGCGAGCGCGGCCAGGTGGATGAAGACGCGGTAGCGCAGGCTCGCTCTCATGGTGACCTCAGCTCGCTCTGGCGTAGCAGCCGCAGGTAGAGCAGGGCCAGCAGAAGAATCGCGACGACGGTCAGGTACGCCAGCGACGCACCCGAGCTGAACCGCTGCGCGGAGAACGCCTGGAGGTAGGTGAAGAACGTGATCGTCTGCGTGCCGCTCGCGGGCCCGCCGCCGGTCATCACGTAGACGATGTCGAAGACCTTGAACGCCTCGATGGTGCGCAGCACCAGCACCAGGGCGATGTTCGGCACCAGCAGCGGCAGCGTAATTCGGAAGAAGGCGCGGATCGGGCCGGCGCCGTCGACCCGCGCCGCCTCGTAGAGCCCGCGGGGGATCGTCTGCAACCCGGCCAGCAGGAAGAACGCCACCAGGGAGGTGTTCTTCCAGACGTCGGCCACGACCACCATGTTGAGGGCGAGGAACGGGTCGTTGCCGAGCCACGACCGGTAATCGTCCTGCAGGTGCAGTTGGGTGAGTAGCGCGTTGGCCACGCCGTACTGGGCATTGAGGATCCACCGCCACATCGCGCCGTTGACGATGGTCGGCAGCGCCCAGGGCAGGATCACGATCGCGCGGAACAGCCAGCGCAGCCGGATCGGCGCGGCGAGCAGGTGGGCCAGCCCGAGCCCGAGGACCAGCTCGAGCGCGGTGGAGACGAGGGTGAAGTAGCCGGTGTGTCCGACCGCCGCCCATAGGCGGTCGTCGGCCAGGATCTCGGTGTAGTTGCGTAGGCCGACGAACGGGTACCGGCCGGGGAACGGGCTGTCGACGTCGTAGAACGAGATGACCAGGGCGCGTCCGGCCGGGTACAGGACCACGCCGAAGACGACGAGCGCCGCGGGTAGGAGCAGGAGCAGCGCCAGTCGGGTCTGGCCGCCGCCGGCGCGCCGCGCGAACGGCCACCGGCGCGCCGGCCGGGCTGGCCGGGTGGCCGGTGGCGTGAGTGCCGGGCGCGCCGGTGGCGCGGCGCTCATGAGAGCAGCGTACGGGCTTGTTCGGCGGCGTCGTCCAGGGCCTTCTTCGGCGGCTTCCGGTTCAGCAGGGCGTTCTGCAGCTCGGCCTGCAGGATCTGGCTGATCTCGTTGTAGCGGGGCACCTGGGGTCGGGCGATGAGGTTGGCGAGCTGTTTCTTGGCCACCGGTACGACCTGCGGCAGGGTGGACGCCACGGCGGGGTCGTCGTACGACTTCGTCCAGCAGGGCAGTGAGCTCTTGGCGTACTTGTCCTGCACCTCGGCGCTGGTGATGTAGCTGATGTACGTCCAGGCCGCTTTCTGGTTCCTGCTGCCGGAGCTGACCGACAGAGCCATCGAGCCGTTGACGCCCGGGGCGCTGGCCGGCCCCGACGGGGTGGTCGCCACACCGACCTTGCCGGCGATCTTCGACTGCTGGGGGTCGTTGGCGGCGTTGAACATGTAGGTCCAGTTGAGCGCCATCGCCGCCTGGCCGTCGGAGAAGATCTTGCGGACGTCCTCTTCCAACGACTCGACGGAGTTGGGGTTGGTGAGCTTCGTGTCGAGGGTCCGCTTCATGAACTCCAGCGCCTGCAGGCCGCCGCCGGTGTTGAAGGCGATCGACTTTCCGTCGTCGAACAGGAACTTGCCGCCGAAGGCGCCCACGAGCTGGGTGTAGTCGCAGACCAGCGCCTCGGCCTGCTTCCAGCTCCAGATCAGCGGATGGTCGACGATCTTCTTGGCCTTGAGGGTCTGGGCGGCGGTGAGGACGCCGTCCCAGGTGGACAGGCTGGCCGGGTCGACGCCGGCCTTGCTGAGCATGTCGGTGTTGTAGAAGAAGTACTTCGTGTCGAGGATCCACGGCACGCCGTAGTAGCGGTCGCGGTAGGCGGCGGTGGCGAGGGCGCCGCCGAGCATGTCGCTCTTCCACTCCGCCGGGAACTGGTCGGTCACGTCGGTGACGATGCGTTTGCTGCCGAACTCGGCCGGCCAGATCACGTCGATCAGCACCACGTCGAACGTGCTGGCGGGGGCCGCCGCGACGATCTTGTCGTGCAGCGCCTCGTAGGCGACGAAGGACGGCTCGACCTTGATCTTCGGATACTTCTTCTGGAACTCGTCGGTCATCGCACGGATGTCGTCTTCGGAGTAGCCGGCCTGCTTCATGAACAGGGCCTTGATCTGACCTTCACCGTTGCCTGCCGCGCCGCTGTCAGCGCCGGTGCCGGTGTCGCTGCCTCCCACGTCGCAGGCGGCGAGAAGGAGGCCCGCGCCGGTGACAGCCGTCAGTTGGAGAAGTCTTCGCCTGGACAGCTCGCTCATGCTCTCCGACATGATCGCCCTCCTGGGGCATTAGGTAGGCTGCTTAACAAAAACTTGTACTCGGTTCGCGATCACCGGTCAAGACCGCCGTCGCAGCATCCGGGTCAACCGGCGAAGGGGTGGTTTCCCGTTGGTCTCCGTCGACCCGTCCGGCCGGGCGGTGCTGGCCGCGCTGCTCGACAGTGTGCCGATGACCCGGCCGGAACTCGCCCGCCTGACCAGCCTGTCCCGGCCCACCATCTCCGAGGTGGTCCGTCGGCTCGTCGACAGTGGCCTGATCGTCGACGCCGGCGTGCGCCGCGGCCGACCCGGCCGGGTGCCGACCTACTACCGGCTGGCGCCGACCGCCGGATACGTGGTGGCAGTCGACGTCGGCGGGGACAACCTCCGCGTCGCGGCGGCGGACATGAGCGGGGCGCTCTGCTACGAACAGCGGCAGCCGACCCGAGCCACCGGGGCGAGCCGGGTCGCCGCGAAGGTTGCCCGGATGATCGGATCCGCGACGGAGGCGGTAGGCGGCCAGCTCGGGCCGCTTCGCCGGGTCGGGGTGTCGGCACCCGGGGTCATCCACGCCGACGGTCGCACCATGTCGGTCGCCCGCAACCTCGGTGAGGAGGGTTCCTTCGACCTGATCACGCCGATCGAGGCGCGCGTCGACGCGCCCGTCGTCCTGGAGAACAACGTCAACCTCGCGGCGCTCGGCGAGCGCTGGCGAGGGCATGGCCGCGACGTCGCCACGTTCGCGTTCCTGGCCGTCGGTGCCGGCATCGGCATGGGGCTGGTCCACAACGGTGAGCTGGTCCGCGGGGCGCACGGCGCCGCGGGTGAGGTGGCCTACCTGCCGCTGCCGGGCTCCGTCCCGCCCGAGCAGCGGGGCGGGCGAGGCAGGGAGCAGTTGGCGGGCGAGGCGGGGGCGTACGGCGTACTCGCGGCACTGAAGGCCCGCCCGACCTGGCCGGGCACCCGTCCGTCGTCGGTGGAGGAGCTGTTCGCCCAGGCCGCCACGGGAGTGCCCGCCGCGCGGGACCTGGTGGAGGCGGAGGCGCGACAACTCGGCCTCACGATCGCCAGCGCCTGCGCGGTCTTCGACCCCGAACTCGTCGTACTCGGTGGGGGTGTGGGCCGAAACCCGCTGCTGCTGCCCACGGTCCGGGAGACCGTCAACGCGTACGCACCGTTCCCGCCGCGGATCGAGACCAGCGCGCTGGGCGAGGCGGCATCGCTCACGGGGGCGCTGTTCGTCGCGCTGGAGGCCGCGCGTACCGAACTGCTGCGCAGCGTCAGCGGCGCCGACGGTGGCTGACCGGGGGCCGGTCGGCGTATCCGGTGGCGGGACCGGCCACCGGATACGCCGGGATCAGGGGTACGCCGTGCCGCGACGCCCACGCGGCAGGGACTAACCGCAGGTGCCGCCGACGACGAACCAGCAGGCCGTGTGGGGTGAGGACTTGAAGAAGCGCAGTAGCAGGCTCGCCACCTTCTGCCGCCCTGAGTTGGACGGATGCGTACCGTCCGAGCCGAAGTCCGACCGGTCCCAGACGAGCCCGTCGGAGCGGGGCTGCAGGCCGTTGGCCCAGAGGTAGGGACCCCAGGCCGCCCACGCCGTGGTGTTGTTGTAGTCCAGGTTGCCGGCCCGAGGATCGGTGCCACCGCCCGACATCTGGGTGATCTGCGCCTGGATCACCCACTTGACGCCGAAGCCCGTCTCGTAGGCGTACGGCTCCGGGTTCAGGCTGGTGGTGGCGTAGCCGGCGTAGATCCGGCTGGAGAAGAAGACCTGCTGCAGGTTGGGATAGCGCTTCTTCAACGCCCGGAGGATGTTGCCCTGCTGGGTCACGAGTTGGTAGGCGTCGGCGTTGGTCGCGGGCAGGGACACCGACGGATTGGCGTTGGCGACCTTGACCCAGGCGACCTGGACCTGCCGCTCGGTCAGGCCGAGGGGCGCCAGTCTGGTGTCCCGGACCCGGTCGTAGTTGGCGTCGGCCGGCGCGTCCCAGGTGCCGGCGGTCTGGCCGCCCGCGGCGCCGTCGACGATGACCAACTTGTCGTGGTTGACCTGCGGGTCCGCGGCGGCCTGACCGATGAGGGAGAACGGCGCGCACTTTCCGCTGGCATCTCCCGAGCAGAACTCCTGGGTGGTGTTGGACATGCCGATGGAGAGCAGGACGTACTTGCCGTTGGCGCTCGGCGCGCCGGTGGTGTCGAGCGGGCGTACGCGCAGGGCTCTGGTGACTCCGGCCGTGCGGTGAGCGTCCGGCATGGTGTTCCGGCCCGCCGGATACAGGCCGCCCTGGAAGCCGAGGTAGCTGCCGGTGCCGAGGTCGTTGATGGGCTGGACGGCTGCGGCGACCGCATCGGGCATGCCGACGACAGTGGCCATCACGAAGGCGGCCAGCATCGCCAGAAGTCGCCGAACATTGATTATCATGACGATCAACCTAGGAAATAAAGCGATGATCGTCAATTCTTGCGCGTCGGCTGTTCCTGGACCGACGGCTCCCTGAGCTCCGCGGCGGGTCTGGCCTGCTGGTCCGCTGCGCCGCGGCGCGTCCGTCCTGGTGGGCCTCCTGCAGGTGAGCACAAGGCCGACCAGCAGGTGGCGGCCAGCAACCAATGCCCGCCGGAATCCCGCGGCCGACTCGCCCGGTAATGGCCAGGCAGCTCACCGAACCACGCCACGGCATCCCCGCCGAGCGTCGGGGCTATTACGGCTGGGCTCAGTAGCGGGTCTCCGCGCCCCGGGTGGCGCCGTCACGAGCGGCGCCACCCGGGGAGCCTGCCGAGGGCGGATCGCCGCCAGGTGGGCGCGGAGTGCGGGCCCGGATGGTGAGCCCCGCGGCGACGACGCCGAGGGCGATGGTCGTCACGGCGCACACGAGCAGGGTCTGCCGGGCTCCGAAGGCGGTCGTCAGCGGGCCGCCGAGCATGGTGCCCAGCGGCACCGCCAGGACGGTGACGGCGCCGTTGGCCGCCAGGACCTGCGGGAGTGTGGTCGTGGTGGTGCTGCGCTGGAACAGCGCCATCGACGTGGACCGGTACGGAGCCCAGATCAGGCCGGCGAGGGCGAAGGCCGGAAGCGACAGGCCGATCGGCGTGTTCAGGCCGAGGGGCAGCATGGCGGCGCCGAAGCCGATGACGATGCCGACCGTGGTGGGCCACAACGACCAGCGGTGCAGGTACCCGGTGGCGAGCCCGCCGACGAGGGCACCGACCCCGAACGCGGTGTAGTAGATCCCGAGCGTCGGTGCGGCGGCGTGCAGATCCTCCACGACATGGATCGGCATGGCCACGTAGAACGGCCCGAAGAGGAAGAAGAACCCGAAGGTCAGGGTCAGCAGCCCGAGCAACGTCCGGTCGCGGCGGACGGCGAACCCGGCGGTGCGCGACAAACCATCGTCGGCCGGCCGTGTTCTGCCGCTGGCCGGAATCGCGAGGCGGTACGTGAGGGCCAGGACGGCGAAGCTGACCGCGTCGATGGCGATGACCCACACCGGGCCGGCCCAGCTGATGAGGATGGCCGCCAGTGGCGGCCCGGCGATGGTGGCGACCTGGCCGATGATCGAGAGCACCGCGTTGGCGGGCAGGTGGTGCCGTCGGGGGAGCAGTTCGGCGATCAGGGTGAAGCGCCCGGCGGAGCCCCACGAGTGCAGCAGCGACGACGCGGCGAGCAGCATCACGTACCACCCGATGCTGAGCACCCCGACCAGGTGGGCGGCGGGGATGGCCGCCAGTGCGGCGGCGCGCAGGATCGCGTCCCAGCCGGCGAGCTGGGCGCCGTTTCGGCCGCCCAGCAGCCGGCCGAAGATCACGGTTCCGGCCGCGCTGGGCAGGGTGTAGGCCGCCACCGCGACCGCTACCCAGGTCCCGCGCTGCCCGGGCGGCGCGAGTTGGATCGCCAACCAGGTCACCGCGATCAACGTGGGCTAGCGAGGAATTCCGGTCCCTTCAGGGCCGGGAGGAATCGCGTCACGAGCTTGGACGCTTCTGGTTTTCGATGTACTCGTGGATGACGGTGAGGGGTGCCCCGCCACATGATCCGGCGAAGTACGACGGTGACCACAGGTGGCCGTGGGTGATGTGCGGGTTGATCTGGTCGGTGAATTCCTGCCGCAGGTAGTGCGTGGAGACGCCTTTGAGCCGGTTGACCAGGGTTGAGATCGGTAGTTTCGGTGGGTAGTGGACGAGGAGGTGGACGTGGTCGTCGTCGCCGTTGAACTCCCGCAGTTCCGCGCCGAGCTTGGCGCACACGTCAGCCATGATCTGCCCGCAACGGGTGAGCATGGCGTCGTTGAGCACGTCCCGCCGGGACCTGGTGACGAAGACAAGATGTACGTGCAGGTTGTACACGACAGTCCGGCCACGGCGAACATTCGGGTCTGGGGTCCATCGGGGTGACATAGGCCAGACGGTATACTGTGGACGTGAAGCTGGTCGTGCAGGTGCGGCTGTTCCCCGACGCCGGCCAGGAGGCGGCGTTGCGGGACACGCTGAGCCTGTGCAACGAGGCCGCAAATGTGGTTTCCGGTGAGGCGTATCGGGCGCGGGTGTTCGGCAAGCAGTCGTTGCAGCGGCTCACCTACGGCCGGTTGAAGGCGATGGGGTTGTCGGCTCAGCCTGCGATCCATGTCGCCCGCAAGGTCGCTGGCGCGTACGCCACCCTGAAGGCCAACATCCGTGCCGGTAACCTCGGCAAGCCCGGGTCGAAACGCCGCCGCAACGCCGAGGCGAAGCCGGTCGGGTTCCGTCGGGATGCCGCGCAGCCGTTCGACGACCGCTGCTTGTCCTGGCAGATGCAGACTCGTACGGTGTCGATCTGGACCATCGCGGGGCGGCAGGCCGGCATCCGCTTCGGCTGCTCTGAGCAGCAGTACGCCACGCTGGCCGCCCACCGCAAGGGCGAGTCCGACCTGGTGCACCGTGACGGCAAGTGGTTCCTGTACGCCACCTGCGACATTCCCGACGTCGAGGTGAAGGAGCCTGACGGGTTTCTCGGCGTTGACCTGGGCGTCGCGAACATCGCCACCACCAACGACGGCACCCGACACAGCGGCAAGGGCCTCAACCGGGTCAGGCATCGCCACCAGCGGCTGCGGGCCAAACTCCAGCGGATCGGCACCAAATCGGCCAAGCGGCTGCTGAAGGTCCGCCGGCGTAAGGAGGCCCGGTTCGCGGCTGACACCAACCATCGCATTGCCAAGCAGATCGTGACCGAGGCCGAACGCACCGGCCGCGGGATTGCCCTGGAGAACCTCACGGGCATCCGCGACCGGGTACGGCTCCGACGGCCCCAGCGGGTCACCCTGCACACGTGGGCGTTCCACCAACTCGGCCAGTTCATCGCCTACAAAGCGACACGCGCCGGAGTGGCGACCGTCTACGTCGATCCGGCGTACACCTCGCAGGGCTGCTCCGCCTGCGGGCACATCGCCAAGGCCAACCGGCCCAACCAGTCCACCTTCCGATGCACGTCGTGCGGCTTCGCTGAGCACGCCGACGTGAACGCAGCCCGCAACATCGCCACCCGCGGTGCTACGGACTGGGCAGCAGTCAGCCTGCCAAACGCGGCGTGACCGATGCAGCCAGCATCGAGCACGATCTGCAAGCTCGGCCCTTCAGGGCCGAGAAGCTGACTGACATGCCGTCGCCGAGGGCGGACACCGCCAGTCCGGGCAGGACGCGGCGCAGCAGGGGATGGCTGAGCACCGGCCAGTACGGCGAGGACGGGAGAAGCCGGGGCGGCATGGTGTCGGGCGGCATGTCGCTACCTGACCCGACACAGGGCCCTCGTACCAGGAAATCGGCTGTGGGCAGAAGGCCGGGTGCCCGGAGGCCGGCGCGGATCAGTCGGCCACCGGGTGTGCTGCCCACGTTCTGGCGAGCTCTGCGCTGACCTCGGTCAGCAGGGTGGTGAGACGCGCCGCGAGCGTGGTCAGGGTGGTGTCGGCCGCGGTGACGGCGTAGATCTGGCGGTGCAGGCGCGGGCGGATCAGCTCGCGGTGGACGGCGCCGGGTGTGGGGGCGATCGTCAGTCGGGAGAGCATGGCGACGCCGATGCCGGTGCCTACGAGGGACTGGGCGACGTTGTAATTCTCCGTCTCGAACTGTACCCGTGGGGTGAAGCCCGCTTCGGCGGCGGCCTGGTCGAACTGTTGGCGGGCGGCGCGGCCGGCGATGATGACGATCCACGGTTGATCGCGAAGTTGCTCCAGCCGCAGCCCGGACGGTTTCCGTTGGCGGCGGATGAGCGGGTGGTCGTCGGGCAGGCTGAGGGCGAGCGGGTCGGTCTGCAGCCGGTGCGCACGGACGGTGGGCGGCGGCGTGAGGTCAGTCTGACCAGGCCGCAGTTCCGGCGCATGATGCAGGCCGTCACCGGGGTGACGTTGTTGTGCCTCGGGGTGGCCGTCGCAGCCGGTGCCTGACCCGTCGACCGGACGGCGCCGGGGCGGACCTGGTTCCATAACGCGCGGATAGGACCCAGAGGGTATGTCGCGGCTCATCCATTGATCTCAATATGATGTCCGCAATCTCGAATCAGGTGCGCTCACGAGGCGTGCCAGTCCTGATGCGGAGGAACACATGGTTCGCTGGCGCACCCTCACCGGCCTGCTGGCCGCCGCGCTCGCCGCGGTGACCGCAGGCAGCCTCACTCTCGCGGCACCCGCCGCCGCGTCCGACGGCACCGTCTCGCCGTACGTCGTCGGCGGCACCCGGGCCGCCCAGGGCGAGTTCCCGTTCATGGTGCGGCTCTCGATGGGCTGCGGCGGCGCCCTCTACAGCCCGCGGCTGGTGCTCACCGCCGCGCACTGCGTCGGTGCCACGGGCACCAACACCAGCATCACCGCGACGCTCGGCGTGGTCGACCTCCAGTCGTCCAGCCGGATCACCGTCAGGTCGAACTACGTCTACCGGGCTCCGGGCTACAACGGCAACGGTAAGGACTGGGCCCTGATCCGGCTGGCCACGCCGGTGACCTCGCTGAGCACGCTGAAGATCGCCAACACCACCGCGTACGACAACGGCACCTTCACGGTCGCCGGCTGGGGCGCCGCGTACGAGGGTGGCCCGCAGCAGCGGTACCTGCTCAAGGCGACCGTCCCATTCGTCAGCGACTCCACCTGCAACTCCTACTACGGCGGCCAGATCATCGCCGCCGAGGAGATCTGCGCCGGCTATGCGAGCGGCGGTGTGGACACCTGTCAGGGCGACTCGGGCGGCCCGATGTTCCGTCGTGACGCCAGCAACGCCTGGATCCAGGTCGGCATCGTCAGCTGGGGCAACGGCTGTGCCCGGCCCAACTACCCGGGTGTCTACACCCAGGTGAGCTACTTCGCCTCGGCGATCGCCTCGGCCGCCGCGAGCCTCGGCGGTTGACCGTACGACCCGATCGGCGGCCCGGCTGGTGACCAGCCGGGCCGCCGTCTTTCGGCGCGAGGCGGCGACCAGGGGCAGCCGGCGGATGCCCGCCAGCCAGGTCGCCGCGATATCAGCCCATCTTGGCCAGCATCTCCTGCATCCGTTGAATCTCGATGCTCTGGTCGGCGTTGACCTCACGGGCGAACTGGTCGCTCGCCGGCTCGAGCCCACCGCCGGTCGCGTAGAGCTCCTCCACCATCGCCAACGCGCCCTGGTGGTGGCGGATCATGAAGGTGAGGAAGAGCCGGTCGAACTCCGCGCCGCGCGCCTGCTTGAGCTGGTTGAGCTGCTCGGCGGTGAGCATCCCCGGCATGAGCTTGTCGTGCCCGGCGTGACCTCCGTTCGGCCCCGTGCTCGGGACGTTCCGCTCCGTGAGCCACCGCTGCATCCGCGCGATCTCGTCCGTCTGCGACACGTCGATCCGCTTGGCGAGCAGGGTCACGTCCGGGTTGGTGGTGCGTCCCTGCAGGAGGGCGGTCATCTCCAGGGCCTGTGCGTGGTGCGGGATCATCCCCTGGATGAAGAGGCTGTCCGCCGCGGTGAATCCCGGCGGCGAGACCTGTGACAGGTCGGTCCCGGACAGCGGCTTGCCCGGTTGGCCCGGTGCCCCGGGCTGCACCACGTGCGCGCTCGGCGGACGGTAGCCCGGATCATCGCCGTTCGCCCAGAGGGCGACACCCACCCCCGAGCCGACGACGACCGTGGCGACCACGGCGGAGATGACCACGCGACGAGAGAGGTGCATGATTCACGTACCAATCCGGGCTTGAGCTGCGCATAAGTGAAGGCCATGGTGCCTCATGTCGGTCGCCCTCACCAGATCACGAAACGGCTACCTGTACCAAGGGCCGATCATTGCGAGTGACGCTGGGAGGCGCTTTCCACGGCCGGGGGTGGGTCGAGACATCGGAGCTGGGATGGCTGGTGTGCGCCTCCAGCGTGCCGTCGATGCACGACCGTGAAGGGCACCTCGGCTCGAAGGCTTCGAGCCGAGGTGCCCTTCCGTCAGGGACCGGTCAGAGCGAGCCCGCCAGGTCCAGGATCGCCTGCTTCAGCTTCTGCTGGTCCGAAGCGGTCAGCTTGCCGGCGATCTCCTGCAGCTGGGACACCGCGGCGTCCCGCTGGCCGTTGGCGGAGAACCGCTCGGCCCGCTGGAGGAACATGTCGACCTGGGACTTCAGCGGGTGACCGAGGGCCTCGGCACGGACGAGCTGGTCGTAGTGCGCGCGGGCGACCGCGAAGCTCGGCGTCCAGCTGACCTTCGGCTGGCCCTGGGCGTTGAACTGGCCGAGCTGCACCTCGGAGGCCGCCTGGATCTCCGCCTTCGACAGGTGCTGGCTGGGGGTCAGCTTGAACGCGTCGAAGCCGCGGGCGATCTCGTTGCCGTAGAGGTTGCCGTTGTACCAGTACGCCGACCAGAACCCACCGAGCACGAGCGAGTTCGGGTTGACCGGACCCCGGTCGAAGAACGCGATCTCGTGCGGGTTCTTCGAGTCGGTGAAGTCGAACACCGAGATGCCGCCCTGGTACCAGGCCTGCATCATGATGTCGCGACCCGGCACCGGGATCAGCGACCCGTTGTGCGCGACGCAGTTCTCCTGCAGCGTCTGCGGAACCGGCAGCTTGTAGTAGCTGGCGAACTTCATCTTCTTGTCGACGATGTCGAAGATGGCGTTGGCGCCCCACTCCGGCAGGTCGGTGTCGCGGCAGCGGGCACCGCTACCGCCACCCCACTCGTCGGTGAAGATCACCTTGGTGCCGTCGTTGTTGAACGTCGCCGAGTGCCAGTACGCGAAGTTCGGGTCGGACACCTCATCGATCCGGCGGGGGTTCGCCGGGTCCGAGATGTCGATCAGGATGCCGTTGCCCTGGCAGGCGCCGGCGGCCAGCCCGATCTCCGGGTACGCGGTGATGTCGTGGCAGGCGTTGGTGTTCGGCGACGGCGACCAGGTGCTGCCGGACGGGTGCCGAGGCGTCTGCGGCCCGTTCTGCAGGCCGTCGATCCGGCCCGTCTGCGGGTCCTGGAACAGCCGCGGCTGGTTCACGACGGCGGCCTGCTGAGGCGCCGCGAGCGGCACCTTGATGACGTCGATCCGCCACCGCGACGGGTTCTCACCGTCCGCGGCGTTGTTGTTGCACCCCTCCATCGTCGTCGCCGGCCGCACCGAGGTGGTGCCGGAGACGTAGATGTAGATGTTGTTGGGGTCCTTGGGGTCGGTCACCACGGTGTGCGTGTGCGAGCCGCGGCAGAGCTGAACGCCCGCGACCTGCACCGGGTTGCGCACGTCGCTGATGTCGAAGATCCGAACGCCCTGGAACCGGGTGCCGACGCTGGCGTTGGTGCCGCAGTCGACCCGCCCGCGCGACTCCTCCACCGACATGAAGACCAGGTTGCCGTAGGCGGAGAGGTCGCCCTGCCCGCCGGGGCACACCACGCTGGTGACCACGGTCGGGTCGGTGGGCTTGGAGACGTCGATGATGTTGAACCCGTTGTAGTTGCCCGACAACGCGTACTTGCCGCTGAAGGCGAGGTCCGAGTTGTAGAACCCGCCGTTACCCGGGTTCGCCGGGTCGACGAAGCCCGCCGGCTTGTCGCGGTGCGCGACGTGCTCCAGGTTGCTGATCGCCGACTGCGCGTCGAGCCAGCCGGCGCCGAGGCCGACGCGCGGATCGGGCTCCGCTGCCGACGCCGTGCCGGGCACCGAGGCCGCCATGAGCAGCCCCGCGGCCATGAGGCCGAGCGCCTGCCGGCCTCTGCGTGATCTAGTAGTTGGTTGGTGTGTCATGTGCCGCCTTCCGATCGAAGGACCTGACGCGCGACGTCCATATGCTGGGAGGACGCGTCGTGTGAGTAAGGACCGTACCGTCGATCAGTCGTTGGTCAAGGAGCCCGCGCGAGGTATGGGCATATTTGCGCCCACGACTTCGAGTCTTTACCTTCGCGTGATCCTGCAGGTCACGACAGGCGTAGGACCCGCCGGTCCAATATTTCGCCACTCGTCGGATGATCGGCCGCAAAGGGCACCGTAGCGTCGATGCAATTCACCTCGCACGGGTCTGGTTACTGAACGTGAACGCCGGGCGAGCGCTGCGGATGGGCGTGGCGGGCCGCCCGGTGGCGGTGGTGGATCGGCGCTCCGTGCTGTCTTTTCCAACCCCCGAAAGGAGCAGCGGTGCCTCTGCATTGGCGTCCGTCCCGTGGTCGTCGCAACGCCGCGTTGTTGCTGTCCACGACCCTGGTCGCGGCTACGACGTCGTTGACCGCGGGACCGGCTTGGGCTGAGCCCGATGGGCCTGGTCCGAAGAATCCGATCTTCCTGACCGGCCCGAACGAAGGCGCGGCGAAGGACATCGCCATGTCCTATCTGCGGGCTCATCCCGGCGACTTCAAGGTCGCCGCCGGAGACCTGTCCGACCTCGCGGTGGCGTCGAGCTCCACCAGCCGCCACAACGGGGTCACCCACATCAACCTGGCCCAGCGGTACAAGGACCTCGACGTGTTCGGGGCCATGACGACGGTGAACATCGCCCGGGACGGCAGTGTCATCTTCGTGGGTGGCGCCGGCACTCTGGTGTCCGGCCTGTCGGACAAGGCCTCCGGCACCGCCTCCCTGGACGCGGTCGAGGCCGTGCAGGCCGCCGCCGACGGCCTCGATCTGGCCGACCCGGCCAACCCGAAGGTGATGAGCCGCAGCGATGGCGCGGCGCAGCGCACGGTGGTGTCCGGCAGCGGCATCTCCGACCAGCCCATCCCGGCCAAACTGGGCTGGCAGCCGACCGACGACGGGCTGCGTCTGGCCTGGCAACTCGTCATCGACGACTCCTCCGACACCCACCTGTGGAACGCCAGCGTCGACGCCCAGACCGGCAAGCTGCTCAACGCCGAGGATTGGACCACCCACGAGGACACGGCGGAGATCGCCGGCAACCTGGGTCGCACCGCGACGTCGGCGCCGCCGCTCAGCGCCGCGAACCCCAGCTCGCCGAACCCCGTCCAGGACGGATCGAGCTACCGGGTGTTCAACGCCCCGAAGGAGAGCCCGAACGACGGCCCGCGGACCCTGGTGACCAACCCGGCGGACGGGGACGCGTCCCCGCACGGCTGGCACGACACCAACGGCGCCGCCGGCGCCGAGCACACCACCACCCAGGGCAACAACGTCCACGCCTACCAGGACCAGGACAACAACAACGCGCCGGACGTCGGCAGCAGCCCGGACGGCGGGGCGAACCTGAACTTCGACTTCCCGATGGACCTGGGCGGGCACGCGCAGAACTATCGGGACGCGGCGACCGCCAACCTCTTCTACTGGAACAACATCATCCACGACGTCACCCACCGCTACGGCTTCGACGAGGCGTCGGGGAACTTCCAGGACAACAACTACGGCCGGGGCGGCGCGGGCGGCGACTACGTCCGGGCCGAGGCGGCCGACGGCGGCGGCACCAACAACGCGAACTTCTCCACCCCGCCGGTGGACGGCGTGGGCACGCCGCGGATGCAGATGTACCTGTGGCCGGGCACCCAGTTCGGCAGCCCGAACCAGGTCGTCGTGGACGGCGTGGGCTCGTTCGACGCGTCGTGGTCGCGGTTCACGCCGGCGCCCACCAAGGCCGGCCTGGCCGGGCACCAGCTCGTCTACGCCGGCACCGGCTGCACCGCCGCGGCGTACCCCGCCACGCTGCCTTCCGGCGGCTGGATCAGCGTGGTCGACGGCGGCACCACCGCCTGCACCTACCTCCAGCGCGCCCAGGTCGCCCAGGCCGCCGGAGCCAAGGCGGTCGTCGTCGCCCACAACGCGACGGGTACCGCGCCGGTGCTCACCGGCGCCATGACGACCGCGCCCGTCACCATCCCGGCGGTCGCCGTGACCCAGGCCGACGGCGCCACCATCAAGGCCGCCATCGCCGCCGGCACCGCCACCGGTTCGGTGCGTATGCACCCGAACCACCCGGGCATCCGGGACGGCGACCTCGACGCCGGTGTCATCATCCACGAGTACACCCACGGCATCTCCAACCGGCTCACCGGTGGCCCGACCGTCAACTGCCTCAGCGGCAACGAGCAGATGGGCGAGGGCTGGAGCGATTACGTCGCGCTCACCATGCTGCTCGACCCGAAGTTCGACACGGCCGACGGGCAGCGCGGCATGGGCCCGTACGTGCTGTTCCAGGACGACCGGCACGGCGGCGGCATCCGGCCGCGGCCGTACTCGCGGAACATGGACATCCAGCCGTTCACCTACGACAGCATCAAGACCGGCGGCTGGCTCAACGGCACCTCCCTGGCCGCGCCGCACGGCATCGGCCACGGCTGGACCTCCGTCCTGTGGGACATGACCTGGAACCTGATCGACCGCCACGGGTTCAACCCGAACATCTACGACGGGTGGAACACCGGCGGTAACAACCTGGCGCTGCAGCTGGTCATCGACGGGCTGAAGATGCAGGGTTGCGGCCCGGGCTTCGTGACCGGCCGTAACGCGATCATCGCCGCCGACGCCGCCCTCACCGGCGGGGAGAACGCCTGCATCCTCTGGGGCTCCTTCGCCCGCCGTGGTCTCGGCTACAGCGCGGTGCAGGGCACGACCGCCCGGGACGACAACACCGAGGCGTTCGACACCCACCCGTCCTGCCGCGGTGACTTCGTCGGCCGCTCGGCGCAGCCGGCGCTGAACACCGTCGTCGCCGGTGACGCGGCACCGATGAAGTTCAAGCTCGCCGCCGACCGGGGCCTGAACATCCTCGCCAGCGGCTCGCCGTACTCGCGGCTGGTCGACTGCGACACCCTCAAGACCGTCAACCCGAGCGGGGCGACCACCCCGCGGCCGACCCCGGTCGCGGCCCGCAACCCCGGCGGATCCTCGCTGTCGGTCAGCACGCCCGGTCAGTACAACTACCCGTGGAAGACCGACCCGTCCTGGGCCGGCACCTGCCGCGAGTTCGTCCTGACCCTCGACAACGGCTTCCAGTACCGCGCCTACTTCAAGTTCACCAGCTAACCCGTAACACCCCCTGAAACCGGAGGGAGCGTTCCGATCGGAACGCTCCCTCCGGCCGTTGCAGGCCGACCGGCCTCAGTGCTGAGGGGCATGGGTCAGCACGCCGCGCCCCGTCTCCAACGCGGCGAGCAGCATCGGGAGCGACCGGTGCAGCTCCCGCTGCCAGTACGGCCAGCTGTGGCTGCCGGGACCGTAGAAGTCGGTCGTGACGGAGACACCCTGCTCGCGCAGCTGCTCGACGAAGTCGACGTTCTCCTGGTGGATCAGCGCCTCCAGGCCGTCGGTCCGCCCCGGCGCGTCGAACGGCCCGCCCGCGGTGCCGTCGCCGGTGGCCACGAAGAGCGCCGTGTGCCGCAGCCGTTTGGCCAGGTAGTACGGGTCATGGTCCTGCCAGATGTCCCGCTGCGCCACCGGGTCGCCCCAGAGCGCGTACGGGTCCAGCCCGGTGCGCGCGAAGAACGGCAGCCAGAACGACACGTCGCGCAACGGGTGCACGACGCCGCTGAAGGACGCCGCCGCCCGGAACATGCCCGGGTTGCGGGCGGCGTAGGACATCGCCCCGAAGCCGCCCATCGACAGGCCCGCCACCACCCGCTTCGGGCCCGCCCCGTAGCCGCGCTCGATGATCTGGCGCACCTCGCTCAGGTGGAAGGTCTCCCACGCCGGGGCGCCGCCATGGCCACCGTTCCACCAGTCGCTGTACCAGCCGGCGGCACCGGCTTCCGGCATCACGACGAGGACGTCCCTGAGCTCGGGGATGCTGGCGACATCCGTGGAGCGGGTCCAACTGACATACGAGTCGCAGCAGCCGTGCAAGAGGTAGAGCACGGGCCAGTGGTCCCCGCGCGCCCGTTGCTCCCAGCCGTCCGGCGTCAGCAGGCGCACGGTGGCGGCCCGGCCGAGCGCCGGCGACTGGATCGTGAGATCGACCAGGCGCGGGCCGACGATCGTCTCCTGCGCCACGTACGCGCCGTCGGAGGCCTGGGCAGGGGCGGCGACGCCGGGTGTCGCCGCCGCGACCGCCGGGTTTGCCGGCACGGACAGCCCGGCGAACGCGAGCCCGACCGCGACAGCGATGCCGAGAGCCGATGATCTCTTCATTTCTTGTCCTCCTGACCATGGCAGGTCCGCGTACGTTCCTGCTCGATGCGGAACGGTCCTGATCGTTGCCTGTCGATGGCGTGGGGCGAAGGAGTTCACCGCGGACGAGCGGTCAGGGAGCAGGCGCGAGCGGTGACCGGCCGGTCTCGCGCGACGAGTGGCCGTGGAGAACTGGGGGAGACCCGCTCGGGCGTACCGCGGGATGGGTGATCGCCGGGCGCCTCGGTCAGGCGCGAGCGGGTCGGCCGGGAGCCGGCTGTTCGGCCGGAACGGCCACCTGGGCCACCAGTTTCTTGGGGGCCAGCAGGCAGTAGCTCTCGGTGAGCAACTCGCCGACCTCGTCCCAGTCGGTCGCCTCCTCGACGACCATGCCGAGGACGTCGGCGCCCCAGTCGGGCTTGAAGAACGGGTCGCCTTGGGCGACGAGGGCGTGCACCTCGTCGACCGGCGACCGGAAGGTCAGGACGCAGACGGGCTCGTCGGTGCCAGCCGCTCGGGCGTAGGCCATCTGGTGGTCGGGGTCGACGGTGAGCACGTGGGCGAAGGTGCGCTGGCGGACGCGCCAGCGCACGCCCACCCAGGCCGGCTCCTCGTAGGCCTGCGGCAGCGCGAGACAGATGGGCCGCAGCCGGTCGAGGAGTTCGGACGGTACGTCGCCAGGGCTGGTCACGGGGGAAACGGTAACGGCACCCTCCGACATTCCCGCCGCGAGCCGTCCGGCGTCGCTAGCCCGTCGCCGGGCGATTGCCCAGCTCGGCGAGCAGTCGCTTGGGCGCTGTCGCCCGGTACGCCTCCTCGCAGGCCTCCGCCACCTCAGCCCAGTCCACGTCCTGGTCCAGCCGCACCCCGATCCAGCCGCGGTGGCCCACATAGGGCGGCCGGAAGTAGACCTGCGGGTTGGCGGCCATGAGTTCCTGTTGGGCGCCGGGCGGCGCGGCGCACCACAGGTGGGGGAAGACGTTGTGGTGGTGCCCGTCCGCCCACAGCATGACGAAGGACTTCTTGTCGCGGATGAACCAGGTCGGCGCGCCGTGGCTGGGGCGCTCGGTCACGCTCGGGAAGGCCGAGCAGATCCGGCGGATCTCATCGAGCATGCTTTCCTCGTCGATGGCCACGGTACCTCCCGGTCGGATCGGGTGGCTCCAGCTTACGAGAGCGTGGCCGGGCGGCGGGGGATGCGGGATCTGGTGGTGCGTCGGCGGTGTGGGCTCGCGGATGCGGGGAGCTGTCCGGCTGAGGCGGGGCTCAGTGGCGGGACCGGTTACCTGGAGTTTCCCGTGTCTCAGGATGCGAGCGGGATTTGTTTCCTACTAACTCTATGGGATAACTTCCTGACCATGATCCGTAGCAGCCACCAGGTGACCGGGAAGCACACCGTGACTTCCCTGGTCGCGCGGCGCTACGTCGACCATCAGCGCACCTGCAGCGCGCTGTGTCCGCGCTGATCGCCTAGCCAGGAACCCGCTCGCGCAGTCGGTTCCGCCGGTTCCCGCGCGAGCGGCAGCCGCCGCGCCCGTCGCCCGGCGGCTGCCAGCTTCTGATCTCTGCCGGCTCTCCCCGGGGCACACCACACAGGGCGGCCCCGGTGCTAGCCGGTTGCCCAGCGCCTGAATCCGCCATCCCGCTCCGCGCATCCTCTCTGCCTGCACGAAAGGCCATCACGCATGTCACGATCCAGGTTCCGGTCCGTCACGGCGGCCGGGGCGGCCGCCCTCGCCGTGGCCGGGCTGCTCACCGCCTGCTCCGACCAGGGCCCGCTCGGCGACGTGAATGACGCCGGCGACCCCGTCCACGGTGGCACGCTCGTCTACCTCGAACACCAGCCGCCGAGTTGCCTCTACCTGCCGGCCGCGGGCTTCTACCCGAACGGGGGCGTGCTCAATCAGCTCACCGACAAACTCACCTGGCAGGACCCGAAGACGCTCAAGATCGAGCCGTGGATCGCGAAGTCGTGGGAGATCAACACCGACGCGACCGAATACACCTTCCACCTGCGTGAGGGGGTGACCTTCAGCGACGGCAGCCCGCTGGACGCGGAGACCGTGGCGGCGAACTACGACGTCTACGGCCTCGGCGACCAGGAGCGGAAGCTTCCGGTGGCCGAGTTCGTCAACAACTACGAGCGCAGCGAGGTCGTCGACAAGGGCACGGTGAAGTTCCACTTCAACAAGCCGTCGCCCGGATTCCTGCAGGGCACCTCGGTGATCGGCGCGGGTCTGGTGTCGAAGAAGACCATCTCGCTGCCGTACGAGGAGCAGTGCCAGCTCAAGAACGTCATCGGCTCGGGACCGTTCACCGTGGCGAACCAGGTCATCGACAAGGAGATCGACCTGGTCGCCCGCCCGGACTACAACTGGGCGCCCCCGTCCTTCCCGCATCAGGGCCGCGCCTACCTCGACCACATCAAAATCGTCGTGACGCCGGAGGACAACGTCCGGGTGGGGGCGCTGACCTCGGGGCAGGCCGACTACGTGCGCTACGTGCAGGCGTACGACGAGGCGACGGTGAAGGCCGCCGGCTACCGCATCTACGCCGAACCGACCCGTGGCGTCAACAACGGGCTCTACCTGCGACCGGCCAACAGCATCCTCCAGGACGTCAACGTCCGTAAGGCGCTGCAGGCGGGCACCAGCGCCAAGGAGGTCGTCGAGACGCTGTTCACCGACAGCTACCCGGTGGCGACCTCCGTGCTCAGCCACCTCGCCGCGGGGTACGTGGACCTGTCCGCGCAGCTCGCCTACGACCCCGCCAGGGCCAACGCGCTGCTCGACCAGGCGGGCTGGGTCCGGGGCCGCGACGGCGTCCGCGCGAAGAACGGCCGCAAGCTCGAGCTGAGCGTGTTCGTCTCCGGCCCGCAGCCGCTGTCGAAGCAGACCCTCGAACTGGTCGCCCAGCAGTGGACCCGGATCGGGGTGAAGCTCGACGTCCGAGCCGCGGACTCCGGCACCCAGGCGGCGGAGCTCAAGAACGCCGAGAAGACACCGATCACCCACTCGATGGTGGGCCGGGCGGACCAGGATGTCATCAAGAGCCACTTCCACACCAAGAACCGGGACGTGCTGCTGTCCAACGACGCGAAGCTCGACCGGCTGTTGGAGGAGGAGTCCGCCCTCGTCGACGAGAACGCACGCAACGCGAAGGTCGCCGAGATCCAGCGGTACGTGGTGGAGCAGGGCTACGCGATCCCGCTGTTCGAGGAGCCGCAGGTGTACGGCGCCGCGCCGTACGTGCACGGCGTCAGCTTCGAGGCGGTCGCGCGGCCCAGCTTCTACAACGTGTGGCTGTCGAAGAAGGACAAGTAGGGCGGACGGCGGCTCATGACCAAGTATCTCGCCCTCCGGGTCGGGCAGGCGGTGCTCGTGCTGTGGGCCGCCTTCACCGCCGGCTTCGTGCTGCTGCAACTGCTGCCGGGCGACGCGATCCTGATCAAGTTCCAGAACCCCGAACTGGGGCTCTCGCCCGAGCAGATCGCGCAGATCCGCCAGCTGTACGGCAGCGACGAGCCGGCCCTCGCCCGGTACCTGCACACGCTGCACGGCTTCCTGCACGCTGACTTCGGCTTCTCGATCGACACCGGCACCCCGGTGCTCGACCGACTGGCCGAGGGCCTGCCGGCGACGGCGAAGCTCGCCACCCTCGGCTTCCTCGTCGCCGTGCTGCTCGCCGTCACGGTCGCCTTCGTGTCGAGCCACAGCCGGCTCGCCTGGATCCGCGGCGTGCTGCTGGCGCTGCCGCCGCTGTTCATCTCGATCCCCACCTTCTGGCTGGGCATCGTGCTGATCCAGGTGTTCTCGTTCCAGCTCAAACTCGTGCCCGTCATCGGCGGTACCGAGTTCGAGCAGCTGATCCTGCCCGTGCTGACCCTCGCCGTACCGATCTCGGCGCCGCTGGCCCAGGTCCTGGCCCGCAGCCTCGACCAGGTGCAGGCACAGCCGTTCGTCGCGGTGGTGGCCGCCAAGGGCGCATCGCGGCGGTGGATCCTCTGGCGGCACGTCGCCCGGCACGCGCTGCTGCCCACGCTCACCATCGCCGGGGTCACCTTCGGCGAGCTCATCGCCGGGTCGGTCGTGACCGAGACCGTCTTCGGCCGCAACGGCATCGGCCGCCTCACCGAGCAGGCGGTCGCCGCCCAGGACACCCCGGTGATGCTGGCCGTCGTGGTGCTCTCGGCGACCGTATTCGTGCTGGTCAACCTCGTGGTCGACCTGCTGTACCCGGTTCTCGACCCGCGGCTGACGGCGAAGGTCGGGGTCACCGCATGACCGCCGAACCCGCCGTTCTCCGGCCCGCCGCAGCCCGCGCCCGCCGGGCCGTGCCGCTGCCTCCCGCGGGGCTGGCGCTCGCCTGGCTTGCCATTGCCGTCGTCGTGCTGTGGGCGATCGTGCCGGACCTGTTCACCGGGCACGACCCGATCAACGGGGTACCGGTGGAGAAGCTGCAGGCGCCGAGCTCGGCGCACCTGTTCGGCACCGACGCGCTGGGCCGGGACCTGTTCGCCCGCGTCGTGCACGGCTCGGCCCGCTCCCTGTCCGGCGCGTTCGTCGCCGTCGCGGTGGGGCTCGTGATGGGCACGCTGCTCGGTCTGCTCGCCGGCTCGGTCGGCGGCCTCCTCGACGAGCTGGTGATGCGGGTGGTCGACGTGCTGCTCGCGGTCCCGGGGCTGCTGCTCGCGTTGACGGCCATCATCCTGCTCGGTTCCGGCACCGTCAACGTGGCGATCGCCGTCGGCATCGGCTCGGTGGCGGCCTTCGCCCGGCTCGCCCGAGCAGAGGTGGTACGGGTCCGGCGCACCGACTACGTCGAGGCCGCCTTCGGCAGCGGCGGCCGCTTCTCCAGCGTCCTGTGGCGGCACGTGCTCCCCAACTCGCTCGGTCCCGTCGTGGCGCTCGCCGCAGTGCAGTTCGGCTCCGCGATCCTGGCAATCTCCACGTTCAGCTTCCTCGGCTACGGCGCGAAGCCACCGGACCCGGAGTGGGGACTGCTCATCTCGGAGGGGCGCAACTACCTGGCCACCTCGTGGTGGCTGACCACCCTGCCGGGCGTGGTCGTCGTCCTGGTCGTGCTCGCCGCCGGCCGGATCAGCCGCTCGATCGGCCGGGAGGACCGATGAGCCTGCTCGAGGTACGCGGCCTGACCGTCTCCTACCGGACCCACAACCAGGCCCACCGGGCGGTCAACGGCATCTCCTTCTCGGTGGAGCCGGGCCAGGTGCTCGCGATCGTCGGCGAGTCCGGCTCCGGCAAGTCGACCACCGCACACGCGATCATCGGGCTGCTGCCAGCGAACGGGTCCGTCGACACCGGCCAGATCCTGCTCAACGGCACCGACATCGCCGGCTGGTCGGCGAAGCGTCTGGAGTCGGTCCGCGGCGCTCAGGTCGGCCTGATCCCGCAGGATCCGACGAGTTCGCTGAACCCGGTCAGGACGATCGGCGCGCAGGTCGGCGAGGTGCTGCGCATCCACCGGCACGGCGACCGGCGCACGATCTCGCGGCGAGTCGTCGAACTGCTCACCCGGGTCGGGCTGCCCGATCCCGAGCTGCGCGCCCGGCAGTATCCGCACGAGCTGTCCGGCGGGATGCGCCAGCGGGTGCTCATCGCCATCGCCATCGCCATGCAACCGCAGCTGATCATCGCGGACGAGCCGACCAGCGCGCTCGACGTCACCGTGCAGCGGCGCATCCTCGACCTCATCGACGACCTTCGGGCGGAGTTCGGCACCGCCGTGCTCCTCGTGACCCACGACCTCGGTGTCGCCGCCGAACGGTCGAACCGGCTCGTCGTCATGCGCCACGGGCGCATCGAGGAGCAGGGCGAGACCCACGCCGTGCTGGCCCACCCCGAAGCCGAATACACCCGGCAGCTGCTCCGGGACGCCCCGTCGCTGACGCCACGGCCGTTCCGTTCACCGGCCCGGGCCGCCGACGCCGGCAGCTCCACCCCCTCGCCGTACGCCATCATCGCCCGGGACCTCGTCAAGGAGTTCCAGATCGGACGCACACCGTTCCGGGCCGTCGACGGGGTGTCGTTCGAGGTACAGCGGGGGAGTACGCACGCCCTGGTCGGCGAGTCGGGGTCCGGGAAGACGACGACGGCGCGCATGGTCGCCCGCTTCGCCACGCCGACCTCCGGATCGGTGACCATCGACGGCACCGACGTTTCGCGCCCGCGCGGCGAGGAACTCCGCCAGCTACGCCGCCGCGTGCAGCTGGTCTACCAGAACCCGGCCGGCTCGCTCGATCCCCGGCAATCGATCGAGGACATCGTGGCCGAGCCGCTGCGCAACTTCCGGCTCACCGACCGGGCCGGCCGCGGCAGACGGGTACGCGACCTCATCGACCGGGTGGCCCTGCCGCAGACGGTGCTCGACCGCAAGCCACGTGAGCTGTCCGGCGGTCAACGCCAACGCGTCGCGATCGCCCGGGCGCTGGCCGTGGACCCGCAGGTGCTGGTGCTCGACGAGGCGGTGTCCGCGCTCGACGTGACCGTGCAGGCGCAGATCCTCGACCTGCTCGACGGGCTGCAGCGCGAACTCGGGCTGACCTACCTGTTCATCTCGCACGACCTCTCGGTGGTGCGGCAGATCTCCGACACCGTGTCGGTCATGAGGAAAGGGCACATCGTGGAAACCGGAACCACCCAGCAGGTCTTCCAGACACCGCGGCACGACTACACCCGCGAGCTGCTGGCCGCCGTACCCGGCGTCGTCGCGGACCTCGTGGCATGAGCCGGCCCCGACTCGGGTTCTTCACCCGGCTGCTCGACGACGCTCCCGCGGACGTGCGCTACCGGCTGGCCGCCGAGCAGATCAGGCACGCCGAGGCGTACGGATTCGACTCGGCCTGGGTGGCCCAGCACCACTTCGACGAGGCCGAAGGTGGTCTGCCGGCCCCGCTGGTGTTCCTCAGCCACATCGCCGCGCAGACCCACCGGATCCGCCTCGGCACCGGCATCATCACCCTGCCGCTGGAGAACCCGGTACGCGTCGCCGAGGACGCCGCGGTGCTCGACCTGCTCAGCGGCGGCCGGCTCGAAGTCGGCGTCGGCACCGGCGGCACCCCGTCGTCGTTCAGCGCCTTCGGGCAGGACAGCGCCAACCGCTCCGCCGTCTACGCCGAGCACCTCGCGGTGCTCGTCGACGCCTGGTCGGGGCGCCCCGTCAGCGACGGAGCCAACCACCTCTACCCGGCGGCGCCGCGCCTGCTCGGCGCCATCTGGGAGGCGACCTTTTCAGTGAGCGGGGGAGCGCGCGCCGGGAAGGCCGGCAACGGGCTCATGCTCTCGCGGACCCAGCCACGGACCGAGGACGCCCCGCACGTGACGCTCGCGGAGATCCAGCGCCCGATCGTCGACGCCTACCACGAGAACCTGCCGGCGAACGTGCCGCCACGCATCATGGCATCGCGTACGGCGTTCGTCGCCGACAGCCGCGCCGAGGCGCTGCGCCTGGCCGAGGCCGGACTCGGCCGCGCCGCCCGGCAGTTCAAGGCGAAGGGCCACCCGGTACCCGACGGAGGCGTCGAGCAGCTCATCGCCGCGTTCGACGTGCACGTCGGCACCCCGGACGACGTCCTCGCCAGCCTGCGGGCCGACCCGACCCTCCAACGGGCGACCGACCTGGTCTTCCAGGTGCACTCGGTCGACCCGCCGCACCCGTTCGTCCTCCGCTCCATCGAGCTGCTCGCGACCGAGGTCGCGCCGGCACTCGGCTGGGCACCATCCATCCCGGATCCGTCAACAGAACTGAGCAGAACTTGACATCCTCCCGGCCCTGAAGGGCCGGGATTCCCACGGTCGCCCGTGAGGTTTCCTGTTTCATCGCCGACTGCCTTGCCGGGAGGATCTTCCCTTGAGGTCTTACATCAGCTCCGCAGGCGTTTTACCTCTCCGCCAGCCCGGCGGCGAGAATGTTCTTAGCAGCGTTGATATCCCGATCGTGCTCAACCCCGCAACCCGGGCACGTCCAAGCGCGCACGTTGAGGGTGAGGGTGGTGTTGATCCGCCCGCACCCGGAGCAGGTCTTGGACGAGGGCAACCACCGGTCGACGGGAATCACCTCACGCCCGTACCACAGGGCTTTGTACTCCAGCATGCCGCGGAACTGACCCCAGCCCGCGTCGGAGATGACGCGGGCCAGACGCCGGTTGCGGAGCATGTTACGCACGCTGAGGTCTTCGATCGCGACCGTTTGAGTCTCACGGACGAGTCGAGTGGTCAGCTTGTGCAGATGGTCCCGCCGCCGATCGGCGATACGGGCATGGATGCGGGCCACCGTCATTCGGGCCTTCGCCCGGTTTGCGGAGCCGTCCTGTTTGCGAGCCAGGTTCCGCTGCGCCTTGGCGAGCTTGCGCCGGTCGGCCTGCCCGTAACGCGGGTTGGCCACCTTGCCCCGCTCGTCGCTCATCCCGGGGATCGGGTGGGACAGGGTGAGCAGACTGGTGATGCCCGCGTCCACACCAACCTCCGCCGCGACCGGCGGCAGCGGCGTCACCGTCGGGTCCTCCACCAAGATGGATACGAACCAGCGGCCGGCAGCGTCCCGGGACACCGTGACCGTGGAGGGCTCCGCCCCCTCCGGCAGAGGCCGCGACCACACGATGTCCAGCGGGGCGTTCATCTTCGCCAGGGTGAGCTGACCGTCACGCCACCGGAACGCGGAACGCGTGTACTCCGCCGACGCCCGCGACTTGCGCTTGGACTTGAACCTCGGATACCGGGACCGCTTGTCCCAGAACGCCACGAACCCCGCCTGCAGATGCCGCAGCGTCTGCTGCAACGGCACCGACGACACCTCGTTCAGGAACGCCAGCTCCTCGGTGCGCTTCCACTCGGTCAGCCACCCCGACGACTCAACGTACGTGGTGCGCTGACGATCCACCGCCCACGCCCGGGTGCGGGCTTCCAACGCCCGGTTGTACACCAGACGCACACACCCGAACGTCCGGGACAACTGCCCAGCCTGTTCAGGAGACGGATAGAAGCGGTACTTGAACGCCCGCTTCGCCACCTCACCCACGCCTCACATTTTACCGTCCACGTAAGACATTCATCCGAAGGGAGGAAGCGGCGTTTCCTCCCGGCCTTGAACGGCCGGGTTTCCACGCCGCAGATCCGATGAGCCCTACCGACGTCATCGACCACCTGGCCGGCATCGAGCCCGGATCCCACCTCGACGAGATACGCCACCGGCGGCCGGAGGCCCGCACGAACGCGCAGGCGAGCTACGAGGCGCTCTTCTCGCCGCGCCTGCCCGGCGACGTCAGCACCACCGAACGGCTCGCCGTCGCCGCGTTCGTCACCGGCCTGCACCAGGACGCCCCGACCGCCGACTTCTACGCCACCAGACTCGCGGAGCACACCCCGGGCCTTGCCGCGGTGATCGCCAACGAGATCGACGCCGCCCGCACCAGCGGCCCGTACGGCGCCTATCCCGCACCGGGTCCGCACGCCGCGGAGAGCGTGGCAGGGCCCGTCTACCAAGCGGTGGACCGCGAGGGACTCGACGTGCGCCTCGCCGCCGCGCTGGAACACGCCCACCTGCTCGTGTTCCGCCCACGCGAGGCGAGCCGCGAGGCATTGCAGGCACTCCTCGACGCCGGCTGGAGCACCACCGACGTGGTGACGTTGTCGCAGCTCATCGCCTTCCTCAGCTTCCAGGTACGCGTGGTCACCGGCCTCCGGCTGCTGGCCGCGCCCCGGAAAGGACCCCAATCGTGACCGACACCGTGCTCGACCGTCCCACCACCGAGCGGCCACTCGCCTTCACCCAGGACCAGCTCGGCTGGATCCCGTGGCTCGCCCCGCTCACCGAAGCCGAACTCACCGACGTCCACCGGGCGGCCCTGGTCGACAAGGCCCGCGCCCGCTCGCCGTACTTCCTGCTGCTCGCCCGGGACCCGGAGATCCTGCAGGCCCGGACGAAGACCGACCAGGACATCTTCTACAACCCCAGCGGCGGGCTGCCGCGGGCGGAACGGGAACTCGCCGCGACGGCCACCTCGCGCCGCAACGGCTGCGTCTTCTGCGCCTCCGTGCACGCCCGGTTCGCCGCGCACTACTCGCACCGCCCCCAGGACGTGCAGCGGCTGCTCGACCAGGGCGTCGACGCACCCCAGGACGAGCGCTGGCAGGCACTCATCGATGCTGCGGCGGCGCTCACGGCCACACCGAGCGCGCTGGGCGTCGAGCACATCGACACGCTGCGCGCGGTCGGCCTCGACGACCTGGCGATCAGCGACCTGCTGCACGCGGCCGCCTTCTTCAACTGGGCCAACCGGCTCATGCTCTCCCTCGGGGAGCCCACCCCACCGCCGACCGAGTGACAGCCGTCTGAGAGGCAACGACATGACCGAACCCCTGCTCGACCATCTCGTCTACGCGGTGCCCGACCTCGCCGCCGGCGTCGCCCAGTTCACGGCACGCACCGGAATCTCCCCGGTGCCCGGCGGCCGGCACCCCAGCGGCACCGCCAACTACCTCGTCGGGTTCGGACCGACCTCATACCTCGAGATCATCGGCCCGGACCCGGACGCCGACCCTGCCGAAGCGCCCCGATCCTTCGGCCTGGACCGGCTGGCCGAACCGCGTCTCGTGACCTGGGCGGTGCATCCGGACGATCTCGACAAGACCGTCGCCGTCGCCCGCGAACGCGGGTACGACCCGGGGGAGATCCACCCGCTGTCGCGCCGCAGGCCCGACGGGGTCCTGCTGTCCTGGCGGCTCACCCGACGGGCGGACCCAGCCGCGGACGGGCTGGTGCCGTTCCTGATCGACTGGACCGGCACCGAGCATCCCGCCCGGGCCGCGCTGCCGCAGCTGCGGCTCACCACGTTCACCGCCACCCATCCGGACCCACCGGCCGTCCAGCGTGACCTCGCCGCCCTCGGCGTCGCCCTCGAGGTGGCCGCCGGGCCCGAGAACGGGCTGCGGGCGCTGCTGGACACGCCGCGCGGTCCCGTGACCCTGCGCTGACAAGGAAGCAGACCATGAGCAACCTGCGTGAGTACCTGTCCCAGAAGCGGGCGGCGCTGGCCGCCCGACGCGAGTCCGCGAACAGCGGCCCCGTTCCGCTGCGGGCGCGAGTCACGGCCGAAGGACGCAGCGGCGTGCGGCGCATCCGGATCCGTGACTTCCAGATCATCAGCGACAGCCGCCCCGACCTCGCCGGATACGACCTCGGCCCCGGCTCGCCGGAACTGCAGGCCGGCGTGCTCGGCAGTTGCGTCACCCACATCTTCCTCATCAAGGCGGCCGAGTTGAAGATCCCGCTCGACTCGCTCGCCGTCGACGTGCAGGCCGAGTACGACCCACGTGGCCAGGCGCCCGACAACGTCGATGCGCCCGTCTATCCCTACAACTTCCGCTACCAGGTGCAGGTCGCCTCGCCCGCCAAGGACGAGGACCTGGCCCGGCTGCACGCCGAGGTGCAACGGGTGTGCCCGATCCTGAACCTGCTCCGCAACCCGCAGGAGATCAACGGCTCGGTGGCCCGGGTGAGTCCGGCTGCCGAGGAACACGTCGCCGCCTGAGCCAGGGCAGAACTCACGAAGCTCAGCACGGCGGGGGAGAGCCGGACCGGTCAGACGTGCGTGCCCGGCCCTGGGGAACCGGGGCCGGGCACGTCCCTTGTCGTCAACTCATCCCGGGGCGGGGCGGCCTCGAATCAGGGACTTCGGGCAGCACGCCGGAATCGGCCGGAAAGCCGAGGGCGGGAAGCTGGGCGGCTCCTGCGATACCCCGCCCAGCTATGGTTGGCGCCATGATCCTTCGCCACGTGACCGTCGACTGTGCAGAGCCATATGCGCTCGCGACGTTCTGGAGCGACGTCACCGGGTGGCCGGTGTCGGACCTGGACGAGCCGGGCGATGCCGAGGTCCTCATCGAGGCGCCCTCACCCGTTCCCGGCATCCTGTTCATCCGGGTGCCCGAGGGCAAGACGGCGAAAAATCGGATCCACTTCGACTGGATGCCGACCGAGCGGACCCGCGACGACGAGGTGGAGCGCATCGTCGCCCTCGGGGCGACGATCTACGAGGACCACCGCACCGCTGATGGGCGCGGCTGGGTCACTCTGCTCGACCCTGAGGGCAACGAGTTCTGCATCGAACGGGGCGAGGCCGAGCGCGGCACCTAGGTGACCGGCCGCACCATGCCGGATGCCGAACGCCCTCCGGCGGCGGCACATCGGGAACTTGCGGCGGACTATTCAACCGGCAGCTTTTTCGGGCCAGGTCACAGCCTCTCCGGCCACCGATTCCCGTTGCCCGGCAATCGTCACCTCAGTCATCACGCGGGACGGTAGTAGCCGCGCGGCCACTACCGCGCTGACGGCGAGAACGACGATGACCAGCCAGACCGTCAGGGTGAGGGGTAGCTGTTGACCGGCCACGCTGCCGATCGCGCCGCCGGCCACCGTCGCGGCCATCTCCGCCGCGGAGAACGCCGAACTGACCCGGCCGAGCTGCCCGTCTGGTGTCTGCCGCTGCACCTGCACCTGAGCCAGCATCAGCAGTGAACCACCGGGCACACCGGCCAGCGCGATGAACACCACCGCGGCGGCGAAATGAGGGACGAGGAACAGCCCGGCGAAGCAGCCGGCGATCGCCAGCAGGCACCCCGTGACCGATGCCCGTAGCCGCCCGCTGCGGGACAGGACGTTCCCGGCGTACGCACTGGCCAGGAAGCCCGCACCCAGCGCGGCCATGAGGACACCGACATCACCGGCGTCGCCGCCGAGCACGCTGGTGACGTACGGCACGAGGAGCACGTTCAGAGCGGCATTGGCCAGCAGGAACAGGCAGGAGACGACCAGCGCCGCGCGTAGCACGCGGTGTCCGAGGAGAAAGGCCAGACCGTCCCGGACCTGGCCCCGGAACGTGACCAGCCAGGACGAGACGGCCTTCTGCTCGTGGTCTCGCTCGTCCGCCCGCAGGCGACCCATGCCGAAGATCAACACGGCGGAGACCAGGTACGTCGCGGAGTCGATCAGCACCAGCCCGTCGAAGCCCACGATCGCGTAGAGCGCGCCGCCGACAGGCGCGCCGGCGAGGCGGACGATCCCGCCCGCGACGGTGTTCCAGGCGTTCGCCGCCTCGAGGTCCCGGCCCCGGCCCACGATGGTGGGGACGACGGCCCGGGCTGCGGGCTGGAAGAAGTGCCCGACGGCGCTCTCGGCGAACATCGCCGCGTAGAGCAGCCAGAGCATGCCCGGCTCATTGACCAGGAGCAGCGCCAGGACGATGACCATGCGCAGCAGGTCCGCGCCGACCATGACGAAGCGGCGGTCCCACCGGTCGACCAGCACCCCGGCCAGCGGGGCGAAGGCGACCGCGGGCAGCGTCTGGGCGACGAAGGCCAGGCCGCTGCTCATCGTCGAGCCGGTCATCGTGTACGCGTAGACCGGCACCGCGACGATCATCAGCCAGTTGCCCAGGTTGGACAGCAGAGTGCTGCACCACAGCAGGCCGAACCGACGATTCCTGGCAATGATCATCCGGCCTCGCTCCTCACCCCTGGTGCCACGGCGCTTGCTGGATCACACCACCCCGACCGGGCGCTGGTGGGCCCCCGTGATGTCGGTGCCGGCGAGGTAGGGCGTGGAACCGGTGACGAACAGCCGGTAGCCGTCGTGGTAGCCGACGTAGGAGCCGCGCTGGTAGTAGCTGACCCGCAGCGTGAGCCGCGTGCCGGCGGCGACCTGGACCTGAATCGCGTCGGCCAGTTCGACGGAGTCGGACGCGGCTAGCACCCGCCCGGTGTCGTCGGTCAGCTGCAGGTCGAAGTCGTCGACGAGCGCGCTCCCACGGGCCGCGCCCGTCGGGTAGTTCAGGTGGTTGCCCGCCGCGCTGCTCACGTAACCGGACAGCGTCGCCAGGTCGTAACGCATCCACATCGGCACGATGTTGATGGTGACCCATTGGGTGCTGGCGGAGGTGAACCGGTATTCGACGCTGCTGCCGGGTGCCAGGTAGCTCCGTTCCGCCATGAACGAAGTGTCGTTGCCGTACCCGAGAGCGCGGGCGTACTCGTCCCGGTAGAACTCGTACAGCTCGTAGCGGCGGGTGGCGGAGTCGTACGGCACCTCGACGGCGCGGCGTACGCTTCCGCCGCTGTCGACGTACGCGCCGTCGGAGGTCCGGCCGAGGCCGTGCGCGCCGGTCGGACCGAGTGGGCCCAGCGGGCCGAGAGCACCCAGAGGTCCCACGGGGCCCAGCACGCCCCAGACGCCGCCGGCCTGGAGTTGCTTGCTGAAGTCGCCGAGGGCGGGCAGGGCTTCCTCGTACGCGTGCGGGGACAGCGGGCCGTCGGGGCCGAGCGGTCCCCAGTCGCTCATGGGGCCCTTGCGCCAGGCGAGCATGCCGGCCCAGTCGTCCCAGCACGTTCCGGTGATCCAGGTCGAGGGGTCCCAGACCGTGTTGCCGACCGGGCCGGCGACTCCGAGTGGTCCCCAGGGGCCGATCAGCCCGTAGTGGCCGAGTGGGCCCATCGGTTTGACGTAGTCGGCGGCGAGCAACGGATCCCCGGGGTAGGTGGTGCGCACCGTGGGGTTGGCCGTGGACAGGTCGCCGCGCAGCGCCTCCACCGAGGCCGCCGACACGTACCTGCGACCGTCGGCCTGGGCAGGCGCCGCCGTTACAACAGCTGTCGCGGCCGCGAGCACGGCGGTGAGGTAGCGCCATCGGATGATCCTCGCCGCGGGTGCCGATCGCATGAACGTCCTACTCCTTCTGCTCGGTTGATGCCGGCGACCCATTGTGGAGGGTGGGTCAGGTCCGGCTGCGATGGGCCCGACGTACTGTGATCTACCCGCCACCGGACGTGGTCGGGGTCAGTCGCCGGAGCGGCGCCACGCACGGGCCAGTGGCGCTGGCACCACCAATGCCGAGGTGCTGACACTCCTGACGGGCCGGCCGGCGCTGGGTTGGATCGACGGTATGACGAACATGATCCACTCGCCTGAGCCGGTTCGGGTGCGACATCGGTCATCGCGGCTGGCGCGGGGCGCGCTGATCGCGGTCGCCGCCCTCAGCGCCCTGGCCGTCGCTGCCGTCGCGCTCGCGCCGCCCTCGACCGCGGACCCCACGACGGGCGGCGGCACCTCCGCCGTCGTCGTGACAGACAGCGGCCCGATCAGGGGCATGGTCACCGGCGGGTACCGGTCTTTCCAGGGGATTCCGTACGCGGCGGCGCCGGTCGGCGAGCTGCGCTGGGCCTCACCGCAGCCGCCCACGCCGTGGACGGAGGTGCGCGACGCCACGAAGCCGGGCAACGCCTGCGCCCAGCCCGCCGGCATACCGATGGGCCGGCCGAGCACCGCAGCGGACTGCCTGTTCCTGAACGTGACCACACCACGTGGCGGTGGCGCCCGGCTGCGGCCGGTGATGGTGTGGCTGCACGGCGGCAGCCTCACCTACGGAGCAGGCGACATCTACACCCCCACCGCTCTGGCGACCCGCGGCGATGTCGTCGTCGTGACCGTCAACTACCGGCTCGGCGCACTCGGTTTCCTCGCCCATCAGGCCTTCGACGCCGGCGCGGCCAGGTCGGGCAACTTCGGCCTGGAGGACCAGCAGGCCGCCCTTCGCTGGGTGCGCCACAACGCCGCGGCCTTCGGTGGCGACCCGCGCAACGTGACCCTGTTCGGGCAGTCCGCTGGCAGCTTCAGCAGCTGCGCGCACCTGGCCTCACCGGCGTCGGCGGGACTGTTCGACAAGGTGATCATGCAGAGCGGGCCGTGCACCGCAGGGTGGACCCCGGCCACCACGTCATCGCCGCGACCGCGGGCGGTGGCGCAGCAGGAAGGGCTGGCTCTGGCAAGGTCGCTCGGCTGCTCAGACGTGGCCACCGCCGCGGCGTGCCTGCGGGCAAAGCCGGTCGACGAGCTCCTGACGGCGGCGGCGTCGCGACCCGACCTCGGACCCGTGCTGGGCGGCCCGATCCTGCCGACCGACCCGGCCGAGGCGCTGGCCACGGGCCGGTTCCACCGGGTGCCCGTGATCCACGGCTACAACCGGGACGAGGAGCGGCTACGCGTGTGGGGCCTGGAGGTGTCCGGGGCGAACTGCGGCCCGGGGGTGCCGACCCTGCCCGGCCGGCCGCAGGAGTGCCCGCTGACCAACACCCAGTACCTCGACCAGCTCCGCCAGGAGTGGCACCGCAACGCGGGAAAGGTCGCGGCCCGCTATCCGAGCGGCAGGTACCCGTCACCGAGCGAAGCTCTGGGCGCCGCGCTCACCGATGCCGTCTGGGTCCGGTCCACCCTGGACACCGCTGCCGCATTGGCCCGCCATACCCCGACATACGTGTACGAGTTCGGCGACGGGCACCCGCCGTTCTTCGTCGGGGCGAACCCGCCCAGCTTTCCGCTCGGTGCCTTTCACACCGCGGAACTGCCGTACCTGTTCACCGTCGGCTACGCCCAGCCGCTGTCTGGCGCCCAGCAGGCGCTGGGCGAGCAGATGATCGCCTACTGGACGCGATTCGCGTACACCGGCGACCCGACGGCTCCGGGCGCACCGATCTGGTCCCGGTATGACGGGCGGCATGTGCTGTCCCTGAGCCCGGATGCCGTCCGGCCCATCGACGCCAAAGCCGCCCACCACTACGACTTCTGGCAGTCACTGTACGGCTGAGGATCTGGAAGCGCGGGGTTGGCGGCGATCTCGCCGACCCCGCGCCACCCGCGCCCGCCAGCGGTTGCGCCAGGTGCGCGCGACATCCATGACGATTGCCCTGCTGCCGGGTGGAGACCTGTCTCCCGTCGATCAATCGGGGCGATGACCGTGACCGGCTCGATCAGTAGAGCAGGTAGGGCCGGCGCTGCCGGTCGAAGGCGGCCAGTTCGTCGGCCCATGCGCCCACCACGTCGTCCACGTCGGCGCCCGCGTCGATCATGGTGCGCAGCCGGGGTGATCCGGTGAGCTTGTCTATCCAGTACGGCCGTTGTGCGTCCCAGGCGTCCTGCCGCCAGGCGAAGGCCGGATACTTCCGCGCCTCGACCAGCAGTGCCACCCCGGTGCGGATCGGGTCGTAGGCGCCGCGGTTCACGACCTTCACCTCGACGCCGGCGCAGAGCTTGTTGAGCAGCGCCGGCTTCTGGCCGGCCGCCGTCGGCGAGAAGTACGCCTCCCGGAACTCGACTCCGGGCAGGTCACGGGCGTTGAGGCGGTCACTCCAGTGGTAGTCGAAGTCGGTGGCGAGCCCGCCGATCAGCTCGAACGGCCGGCAGGTGCCGCGACCTTCGGTGATCGACGCGACGCCCTCGAAGAGGCAGGTGCCCGGGTAGACGAGCGCCGTGTCCGTGGTGGGCATGTTGGGGCTGGGCATGACCCAGGGCAGGTCGGTGTCGGCCGCCAGCATGCTCCGCTTCCAGTGCCGGCACTGCACCACGTGCAGGTCGACCTGCCGTCCCACCTCGGCGGGCAGGAACTCGGCGTTGAAGAAGCGTGCCAGTTCGCCGACGGTCATGCCGTGCTGCTGGACGATTTCCTTCAGCCCCACACCGGAGGTGTAGCTGGGGGTCATCATCGGGCCGTACGCCCGGCCGCCGATCGGGTTGGGCCGGTCGAGCACGACGTACCGCTTGCCGACGCGAGCCGCGGCGAGCATGGAGGTGTACATGGTCCAGATGTAGGTGTAGAAACGCGCGCCGACATCCTGGATGTCGAACACCACGGTGTCCATCCCGGACTGGGTGAACATGGCCTCCCACTTGGCCTGCGAGGCGCCGTACGCGTCATAGACGGTGATGCCGGTCCGCGCGTCGGTGCCGGTGCCCTCACTGCCGCCTGCCTGGGCCGAGCCCCGGAAGCCGTGCTCCGGGCCGAACGCCGCGACCACGTCGACCTGGCCCGAGCCGTGCATCAGGTCGACCAGGTGACGGTAGGCGGAGTCGACGCCCGTCGGGTTGGAGATCACTCCCACCTGCTGCCCGCGCAGCTCCGCGAAGGCGGAGCGCACCAGCACGTCCAGGCCCGTCTCGATCCGGCGGATCCCCGGGTCGGCGCTGCCGGGTGCGCTGGCCAAGGTCCCGGCGAGGGCGCCACCGGCGACCGCCCCGGCTCCGGTGAGGAAGGTCCTGCGCTCCATAGGGTGCCTCCAAGCAGCTCAGTTCATCGAAACTTAGCTACAGCCCCACGGTCAGTCAAGGAAGGATACCTACAAACCTGCGCCGCGGTGGGGTAGCCGGACATGCACCCGCCACCAGCCGCAGCGGATCGACGACCTAACATGCCCGGCAATGATGTTCATGTTTCGCGCCCTGCGGCTACGCCGCGCCGCCCGCAGGCACTTCGGCTGGCAGAAGCTACGCCCGGCGCAGCTACGCGCGATGCGGGCGCTGCTGGCGGGCCGCGACGCGCTCGTCGTCCTGCCCACCGGCGGCGGAAAGTCGGCCATCTACCAGGTTCCGGCGACGCTGCTGCGCGGTCCCACCGTGGTGATCTCACCGCTGCTGGCGCTGCAACAGGACCAGATCGGCAACCTCAACGAGCGCGACGATCCGGCATTGCGCGCGGTTCGGATCAGCTCCGCGGAGAGCCCCGGCAAACAGGCCGCCGCCCTGGCGGAGCTGCGCTCGGGTGCCGCGACCTTCCTGTTCATCACACCGGAGCAGCTCAGCTCGCCGGAGCGGCTGGCCGAGGTCCGCGCCCTGCGTCCGGCACTGGTGGCGGTGGACGAGGCGCACTGCATCTCGTCGTGGGGGCACGACTTCCGCCCCGACTACCTGAGCATCGGCCACCTGATCCGCGAGCTGGGGCGACCGCCGGTGGTGGCGTTGACCGCCACCGCGTCGCCGCCGGTACGCGACGACATCACCGCGCGCCTCGGCATGCGCAAGCCGCGACTCATTCTGGGTGGGCTGGATCGGCCGAACCTTTTCGTGACCGCCACGCACTGCCCCAGCGAGGACTACCGCTGGCGCAGGCTTCTCGCCTTCCTCAAGGAGGCCGACCCGCCGGGCATCGTGTATGTGCCGACCCGGCGTGCCGCCGAGGAACTCGCCGAGCGGCTCTCCGACGCGGGTTTCCCCGCCGAGGCGTACCACGGGGGCATGGCGGCGGGAGCGCGTCACCGCCGCCACGAGGACTTCCTCGCCGACCGGGTGCCGATCATGGTCGCCACCTCGGCGTTCGGTATGGGCATCGACAAGCAGAACATCCGTTGGGTGGCACACGTGGCGCTGCCCGACTCACCCGACAGCTACCTGCAGGAGATCGGCCGGGCAGGGCGTGACGGCGAGCCAGCCCGCGCGCTGCTGCTCTACCGGCCTGAGGACGTCGCCCTGCAGCGCTTCTTCACCGGCGGCGCACCCGACCGGCACGAGCTACGAGCGGTCGCAGCAGCGCTGCACGGCGGCCCGATGACGCGCACCGCGCTGGCGGCGGCAACCGACCTGGGCACCCGCAAGCTCGCCAGCCACCTCAGTCTGCTGGAGCAGGTCGGCGCGGTGGCTACCGGCCCCAGGGGACAGCTCACCGTCCCTCGGTACGCACCCCTGCCCGATGAGGCGGCGCGGCAGGCGCTGGCCGAATACGCCCGCTATCAGGCCGGGCAGCGTTCCCGCACCGACATGATGCGCCGCTTCGCGGAGATTCCCGGCTGCCGGATGCAATCGCTGCTGGGCTATTTCGGGGAGCAGTTGAGCCTGCCCTGCGGACACTGCGACAACTGTGCCGGCGGCACGTCAGAGGTGATCCCGGACGACGGCCCGTACCCGCTGCACAGCACGGTGCGGCACGCCAAGTGGGGACCCGGCGTGGTGCTCGGGTACGAGAAGGACCGCATGACCGTGCTCTTCGACGATGTCGGCTACAAGACTCTGTCGGTGTCGGTCGTGCAGACCCAGGGCCTGCTCGAGCTCGAGGTGAGCCGCCGCTGAGTCCACTGGCTGTTCACCGCGGCGAACCGGGTCGACGATCTGAACTCGGGTAGACCCGCCTCAGCGCGGCCTGACCGACGGCGCCAGAAACCCGCAACGGCCCTTCGCCCGGATGATCAACACAGTGGCTACTGCCGCCGATGCCCAAACGGTCAGCCGCACCGGCTGAGCCATCAAGCTCTCCGGCGGCGGAGGCAGTATCACCATCTGCAGAGCGGCGCCGGCCGGCGCCAGCAGGGCGGCGAGTGCCCCGGCCGGACCGGGTCGCCGGATCAACGCGCCGGCAACCCCGAGCGCAGGGCCGAGCACCACGCTGCCGATCAGCCAGTACCGGGTCGCCATGCCCCACCAAGGGCCGCCGTCGAAGAGCACGTCCATGCCGTAGTAAGCGGTGGTGGCGAACGCCAACGCGAGGCCCCCGGCTACCGCCCCGCGCAGCAACCCCGCAACGGGTCGGGTGTGCCCGCTCACCAGCCAGCCCGCCAGCACCGCCGTCGCGGCCCACGCCCATCCGGCGTCGAGAACCAGACTCGCGAACTCCGCGATCTGCGACCAGCCACTACGATCGGCGCGCGCAGTGCCGACTTCGCCTAGCCAGATCGGCACATGATTCACCACCGAGTCGACGGCACCCAACGCCATCCCGATCGCCGGTCCCGCCGCCACCCATCGCACGCGATCATGCCCCCACACCATGGCAAGCATTGTGCGCGACGCCAGTCGATCAACCCGGCTGCCTGGCCGGCGGATTGCCGCGGTGGTGCCCAGTGCAGGGCAACTACCGAGGATTATCGATGGCCAGTGGGGTGTGCGAGACCACCCGATTGACGGCGATGCGAGCGAGCCAACCGAGAGCGGCGGTGAAGAGCGGTGGCCACACGATCGGCCCGAAGCTGTAGACGACCAGCACCACGAGCGGAATCCACACCCGGTGCACGGCTTGGTAGAGCAGCCCGGGCGCACGAAGGCCGGCGAGCCGCGCCAGGTCGGGCAGCGCGAAGAACGCCAGGGCAGCGGCCATGGTCGCCAAACCGTACTTGAGGCTCTCGAAGATTGCGAACGCGACGAGGAACACCGCGAGCGCCGACCACCCAACCCGCCTCGGTCCACTGCGGGCTCTGGGGAGGGACTCCGAAACCGGACGGCGGGTTCCCTCAGTAGTCACCCGCGAAGCGTAGCTTCGGAATCAACACCGGCCCCTTACGCCGGCACCGTGGTCCCGGAGGATCGCCCACTGGCCTACGGATACTCGGTAGCGTGGCACCGGCCCAGTCGTCATGATCGGGCCCGTGCTTGCCGACCTGTGGCCCCAGTACGGCCTGATCATCTACACGCCACGACTCGAACTCCGCCTGCCCCACGAGGAGGAACTCGCGGCACTCGCTCGGCTGGCAGCCAACGGCGTGCACCGGGCCGACGAGCGTCCCTTCCTGACCCCGTGGACCGACGGCAGCCCCGAGGATCGGGCGCGGTTCGTGCTGCAGGGACACTGGGACCAGCTCGCCGGGTGGAGCGTGGCAGCGTGGCGCCTCGGGCTCGCCGTCTTCCACGACGGGAACCCGCTCGGCGTGGTCACCCTTCGAGCACGCGATTTCGTCGTTGTTCGCGAGGTCACCACCTCCTCATGGCTGGGGATCGAACACCACGGCAAGGGTCACGGCACCGAAGCTCGGATCGGTCTGCTCACGCTGGCCTTCGATCACCTCGACGCACGTGCGGCGCTGACCGAGGTGTTCCAGGACAACCACGCCTCACAAAGAGTGTCCCGCAAGCTCGGCTACGAGGCCGACGGCATCTCGGTAGACCCCCGCGACGGCGAGGCCGTCGTGTCGGACCGCCTACGGCTCACCAGACAGCGGTGGCTTCAGCAGGAACGGCCCGATGTAAGAGTTGACGGCATGGCAGCTTGCCGCCCAATGTTCGGCCTCTGACGGCGTCCGCTCATAGCCGCCGACCGCGTGCTCGCCGCCGGTCGGCCAGGCGAGGGCCTGGAATGTCGGACGACCTGCCGGACAAGCACCGGCACGACCGGCCGGCGGCGGCCCGTGCGAGCCGGGACCGGGGGAGCAGGGTTGGATCGGCGCTGTCGCCATCGCGGCCGTGCTCGCGCTGTCGGCAATCTGACCGACTCCCGCCGATCGACAATCGGATTCCTAGTCGGCTGTCATTCCCCGGTGGTTGATGCCCTCCGTCCACTTGCCAGTCGGTACCACCTTCGATACACAATGGGCGGTGGGCTGAGCGCGCCGGGGCGACGACCAAAGTGATCCGCCGACACCGATGGAGGCATATCCATGGCGTTGACGCCGGCAGCTGGCAGCGGCTGCGGCGCGTCGTCAACCCCACCGCCACCAACCCAGTCCGAGCGGCCGGCCAATTCCGACGTCGAGTGGGACAACTTCGATTCCCACGCCTATCTTCGGCACAACTACTCGGCGCTGCGCGCCGATGACCGCGAAATTCTCTGCCGTACCAGAGATTTCTTTGCCGATGCGGGACTCTCCGACGTGCGCTGCGTCGATGTGGGGTCTGGGGCCAATCTCTACCCGGCGCTGTCGCTCCTGCCGTTCGCGCGGGCCATGGACCTGTGTGAATGGTCGGCGTCGAACGTGGGCTGGCTGCGCACGCAGATCGACGGTTACGACGAGCTGTGGGATCCGTACTGGCAGGTCTGCGCGGAGCACCCGGCGTATTCGGCGCTGGCCGACCCGCGGGGCCGGCTGGCGCAGGTGGGCCGGGTACGGCAAACGAGCGTCTTCGACCTGCCGAGGCGCACCTGGGACGCGGGCACCATGTTCTTCGTGGCCTGCTCGATATCGGCCGACCGCGCGGAATTCCAGCACGCCGTGGGCCGGTTTCTCAGTGCCCTGCAGCCCGGCTCGCCGTTCGCCGTGGCGTTCATGCTCGGCTCCCGCGGCTACCACGTCGGCCAACGCTGGTTCCCGGCCGTGGAACTGCAGCGCGTCGACGTGGTGGCGAGCATCGCCGCCGGCGCGTACGACCTGAACGTCCACGAGGTGCCGCCCACGCCGCCGCTGCGGGACGGCTACCTGAGCATGCTGCTGGCCACGGGTCGTACCCACGGCTGAAGCAGTGCGGAGCTTCGGATGAGGTAGCGCGTGGGCCGCGGCGACCGTCAGGCCGTCCGCAGCCAGCCGAGGGTCTTCATCGTGGAGATGTCGGTGGCCTTGAGGCCGGCGTCGGAGACGGTCCAGAGCACCCCGTCGACCATCAGTGACCGGCGGATCGGCATCAGATCCTCGGGGCGCCCGGTGTCCAGCGGGTGGTCGACCGTGCCGACCTCGGTGAACCCTCCGTCGCCGACCCGCAGCGCCAGCGCCACGTTGGTCGGCGGACCCGGCCTCCCGGCGCCTCCGTAGACGGTCAGTGGGACCACGACCAGGCGTTCGGGCGGCCAGTAGAGGAACGCGTGCGGATCGAACTCCGCCTCGGAGTTCCCCTGCTTGACGTGGTACTGAGCGGTTCGGGTCGGCTTGGCCGGATCGGAGACGTCGAAGAGTGACAGCTGGGTGCCCTGGACCCGGCCCTGGTCCGTCGCCTCCTGCCCGACGCCGAGGAGCTGCCCTTCGCCGGCCGGGTGCAGGTACGCCGAATACCCGTTGATCTTCAGTTCACCGCTCACCTTCGGCGCTGCCGGATCCCGCAGGTCGACGGTGTAGAGCGGGTCGGTCTGCCGGAAGGTGACGACGTACCCGGCGCCGCCGACGAACCTCACCGCGTGGATCCGCTCGCCCTTGCCCAGTCCGGTGACCTTGCCGACCTGGGTCAACGTCGTGCCGTCGGCGCCCAGGACGTACACGCTGGAGGTCGAGTCGGGCTTGCTGCCCCAGGTGCGGCCGCTGGTGGTGGCCACCCGCAGGTGCCCGTCCCACTCCGACATGGCGTACTGGTTGATCAGCCAGCCCGGCACGGTCGCGGCGGCGAGGTACCGCGGGGTGCCCTCGCCCGAGGTGTCGAACTGGTAGATCTCGGTGGTCTCGTCCTTCGGATCGGGGGCGGTGTTCCGCCTGGTCAGCATCGGCAGCACGCGCCAGCGCTGATCGTTGGCGACGTACAGCCGCTGCCCGTTGCTGTAGACGGTGTCGCCATCGGCCAGCACGGTGACCGGGTCGCCGGCGCCGAGCGTGGCCGCACCCAGGTCGAAGCTGAGCACGGTCACCAGCGATGTGCCGGAGTAGCTGGCCGGCCGGCTCACCCGGTCGCAGCCGACCCGCCCGGTGCTGGTCCGCCCGCCGGCGGTGATCTCGTACCGGGGCAGCCAGTCGTCGGCGGTGGCGCTGTCGATGATCTCCCGGTTGGCGGCGGTGCGCTGCGCGTCGGTGACCTTTTCGCGGTACGGGAAGGCCAGCCGAGGCGCGGAGCGGACCACGACACGAACCGTCGTGCCCACCTGGCGGGCGTCCACCAGGCTCCCGTCGATCCGGTATTCGCCGATGATCTTCGGCGCTCCGGAGAGGTCAACCATGATCAGCCGTGGGCCGACGAGGTCCTCCGACGTCGGGACGGGACGCCCGTCCGCAGCGGCGGCGGGTTTCGCCGTCCCGGCCCACCCCTCGCGGAGCAGTACCAGCGCCCGGTCGCCCTGGAGCAGCAGACTGTCCTCCGTGCCACCGAACCCGTCGGCGCCGGGCACCAGCTCCAGTTCGCCGGTCAGCCGGCGGGCGGCCGGATCGATCACGTACAGCTTGCCCCGGTTGACGGTGACGATCCGCTTGCCGTCGGTCTTGACCAGGTCCGGCTCGTCAACTCCGGCCTCGTGGGTGTTGGTGCCCGAGTAGCCGGGGGCGCCAGCCCCGGGCGCCGGGTTCGCCTGCTTCGCTGCGGCGGGCGCCCCGGCCTGTTCCGCACCGTCCGCGGCCCGCAGGTCCCCGTTCGGGCCGAACCCCCAGGGCCCGACGTACGCCTTGGCAGCCGTCTTGAGCTGCCGCAGCGCCTCCGCGCAGGAGTCGAAGGCAACGAGCCGGAAACCGCCGGCCGGCACTGCCCGGTCACGTGGTGGCGCGGCGGCCGGTTCCGCCGTACAGCCGGCGACCAGGGACAGGCTGACGACCAGCATCACTCGCATGGCCCGGGCTTGAGCCATGCCTCGGAGGACGCCGGTGGCGGCCGTTCGATGGGGGACGCTGCTACCCGTCATAGGGCCTATGACGTGTCCGCCCCGGGCCGGGTTCCTGGCGAACTCGCCCGCGCTGAGGTTCCGGGCGGCGCCGGTGGGTCCGGCGCCGCCCCGAGTCGAGGGGGAGTGTTTTCCGTTTAGCGGGTGGCGAGGAATTCGTTGATGGCGATGGTGGCCTGCTGGCCGGTGGTGTGGCTGCGCACGATCGACATCACGCGGTCGTGCAGGTCGGTGGTGCCGGACTGGTCGTAGGTGTCGGAGATGACCAGGTCGAGCCAGGGTCGTTTGATGGGTTCCGGTTTGCCTTGGACGGGTTTGGCGAAGAAGTCGGCGAGGGCGTCGGCGATGCGGCGTTTCGCTGTGGCGAGTTGGTGTGGCAGGTCGCCTTGCCGGTCGGTGGGTATCTGTTCCAGGGTCGTGGTGGCGTCGGTGAGGTCGGTGACGGCGGCGTCGAGTTGTGCGGGGGTGGTGAGTTCGGTTGCGGCGATGCGGTTGAGCAGGTCGTGGGCGTGGACGAGGTGTTTCACGATGGTCAGTCGTTGGTTCAGCGCGGTGACGTGGGTGGCGTCGGTGACCTTGGCGATGGCCGTCTCGGCGGCCGTGATCGTCTCTGCCGAGGGGTTGGCCTCGGCGGCGGCGACCGCGTCCTGCGCCGCCTTCAGCAACTGGGCCGCGACCCCCGGGTCGTCGGCGAAGACTCGCCACTCCGTGATCGCCACCGCGGAGTAGGTGGTGCCGTTGCCGTTGGCCTGGACCGTGGCCCGTACCCGGGGTGTGGTGACGGGGTCGAAGGTGACGGTGTTGAACGCGGTGGTGCTGGTGCCATAGGCGGAAGCGCCGGTCACGTCGCGCCAGGCGGAGGCCGCCGCGTCCCAGTACTGCAGCACCCACCCGTCGGGCTGGGCCACCCCGTCGCCGGCGCCGCGGTTGGAGTCCCGCCAGAACTTCAGCTCCGTGCCGACGAGCCGTACCGGGCGGGACCAGTCGTACTGGACCCACTGGGTCGCCGGGCGGGTGCCGGACCAGGTGCCCCAGATCTGCGCCTGGCTCGGGCTGGGCGGATCGGCGTTGTCGTTGAGCGCGGTGAGGCTGTTCCAGCCCGCGGTGTAGGAGGCGGACGGGGTCGCGATCGGTCCGATGTTGCCGGTGAGCGGCCCGTACAGGTCCGCCGGGATGGTGACCGTCTTGGCGGTCTCCAGGTTCCCGGCCAGGTCGATCGCGCGGAACGACACGGTGTGCTTGTTCGCGTCGGGCGCCGCGATCGCGTCGCTGTAGGTGGTCCACGCCCCGGTGTCGATGGCGTACTCGATGCGGGCGACTCCGGAGGTCGTGTCCCTCGCGGTCACCGTGACCGCTCGGGTGGTGCCGTCCACGGTGGCGGCGCTGACCGGTGCGGTCGCGTCGATGCGTACGGCGAGGCTCGCGGGTGCCGATGCGTTGCCCGCCCGGTCGGTGGCGGTCGCCGTGACGGTGTGCTGCCCGTCCCCGGAGACGTTGACGTCCACGTGTCGTACGTCGGTGGCGACCACCGGCTGGCCGGCGTTCACCCGCGACTCGATGGTGAGCCGGCCGCCGCGGTCGTCGACACCGGCGACGCGCACCCGCACGGCGGACCGGAACCAGCCGGCGGCGCCGGCGCTGCCGCTGGGCTTGAGGGTCACGGTCGGCGGGGTCACGTCGCCCTCGGTGTCGTCGGGTGAAATGACGTTGACCTGCGCGGCGACCCGGCCGCCGGCGTAGCCGAGCACGCTGCCCTGGATCGTGACCGTGCCCGGTTCGGCGACCTGCTCCGGCGTGAGCAGGTCCCAGAAGACCGGAATCTGCAGCGTTTCGTCGCCGAACGCCACGGGGAGGGTGTCGGGCAGCTCGACCTCACCCACTTCGACCGTCATGGACGGCGCGGTGACGGATGCCGGCTGCGCGGCGAGGATCTTCCACTCCTCGACCGCCACCGCCGAGTAGGTGCTGCCGTTGGTCGACGCGTCGAACAGCGCGCGGACCTGGGTGGTGGTCACCGGGTCGAACGTGGTGTTCTGGAAGCCCTGCGTGCCGGTCGGGTAACCGCTCGGGTTCGGCACGTCCGTCCATTGGCCGGTGGCGAGGTTCCAGTACTGGATACGCCAGCGGGCAGGCGCGGCGACGCCGACGCCGGTGCCCTGCGGCTGGTCGTTCCAGAAGTCGATCTGCGAACCGGAGATCCGCATCGGCTGGTTCCACGTGTACTGCACCCACTGCTGGGGCGGGTTGTTACCGGTCCAGGTCCCCCACATGTCCGGGGGCAGGGGGTTCGACCGGACGATCTCGTCGTTGAGTGCCTTCACCCAGTACTGCGTGGGCACCGGCTCGTTGGAGACGGTCACCTTCGCCTCCTGGGCGATGTTCGCTCGGGGCGTGAGGTCGCGTCCCTTGACCGGAGTCGGCGTGACCGGCTTCATCCGCGGCGGGGTCTGGGTGTCGTCCCACTCGACCCGGTCCAGCGCCACGGAACGGCGGAAGTGCCCGCCGCCCACGGCGTCGGCGGTGTGGTACGCGATGTACCACTGGCCGTTGAACTCCAGGATTCCCGGGTGGCTCGTGGTCGATGACACCGGCGGGAGCACCGTGCCCCGGTAGGTCCACGGTCCGGTGGGCGACGACGCCGTCGCGTAGGCGATGCAGGCGTGGTAGTTCGCCGGCGTGCACGACGAGGTCGGGCCGGCGTTGTTCCCGGCGTACGCCAGGTAGTAGGTGCCGTTGCGCTTGAAGATCCAGGGTGCCTCGAAGTAGCCGGTCAGGCCGGTGATGGAGCGCTGGGTGCCGACCGGCGTCTTCATGTCCTGCTGGAGCTCGAGCATCCGCAGCTGGCTGAACGTGCCCCAGTAGACGTACACCCGCTGGTTGGGGGCTTCGCCGTCGATGAGGATCGTCGGGTCGATGTTCTGGATGGTGTTCGTCGTGGGCACCCGCTGGGAGATCAGCGGTCCGCCCACGTAGTCGCTCCACGGCCCGGTCGGCGTGGCGGAGACGGCCAACCCGATGGCGAACTTGTCCGACGCCGTGCTGTTCCGCTCGGAGACCGGAACGTACCAGTAGTAGCGGCCGTCCACGCCCTGGATCATCTGGCCCGCGTACGCGCGTCCTGGCGTCGCCCAGGCGAAGACCGTCTCCGGGCGCATCAGCGACGGGTAGTGGGTCCACTGCCCCGACGCGACGTCGGTGGTCCGGAACGCGCCCCACTCGTTCATGATGAAGTCGTTGGTGGACGGTCCGGCCTGATCGCGGCCGGTGTAGATGTAGAGCTGGTCCCGGCCGCTGTCGTTGCCGGGGGCGCCCGCCGGCACGACGACCGGCGCCGGGTCGGCAGAGTAGTAGCTGCCGTCGCCGAGGATGGGGTTGCGGGTGTTGGTGAAGGTGTACGAGTCGGCGGCGTAGGCGGGTGCGGCGACCCCGACCAGGCCGCCGGCGACGAGCCCGGCGAGCGCCACCGCGGCGGCCGCCTGACGGAACCGCCGCAACGGCCGGCGGGTTGGTGGCGCGGCACCGCGCCCCAGCGTGGTGTTCACGGTTCGGATCTCCTCACTGTTGGTGTGGGGGAGCGGTGTCGGCGCCGATGGGGCAAAGGGCCGCCGGCCCGACCGGTCGAATCGTGGCGTCAGGAGCCGCACCCGCCGGTTCGTCGGCGGCCCGGATCGCAAAGGATTTCGGAGGGGCCTGTCAGGCCGGCTCCTGGCCCACGATCAAGGGAGGCGACCGCTGTTAGCGCTAACATTCGAGGCCGCGCCGGCGGAGTTATGGATCTTCAAATGGTCTCCCTGGAGCTGGTAAGTACCGGCAGGCCAGCGCGTCGACGTCGCGAGTAGCGCGTCGGGACGCGGGTCGCGGTCGCTTCCTTGGCGCGTGGGTGGCTGACTTTTCGGTGTAATGTTCAGCGCGACCGACGGCCGGCGGAGGTCGCTGGGCTGCGCTCGTGCCGAAACATTGGCGAAAAGGTTTAAGAAATGTACTGCCGCCCGGAGTGGCCGTCAAGGCACCTTCGGCGGTCCGTCATGGTGCGGCGTGCAGGTGTCGATCGCGCGGAGGGGAGCGTCGGATGAACCCTGAGCGCGAGGCCCTCGCCAACCGCGCGCCGACGCTGACCGATGTCGCCAAGCTCGCCGGGGTGTCGGTCGCCACCGCGTCCAAGGCGATCAACGGGCGAGGCGAGGTGAAGGCGGCCACGAGGGCGCGCGTGCTGGAGGCCGCGCAGGTGCTGTCCTTCGCGCCGAACGCCCTCGCCCGCGGGCTGCTCAGTGGTCGGACCGGCACCGTCGGACTGCTGACCAGCGACCTGGAGGGGCGCTTCTCGATTCCCATCCTGATGGGAGCGGAGGACGCCTTCGGCGCGGGGCAGGTCTCGGTCTTCCTGTGTGACGCGCGCGGCGACGCGATCCGGGAGATGCACCACGTCCGGGCGCTGCTGTCCCGGCGCGTGGACGGCCTGATCGTGGTGGGATCCCGCACCGATCCCCGCTCCCCGCTGACCGGCACCATCCCGGTCCCGGTCGTCTACGTCTACGCCCCCTCCGCGAACCCGGACGACATCTCGATCACCGTCGACAACGTGGGTGGTGGGCGGCTCGCCGTCGACCACCTGCTGTCCTGCGGCCGGCGCAACATCGCCCACATCACGGGTGAAGCCAGCTTCCAGGCGGCCCGGGACCGTGCCGAGGGTGCCGTCGCGGCGCTCGCCGCCGCCGGCCTGGCCCTGGTCGGCGACCGGCCGTACTTCGGGTCGTGGGACGAGTCCTGGGGGCGCGCCGCGGCACGCCTGGTCGTCGGGCAGCACCCCGAGGTCGACGCGATCTTCTGCGGCAGCGATCAGATCGCGCGTGGCGTCCTGGACACCCTGCGCGACCTCGGTCGCGACGTGCCGGGCAGCACCTCGGTGATCGGCTTTGACAACTGGGAAGCCGTCGCCGCGCACTCCCGCCCGCGCCTGACCAGCATCGACATGAACCTCCAACGCCTCGGTGCGATCGCCGGCCAGCGGCTCTTCGCGGCCATCGACGGCGTCGCCATGGCCAGCTCGGAGGAATTCCCCGGCCGCGTCGTGCTGCGCGAGTCGACCGTGCCCTTCGGCTGAGGCGCACGGACGGGGTCGGGGCGCGACGCCGCCGTGCGGGCACCGGAGCGGGGTTGCGGAGTGTCACCGAACGAGGCAACATTCCGGTCCTCCGCCAAAATGTTACCGTTAACGTCCCGCGTCGGGGAGGGGTTCCATGGCCGACTCGACCATGAAGGTGGCCAGGCTGCACGGGCCGGGCGAGGTCCGGCTGCCTGATGAGGTCCTGCCGGGCGTGGTGGGGGTCGACGACTCGTTGGTCAAGTTGACCGCTGCGTCCGATCGAGCTGGCCACCCGCTGGAATGCTGCCCTGGCGCCGCTCCGAAATCGAGGATGATGAGCCTCAAATGGTGAAGGAACCATCGGAAGTGAATGCGCCAAGGGGCCGCCGGCTGCCGGTCATGGGGGACGTCGCGCGCCTGGCAGGCGTGTCGCACATGACCGTGTCCCGCGTCCTCAACGAGCCCGAGTCGGTGCGCCCGAAGACCCGCGAGCGGGTCCTGCTGGCCATCGAGCAGCTCGGCTACCGACGCAACAGCGCCGCGCGGAGCCTGGTCACCCGGCGTTCGCAGACGCTCGGCGTCGTCTGCTTCGACACCACGCTCTATGGTCCGGCTTCGATGCTCAACGGCATCGAGCACGCCGCCGAGGACGCGGGATACGCGGTGAGCGTGGCGAGCCTGCGCCGGCCCACTGCTGAGGCGGCGACCCAGGCCGTCCAACGTCTCGTGGGCCAGTCGGTGGACGGGCTCGTCCTGATCGCTCCGCAGGCTGCCGAGGCGATGGCGTTCGTCCGCGCGTTGCCGACCGACGTTCCGGTCGTGGCGGTCGAGAACGCGTTGCCGAACGTCACCAGTGTCTCGGTCGACCAGGTCCTGGGTGCCCGCATGCTCACCGAGCACCTGCTGTCCCTGGGCCATGAGACCGTTCACCACGTGCGGGGGCCGTCGGACTGGAGCGAGGCGAACGGGCGTGTCGACGGCTGGTTGGCCGCGCTTGAGGAGAATGGGCGAACGGTGCCGCGAGAGCTCGTCGGCGACTGGAGCGCCAAGTCCGGGTACGTTGCCGGTCAGAAGCTGGCCCGGGATCGCCGGGCCACCGCGGTGTTCGCGGCCAACGACTCGATGGCCCTGGGTGTGCTGCGGGGGCTGCACGAGGCAGGGGTGCGGGTGCCGGAGGACGTCAGCGTGGTGGGGTTTGACGACATCCCCGAGGCTGCGTTCATGACGCCGCCGCTGACCACGGTCAGCCAGCCGTTCCGGGATGTCGGGCGGCGGAGCATCGAGATCCTGTTGAGCGAGATCGAGGGGGGCGAGGAGCCCGGAGCTTCGTCGCTCATCCCACCTGAGCTCGTGGTTCGCAACAGCACGTCGCACCGTCGCCGGTAGGGCGCCCTCGACGACCGCGCGCAACCTGCTCGAAACAATCTCTTCTTCGAGTCTTGACGCCGCTGAAGTTAACGCTAACATCTCGGGTGACTCCGCTCACACGCCTACGCCGCGATTGCGCACGTACCTGGTTGGAGGAACCCGATGTTGCCGCGCCCCGTTATCGCTCACGCCTCCGGGTACGTGGTGGGTGTCGACTTTGGCACGTTGTCCGGCCGGGCGGTGGTGGTCCGCGTCCGCGACGGCGCCGTGGTTGGGTCGGCGGTCCACGAGTACGCGCACGGCGTCATGGAGGAATCCCTGGCTGCCACCGGTGAGCGGCTGCCGCCCGACTGGGCGCTCCAGGTCCCCGCGGACTACCTCGACGTGCTGCGCCACGCGGTGCCCGAGGCGGTCAACGCAGCCGGCATCAACGCAGAAGAGGTCATCGGCATCGGCACCGACTTCACGTCCTGCACCGTGCTGCCCACCCTCGCAGACGGCACACCGCTGTGCGAGCTGCCCGAGCTGACGGGCCGGCCGCACGCGTACGTCAAGCTCTGGAAGCACCACGCGGCCCAGCGCCACGCCGACCGGATCAACCAGTTGGCCCACGAGCGCGGTGAGCCCTGGATCAGTCGCTACGGCGGCCGGATCTCCTCGGAGTGGGAGTTCGCCAAGGGCCTCCAGCTGATCGAGGAGGACCCCGAGGTCTATGCCCGGACCGACCGCTGGGTCGAGGCCGCCGACTGGATCGTCTGGCAGCTGACCGGCACCTACGTCCGCAACGCCTGCGCGACCGGCTACAAGGCGATCTACCAGGACGGCCGCTACCCCGCCGAGGACTTCCTCGCGGCGCTGCACCCGGGCTTCACCGACTTCGTCAGCCGCAAGCTCGCCGGCCCGATCGCGGCGCTCGGCACCCGAGCCGGCAGCCTGACGCCCGCGGCTGCGGCGCTGACCGGTCTCCCGGCGGGAATCGCCGTCTGCACCGGCAACGTCGACGCCCACGTGACCGCGCCCGCGGCCGGGGCCGTCGAGCCCGGCCAGCTCGTCGCCATCATGGGCACCTCGACCTGCCACGTGGTCAGTGCCGAGGTGCTGACCGAGGTGCCCGGCATCTGCGGGGTGGTCCACGGCGGAATCGTCGCGGGGCTCTGGGGTTACGAGGCCGGCCAGAGCGGCGTCGGGGACATCTTCGCCTGGTTCACCGAGCGGAACACCCCTCCGGCTTACGTCGACGAGGCACGCGCCCGAGGCATCTCGGTGCACGACCTGCTCACCGAGAAGGCAGCCCTGCAACCCGTCGGCGCGCACGGCCTGGTCGCGCTCGACTGGCACAGCGGGAACCGTTCCGTCCTGGTCGACCATGAACTCTCCGGTCTCGTCGTCGGGCTGACCCTGGCGACCCGGCCCGAGGACATCTACCGGGCGCTGCTGGAGGCGACCGCGTTCGGCACCCGCGCCATCGTCGACGCCCTGCGCGCGGGACGCGTGCCGGTCACCGAACTCGTCGTCGCGGGGGGCTTGGTCAAGAACCGGTTCCTGATGCAGCTCTACAGCGATGTGACCAGGCTGCCGATCAGCATCGTGGGCTCCGTGCACGCACCCGCGGTCGGCTCGGCGATCCACGCCGCGGTCGCCGCCGGCGCGTACCCGAGCGTGCCGGACGCGGCGGCGGCCATGGGCCGGCGCGACGTGGCGGTCTACCAGCCGGACGAGAAGCGCGCCGCTGCCTACGACGCGCTCTACGCGCAGTACCTGACGCTGCATGACTACTTCGGTCGCGGCGGCAACGACGTGATGCACGAGCTGCGCCGGATCCGGCGGGAGGCGGGGACCCGATGACGACGTACGAGACGACGCTCACCGAAGCGGTGCGAACGATCCGGGAGGCGGTTGCGGCGCTTCATGCGCAGCTGACTGCGTACCGCCTCGTGGCCTGGACGGCGGGCAACGTGTCCGGCCGGGTGCCGGGTCACGATCTGATGGTCATCAAGCCGAGCGGGGTGGATTACGCCGACCTGACGGCGGACTCGATCGTCGTCTGCGACCTGGACGGCAACCTGGTCGAGGGTGACCTCAACCCGTCGAGCGACACCGCGGCCCACGCGTACGTCTACCGGCACCGGCCCGAGGTCGGCGGTGTCGTCCACACCCACTCGACGTACGCCTCGGCGTGGGCAGCTCGCGGCGAGCCGATCCCGTGTGTGCTCACCGCGATGGCCGACGAGTTCGGCGGCGAGATCCCGGTCGGACCGTTCGCCATGATCGGCGATGACTCCATCGGCCGGGGCATCGTGGAGACGCTTTCCGGGCACCGATCGCCCGCCGTGCTCATGCGCAACCACGGCGTGTTCACGATCGGGTCGACGCCCCGCGACGCGGTGAAGGCGGCGGTCATGTGCGAGGACGTCGCGCGGACCGTCCACCTCGCACGGCAGCTCGGCACGCCGCGAGCGATCGATCCGGTCGACGTGGACCGGCTCTACGCGCGCTACCAGAACGTGTACGGCCAGCCCGGCCGGTCCGATGGAACGGAGTGACACTCGTGCCGACAGTAGATGAACCCGGAGAGATCTGGTTCCTGACGGGAAGCCAGGCACTGTACGGCGAGAGCGTCCTCGAACAGGTCGCGGCGCAGTCCCGCGAGGTGTGCCAGGCGCTCGCCGGCGGCCTGCGCGTTAACGCTCGCCTGGTGTGGAAGCCCGTGCTGACCACAGCCGACGCGATCCGCCGCACCTGCCTGGACGCCACCGCCGACGATGCCGTGGTCGGCGTCATCGCCTGGATGCACACGTTCTCACCGGCGAAGGCCTGGATCGCCGGCCTGTCCGCGCTCGGCAAGCCGCTGCTGCATCTGCACACCCAGGCCAACCGGTCGCTGCCGTGGGCCGAGCTGGACATGGACTTCATGAACCTCAACCAGGCCGCACACGGCGACCGCGAGTTCGGGTACGTGCAGTCGCGGCTGGGGGTGGCCCGCAAGACCGTCGCGGGCTATGCCGGCGATCCGGGCGTCGCGGACCGGGTCAGCGCGTGGGCCCGCGCGGCGACCGGCTGGCGGGCGGCTCGGTCGCTGCGGATGGCCCGCTTCGGCGACAACATGCGCGACGTCGCCGTCACCGAAGGCGACAAGGTTGGGGCGCAGGCCACCCTGGGCGTCTCGGTCAACGCCTACGGGGTGAACGCGCTCGTCGCGGCCGTCGACGAGACGGGCGACGCTGACGTCGACAAGCTCGTCGTCGAGTACGAGGAGCGCTACGACGTGGCACCCGAGCTGCGCCGCGGCGGCGAGCGGCACGAGTCCCTGCGCTACGGCGCCCGGATCGAACTCGGCCTCCGCCAGTTCCTCGAGGCCGGTGGCTTCGACGCCTTCACGACGAACTTCGAAGACCTGGGCGGTCTGCGGCAACTCCCCGGTCTCGCCGTGCAGCGCCTGATGGCCGACGGCTACGGGTTCGGCGGCGAGGGGGACTGGAAGACGGCGGCGCTGCTGCGCATCCTGAAGGTGGTGGCCGGAGACGAGCCCGGCGGCACCTCCTTCATGGAGGACTACACCTACCACTGGGGGCCGGGCGAGCCGAAGATCCTGGGCGCGCACATGCTCGAGGTCTGCCCGAGCATCGCCGACGGCCGGCCGAGCCTCCAGATCCACCCGTTGTCGATCGGAGATCGCGAGGACCCGGTTCGCCTGGTCTTCACCGCCGCGCCCGGCCCCGGTCTCGTGGTCGGCCTGGCCGATCTGGGCGGCCGGCTCCGGCTGACCGCCAACGAGATCGACCTGGTGGAGCCGGACGAACCGCTGCCGCGGCTGCCCGTCGCCCGCGCGGTATGGAAACCACATCCCGACCTCGCCACGTCCGCCGAGTGCTGGCTGCTCGCGGGGGGTCCGCACCACACCGTGCTCAGCACCGCGGTCGGCCGGGAAGCCCTCGCCGATTTCGCCGACATGGCCGGTGTCGAGCTGCTCATGATCGACGCCGCGACCGACCCCCGGTCGTTCGCCGATCGTATCCGCTGGAACAGCACGTACCACCGCCTGGCCCAGCGACCGTAATCCCGCCTTCCGGCCGGCCCGACCAGGCCCGTGGGACCTCCGACGCCAACGGAGTCCGTGCGGACAGACGCACCACACGTAGAAATTTCCAGCCTCGCCGGGACCGCGGCGCGGATCTCACCGAACGATGAGCCTAGGAGAAGGATATGAGACGAACCTCGCGCGGGCGAGTTGGCCTGCGCTCGCTGGCAGGAGTCCTCGTGGCGGCGCTGGCCCTCGGCGCGGCAGCGTGCGGCAAGGACGACTCGAAGGGGTCGGCGGCGGTGCAGGCCGGGCCCGATGGCACCGACGACGGCAGTGAGCTGACCCTCTGGACCCGCGCACCGCTGGAGAAGCAGGCGAAGCTCCTCGTCGAGGCGTACAACTCCAGCCACAAGAACAAGGTCAAGCTGACCGTCGTCCCGAACGACGACTACGTGGCGAAGGTGGGTGCGGCGGCCGGCTCGGGCGGGCTTCCCGACCTGTTCGCCGCGGACATCGTCTACGTGCCGAACTGGGTGCAGCAGGGGCTGTTCAAGGACCTCAGCTCGAACATCAACGGCCTCGGCTTCAAGGACTCCATCAACAAGGGGCACCTCGCGGCCGGCACGCGCGAGGGCAAGTCGTACGTGCTGCCCTTCGTGCTGGACCTGTCAATGATGTTCTGGAACAAGCAGCTGTTCAAGGACGCCGGCCTGGACCCGGAGAAGGCCCCGGCGACGCTGGAGGAGTACGCCGCCGCCGCCAAGGCGATCCAGGCGTTGAAGAAGGATGGCGTCTACGGCACGGCAACCGGTCTGAACTGCGGCGGGTGCCTGGTCTTCACCTGGTTCCCCACCATCTGGGCCAGCGGCGGTGAGGTGCTCAGCGAGGACGGCGCCAAGTCCAAGCTTGCCGACGACACCGCCCAGAAGGTCTACAGCACCTGGCGGGACCTGTGGAAGTCCGGTGCCGTGCTCCCGTCGTCGAAGGACGAGGCGGGCCCGACCTGGACGGCCGGGTTCACCCAGGGCAAGGTGGGCCTGATGTTCTACCCGGCGACGCTGCTCTCCTCGACGCCGTTCGATGTCGGGGTCGCCGGCATCCCCGGCCCGAACGGTGGCGCCTCCACCTTCGTCGGTGGCGACGGCATCGGTGTCTCCAAGGACTCGAAGAAGGCCGCGCAGGCCTGGAACTTCCTGAACTGGATGATGTCCGAGGAAGCCCAGGTCGAGGTCCTGGCCAAGAACAAGGACGTGGTGTCGCGCTCCGACCTGGCGAACAACAAGTACGCCGCCCAGGACCCGCGGCTGGTCACCATCAACGAGGTGGCCGGCAAGGGTGACACGCCGGTCGCGTTGAACTTCCAGCAGGCGTTCAACGCGCCGAACAGCCCGTGGCTGACCCTCGTGCGCAACCAGGTGCTGGGCGAGGGCGGCAATCTCCAGAAGGACAACGACGAGATCTCTGCCGTGCTGGGGCAGTAGACGTTCGCCGTGGGTGTGTGCCGGGCCGCCGGTCCGGCACACCCTCGCGGCACGACACCGACCCGGCACGCGGCAGATGCCCGCCCGCCAATGAACGAGAGGTTCCCATGAGAGTCAACGCACCTCCATCCGGTGCGGCGATTCGACGCGTCGCCCGTCGCAGCAGCCGTCGAGCCCTGCTCGGCTGGCTCTACGCCACACCGACCGCGGTCTTCGTGGCGGCGCTGTTCGCTGTTCCGCTGCTGCTGGTGATCCGGATGTCGGCGTCGAGATGGCCGCTTCTGGCCGGCGACCAGGGAATCAACTTCCCCGACAACTTCGTGAAGGCGGTGAACCACCGGTTCTTCACCTCATCGGTGGTGTTCACCGTCAAGTACACGGTGCTCGCGACCGTGCTGTTGCTGCTGCTCGGGCTGGGCCTGGCCCTGCTCGTGCAGGAGTCGAGCCGATGGAACAACCTGGTCCGCGCCTCGTTCCTGGTGCCCAGCGCGCTCGGGCTGGCCTCCGCGTCACTGCTGTTCTACGTGCTCTACTCGCCGTACGCCAGCCCGGTGGCACCCCTGATGGAGCGCTGGGGCTTCACCTTCCTCGGTTCACCGAACGCGGCGCTCTTCTCCACGATCTTCCTCATCGTCTGGCGCTACGCCGGCTTCTACATGGTGCTCATGCTCGTCGGCCTGCAGGGCATCTCGGCGGACGTGTACGAAGCTGCCCGGATGGACGGCGCCAGCCGTTGGCAGACGTTCTGGAAGGTCACCCTGCCGCTGCTGCGTCCGACGCTGGCGCTGACCACCGTGCTCTGCGTGACCGGCTCCCTGCTCGCCTTCGAGCAGTTCTACATCCTCACCAAGGGCGGCCCGGACAACAGCACGATCTCCGTGGTTCAGCTCATCTACTCGGTGGCGTTCCAGGGCCAGAACGACCTCGGGGTGGCGGCGGCCCTCTCCATCATCGCGCTGGTGGCCCTGGTCATCATCAACGCGCTGCAGATGCGCGCCTTCCGGTCCGAGGAGAGCTGACGCGATGCCCACCGGTTCCCCGTCCACCGCCACCGCGATCAGCGAACGGCCGTCGACGCCTACGACGGCCCCGGCCGCACCAGGCAGTTCGGGTAGTACCACCCTCGCCGGCGTCGCACTGCGGACGCCCTACTGGGTACTGACCGGGGCGTTGGCCCTGATCTTCCTGTTTCCGCTCGTCTGGACGGCCGTCGCCTCCGTCGCGCCGCAGGCCGGCACGAACCAGACGCACGGCTGGGGGTTCGGCAACTACGAGACGTTGACCAACTACCAGGCCGGTATCTGGCGCTACCTCGCGAACTCGGCGTTCGTGTCCGCGCTGACGGTCGCCCTGACCCTGCTGATCTCCCTGCTCGGCGGGTACGCGTTCGCGCGGTTCCGGTTCCCCGGCAAGAACGTGCTGTTCCTGATCACGCTGGCCATCCTCATGGTCCCGTACGCGACGTTGCTCATCCCGCTGTACGTGCTGCTCAACGAGGTGGGACTGCAGAACTCCCTGGTCGGCGTGGCCCTCGTGCTCACGGTGTTCCAGCTGCCGTTCTCCACCTTCCTGATGCGCATCTCCTTCGAGGCGGTGCCGCGGGAGCTCGACGAGGCCGCGCTGGTCGACGGATGCTCGTCCTTCGGTGCGCTCTGGCGCGTACTCGTGCCCGCGGTGAAGCCGGGCATGATCACTGTCGCGCTCTTCGCGTTCCTCGCCGCGTGGAACGACTTCATGGCGCCGCTGATCCTCATCAACGACTCCGAGCGGATGACCCTGCCCCTCGCCGTGTCCAACCTTCGCGGCCAGGTCCAGGGCGTCGTCGACTACGGCGCGACCGAGGCGGGCGTGGTCGTCCTCGCGCTTCCGTGCATGGTCCTGTTCCTGCTGCTTCAACGACACTACGTGCGCGGCTTCATGTCCGGCGCCCTGAAAGGATGACCATGATCGGCACCGCACCCACGGCCGCACCTGTCATGGCGAGCCGCGGCCGGCTCCGGCCGCTCGGACTGGGCGACGTCCGGATCACGGGCGGATTCTGGGCCGAGCGCCAGTCGGTCAACGCGGCGGCGACCCTCGAGCACATCCAGCACTGGCTCGAGCGGGAAGGCTGGATCCGAAACTTCGACCTCGCCGCCGGGAAGGGCGACCTGGCCCGCGAGCGGCGCGGGCGTGAGTTCTCCGACTCGGAGGTCTACAAGTTCCTCGAAGCGATGGCGTGGGAGATCGGCCGGACGGGCGACGTGGGCGTGGAGTCGCGGTTCCGCGCCGTCGTTCGGCGGGTGGCCGAGGCGCAGGAGCCGGACGGGTACCTCAACACCAAGTTCGGCCGGCCGGGCCAGGCGCCCCGCTGGTCCGACCTCGAGTGGGGGCATGAGCTCTACTGCGCCGGTCACCTCCTGCAGGCGGCGGTCGCCCGCGCGCGGACCCGTCCGGACGCCGATGACGGGCTGCTCGCGGTCGCTCGCCGTGCCGCCGACAACGTCTGCGAGACGTTCGGACCGGACGGCATCGACGGCGTCTGCGGACACCCGGAGATCGAGACCGCGCTGGTCGAGTTCGCCCGGGTCACCGGCGATGACCGTTACCTCACCCAGGCCGCTCTCTTCGTCGAACGGAGGGGCCACGGCCGGCTCCGCGACGTGGAATGGGGCCGGGAGTACTTCCAGGACGAGATCCCGGTGCGCCAGGCGACAGTGCTGCGCGGGCACGCGGTGCGGGCGAACTACCTCTCCGCCGGCGCCGTCGACGTCGCGGTCGAGACCGACGACGCGAGCCTGCTGGCCGCGGTGCGCCGGCAGTGGAAGAACACGGTGGCGCGGCGCACGTACGTCACGGGCGGGCAGGGCTCCCGCCACCAGGATGAGGCGTTCGGCGACGACTGGGTGCTCTCGCCCGACCGCGCGTACTCCGAGACCTGCGCCGGCGTCGGCTCGGTGATGCTCGCGTGGCGGCTGCTGCTCGCCTCCGGCGACCCCGGGTACGCCGACCTCATCGAGCGGACGCTGTTCAACGTGGTGTCGACGTCGCCGTCGGCCGACGGCCGGAGCTTCTTCTACACCAACACCCTGCACCGCCGGGAACTCGGCACCGTCCCGGACACCGACCGGCCTAGCCTTCGTGCCGCCGCTTCGCTGCGCGCGCCCTGGTTCGAGGTGTCCTGCTGCCCGACCAACGTGGCACGGACCATGGCCAGCCTGGCGGCGTATGTCGCCACCGCGGACGACGAGGGCCTGCAGCTCCACCAGTACCTGCCCGGCACCGTCACGCACCGCTTGGCCGACGGGCGTGACCGGTGCGTCACCGTCGCGACCGACTACCCCCACGACGGCCATGTCCGGGTGCGGGTCGACAGCGACGACGACCGTCCCTGGTCGCTGTCGTTGCGCGTGCCCGGCTGGGCGGTCGAGGGCGCGACGCTGACCGTTGACGGAAGCAGCCGGCCGGTCGGCCCGGGCGTCGTCACCGAGCGACGGACGTGGCGCCGCGGCGACAAGGTGGTCCTGTACCTGCCGATGGCACCCCGCTTCACGTACCCGGATGCCCGCATCGACGCGGTCCGTGGCTGTGTCGCGGTGGAGCGCGGCCCGCTCGTGCTGGCCCTGGAGTCCGTCGACGTGGCCGGCGTCGAGACCGTTGACGAGCTGCGCGTCGACCCGAGCGAGCCGCCTCGCCTGGTCGACGGCAGGGTCGTCGTGCGCTGCCGGCGCGTGCGCCCGCAGGACCACGACTGGCCCTACCGGAGCGCCGGGGCCGAGTCGGCACCCGGAGCGGGGGAGGAGTTCGCCGATGTGGCCCTGGTGGAGTACCACGCCTGGGCCAACCGGGGACCCTCCACGATGCGCGTCTGGCTTCCGACGGACTGACGGTCGGCGGGTGCCCGAGATGGACCGGAGGAGACCAGCGGGTCGGCCGCGGCGTGTCTGCCCGTGCGACAGGCGGTCGCCGGGTCGGCTCGTCCCCGGATCCGATCCGGCTCGGGCCGCCGCTTCAGCGCGAGCCTCGTCCCTGGCCGGCGGCCAACTCTCGGCCCGGCCCGCCGAAGTGAACGCTAACGCTGTGCCCCGCCGGCGTGGACGTCCAGAAAGAAAAGCCAGGTCGAGGATTGACGGCAGTAATGTTAGCGCTCACACTCGGGTCTCATGTGGCCTCGCTCACAGGAGCGCACCTCGGGCGGCCGCGACCGCCCGACCGCTGCCGTTCATTCGCGACGAGACCGGTGCCGAGGTCCCAGAGACCGCCGCGGGTTCGGGATACCGACAGCCGCACGCAATGCCCCGAAACACCACCACCACCACCAAGGTGCGGAGCTGGTAGCGCCCCCGATGGCCGGCCGCACCGATATCAAGGAGGAAACGCACGATGAGTAGACGCGTGAGGAGGACGCCCCTCTGGGCGGCGCTGGCCGCGCTGGTCGTGGGCGGGGTCGTCGGCCTGCCGTCCCCGGCCCACGCCGCCGGCCCGATCCTGCCCGGCAACGAGGGCGACGTGGGGGTCTACACCAACGGACAGAGCCACGTCATGGAGATCGGGGACCCGGTCTACAACAACGTCGCCGAGGTCGCCGCGCAGCTCAAGCCCGGGGTGCCCTTCACCGCCTCGAACATGCACCAGTCGATCTTCGACAAGGACCTCGCCGCCGGTGGCACGGACTACTACCTCGACCGCGTGCTGGGCGTCCGTGGGACGCTCGGGTCCGCGGTGCTGATGACCAGGGGCCGCTCCCTCTACATGCGCGGCGCGAGCACCAACAACTTCACCACCATGGGCTTTGCCGGCAGCACCTACGTCGGCGGTCCCAACAACCTCGGCAACCTCTACACCGTCACCGTGCCCGGGCAGACCGTTACCGAGGTCAGCGCGAACCGGTTCAACGCGCCGAGCCACGCCAAGGGCCGCTACACGATCGGCACCACCGGGGTCACCGCCGACCTGACGAAGTTCATCACCTACGACAACGTCGCCGTCACGGCCATCGACTTCACCAACCCCGGCGGCTCGCCGGCGACGTTCACCGTCCGCGCCGCGTCGCCGCTGGCCACCCAGGCGGGCAAGAGCGCCGCCGAGCTCACCGGCACCCGCACCATCACCAGCGGCGCCAACAACGGCCTCGTCGACACCCCGTGGAACACCGTCACGATCGACCTCACCGGTGCCGGCTTCACCCGTAGCGGCACCAACCTCGACCGGCAGATCACCGTGCCCGCCGGCGGCGCGGTGTCGCTGTCGGTCGTCGGCGCCGTCTCCTCGGCCACGCTGCCCAAGACGGTGGAGAGCTACCAGGAGTACGCCGCGATGCCGGCGGCCCAGGCCGTGCGCACCGGCATCACCGAGTTCAACCGCCGCTGGGCCCAGGACGTCCCCTACATCAACGTCCCCGACCCCGCGCTCGAGAAGGCCATCGTCTACCGCTGGTGGGGCGAGCGCTACAACAGCCTCGACGCCAACGCGCCCGGCTACGCCTACCAGTACCCCACCACGGTCGAGGGATCGAACCTCTACCAGAACGCCATCGCGCTGACCCAGCCGATGCACCTGCAGGACACCAAGTGGCTGCGTACGCCCTACCTGCCGTACGGCCAGATCCTCAACATCGGCGAGCTGTCCGGCTCCTCCGCCTTCCTGGACAGCCCCGGTCACACCAGCTGGAACAACCACTACTCCCAGTACATCGGCACGGCCGGCCTCGAGGCCTACAACGTGCACGGCGGCGGCAAGGACATCGCACGCAAGTTCGCCCAGTACTTCGAGGGCGACGGCGTCGGCCAGCTCGAGCACTACGACGGCAACAAGAACAAGCTCATCGCCTACGACACCAACTACATGCCGGGCAACGACGCCGACGCCATCTCCTTCGGCTTCCCGAAGTCCAACGCCGGCGCTCCCGGCGCGCGCACGATCGAACGCCCCGAGTCGGCGTACGTGTGGGGCGCCCTCGACGCCGCCCGGCAGCTCTACCAGATCTCCGGCGCCGACCAGGCCAAGGTCAACGAGATGGCAACCGCCGCCAACGGCACCCGCGACGCGATCCTCAGCCAGCTGTGGAGCCCCGACATGCGGATGTTCCTGGCCCGCACGTCGTACGGAGCCACCAGCGCGGCCAGCTCCAACGGCAAGGCCAACCCGCTGCCCGCGTCCGCCCGTGCCCTGATCCCGGCCAAGGAGTCGAACCTCTACGACGTCTACGCCGAGAACCTCATCCCGTTCGACCAGTGGCAGAACTACGTCGACGGGTACCGCTTCCTGACCTACGGCGACAACTTCCCGATCTTCCCGTTCTACACCGCCAACCAGTACGACCGGGCGGCCTACGGGATCGGCGGCTCCAACAACTTCTCCAACATCAACTTCACCGTGCAGTACCGCGGTGTCCGCTCGGCGCTGCGCCACTACGACCCCCAGCAGAAGTACGTCACCCCCGAGTACGCCAAGCGGCTGCTGGACTGGATGGCCTGGAGCATCTACCCGGGTGCGGACGTGCGGGTCCCGAACCAGGCGGAGTACTACTCCAACTGGAACGCGACCGCGAAGACCTACAACCGCAACAACCCGAACCACGTGATGCTCGGGAACATGAACTACATCTTCGTCGAGGACATGGCGGGCCTCCAGCCGCGGTCCGACGACAAGATCGAGCTGTGGCCGATCAAGTTCGGCTACGACCACTTCATGGCCAACAACCTGCGCTACCACGGGCACGACGTGACGATCGTCTGGGACCCCGACGGCAGTAAGTACGGCCTGGGCGCCGGCTACAGCCTGTTCCTGGACGGCGAGAAGAAGGTCAGCACCGACAAGCTCGGCAAGCTCACCTACGACCCGAACACCAACCAGGTCCAGGCCGAGGACGGCGTGACCGTCACCTTCACCGCGGGGAGCGGGAGCAACTTCCCGAGCGCGGTGAACACCACGATCAAGGACGACCGCGTCGTCGAGTACCTCAAGACGGCCGGCATCGACCTCAGCCAGAACGCGCCGAACCTGGCGACGGGCGCCGCGCTGAGCTCGTCGTACACCCAGCAGGGCGCCCGGCCGACGCCGTGGCGGCAGTTCCACACGCCGGGCTGGAGCACCACCTCGATGAACTACACGCCGGGCGCGATCGCGGAGCCCGAGCGGCCGGTGTCGCTGGCCGCCGTGACCGACGGCGTCACCGCGAACGAGCCGTTCTGGGGCAACTACGGCACCACCGACAAGAACGGCTACGTCGAGCTCGACCTCGGGTCGGCCAAGTCCTTCGACAACGTGAAGGTGACCTTCGTCAGCGACCGGCAGGCCGGCGGCTACCACGAGCCCGCGCGCTGGTGGGTCCAGGTGCCCAACGGCAGCGGCGGCTGGAAGGAGGTGCCGGACCAGTTCAAGAACCCGACGGTCCCGGCGGCCAAGTTCAACGAGGCGCTCTTCAAGACCGTCACGTCGAACAAGGTGCGCATCGCGTTCACGAACAGCCCGACCTACTACACGGCGATCGCCGAGGTCCAGGTGTTCAACTCCGGGCGCGACGTGCCGGCCGTCTCCAACCAGGCGCCCGTCGTCACCGCCACGCGCGACGGCTCGGCGGACGGCAACCTGTCCACCAGGCTGGTCGGCACGGCGTCCGACGACGGCATCCCGTACGACAGCGAGCTCAGCTTCGGCTGGGAGACCGTCTCCGCGCCGCAGGGTGCGGGTGTCATCTTCGTCGATCCGAAGGCGCTGGCGACCCGGGTGACCGGCACGGTCGCCGGTGACTACGTGTTCCGGTTCGTCGCCGACGACGGCGCCAAGCGGTCCGAGGCAACCGTTGCGGTGACCCTCGCCAAGCGGGCGGTGACCGCGGAGTTCGGCTCCTCGGCGACGGTCACCACCAGCGGTACGGCGTCGTGGGAGAACCACCAGCGGGTCAACGAAGCCAGCAACCCGAGCAGCTCGAACCCGGGCGCCGGCAACGGCTGGGGCAACTGGGGCCAGACGCAGAACGGCACCAGCACCGCCCGGGAGGCGTGGATCCAGTACAACTGGACCTCGCCGGTGCGGCTGTCGTCGACCGACATCTACTGGTACGACGACAACGGCGGCACCCGCCGGCCCAACGGCACGACCTACGCCATCGAGACCTCCTCAGACGGCACCACCTGGACGCCCGTCACCCTCACCAAGGGGTCGACGTACGCCAACGGGGTGGCCATCAACGCCTACAACCACTTCGACTTCGAACCGATCACGACGAGCCGGTTGCGCATCCGCATCTGGGGCGTTCAGGGCAGCGGCGCGGGCACGGGCGTGCTGCGCTGGCGCGCCAACGGCGAGACGGTCGACTCGGTGCGTTCGCCGGTGCTGATCCGGACCGGCGTGGGCGAGGTGCCCACCCTGCCGAGTGAGCTCGACGGGATCTACGCCAGCGGCGCCCGCGGCAAGGTCGGGTTCAAGTGGCAGGAGATCACGCCGGCGATGGTCGCGGAGCCCAACGTCGACCCGTTCGTGGTCTACGGCACGAACGACGCCTACGGCCTGATCGCCGAGGCCCGCATCTACGTGCGGCCCGAGATGTCCCAGGGCGGCATCTCGATCCAGGGTGCCGAGACGTTCGAACAGACCGTGGACGTGGGTGAGCAGCCCTACCTGCCCAACAAGGTGGAGGTGTCCTACAACGACGGATCCCGGGACAACCAGGCCATCGGCGTCGACTGGCGCTACGACGGGAACATCGTCAACACCCCGGGCCGGTACGTCGTCATCGGCGATCTGATCCTGCCCGACTACGTCAGCCAGGCCGGTGCCACGCAGACCACGCTGACCCTCACCGTGGGCACGGACACGGTGGCCCCGACGACGACCCTGACCTGGTCGCCGGCGGATCCGAACGGCGACAACGGGTGGTACAAGGCGGTCCCGTCCTTCACGCTTCAGGCGAAGGACGCGTTCGCCGTGGCCAGCACGCAGTACCGGCTCGACGGCGGTGACTGGACGGCCTACGGGGACGCACCGGTCCTCGTCGACCAGCAGGGGACCCACCGGGTGGAGTTCCGTTCGACCGACACCAGCGGCAACGTCGAGGAGCTGAAGGCGGCCACGGTCAAGGTCGACACGGTCGCGCCGAGGGCGGAGTTCTCCGCCACGGTCGGCATCGTGTACTTCGGCGCGGTTCCGGCCGCCCCCGCCTGCACCGCGAGCGACGCCACCTCTGGTCCGGCGGGTTGCGTCGTCAGTGGCTACCGCACCGATGTGGGCACGCACACCCTCACCGCGGCGGCAACCGACGCCGCGGGCAACGTGGGTACCGCCACCCAGACGTACACCGTGCTGCCGTGGACGGTGAAGGGCTTCAACAGCCCGGTCGACATGGGCGGGGTGCTCAACACCGTCAAGGGTGGCAGCACCGTGCCCATGAAGTTCCAGGTCTTCTCGGGTGACACCGAGTTGACCGACCCCGCACTGGTCACGATGGACGCCAAGCAGATCACCTGCGCGGCTGGCGCCCCGACGGCCGACATCGAGGTGCTCGGCAGTGGTGCCACCTCGCTGAAGTACGCGGACGGCCAGTTCCAGTACAACTGGAAGACGCCGGCCACCCCCGGCGCCTGCTACGCGGTCACCGCCACGACCCGCGACGGGTCGAGCCTGACCGCGCTGTTCAAGCTCCGATGACGGGGAACTGAGGTACGCGGAGGGGCTGCTTTCGGCAGCCCCTCCGCTGCTTTATCGGCAGCGGACGTGCCGGCCGGAAACGGTGGGCGGGCCGCGCCGGACCGCGCAGCTCCATTGACAATGTTGATGTGAGCGGTAACACTTGAACCGTTTTACCTGCCCGGTTACCTGCAGGTTGTACTCAGGCAACGGCCTTGAGCGCGCTCACATGCCCGGCTCGCCAGCGACGGTGGACGACCACGTGCCGAGGCCACCACCTCCGGACACCCGCCTGCGCCTGTCCTGCGATGGCGGTTTCCGGTGAATCCCTCGTCAGCGGGCCCCGACCACGGGGCAAACCAAGGGAGTGAGAAGTGGGTAAGCAGTTCTCCCGGCGAAATCTGCTCCGGCTCGGCGTGTTGGCCTCCGCCGCCCCCGCCGCGATGACCATCGCGTCGGCCACGGGAGCCTCGGCGGCCAGCGCCAACGGCGGCGGCGCCGGAACCGGGAATACTCCCGTGCGGCTCGGCCGCACCACAGCCAAGCCGTTCGACCTCGGCCAGGTGGCCCTGCACGAGGGGATCTTCCAGCAGAAGCGCGACCGGATGCTCAACTACGCCAGGAACTACCCGGGCACGGCCAACGTCCTTGACGGACCGGACCGGATGCTGCACCTGTTCCGGGCCAACGCCGGCCTGCCTGCCCCCGGCACCTGGCCGGGCGGCTGGGACACCCCGAACCACCTGCTACGCGGGCACTTCACCGGGCACTACATGACGCTCCTGTCCCAGGCCTACGCCGCCACCGGCGAGGAGGTCTTCCTCGACAAGCTCGACTACCTGGTCGAGGAGCTGGGCAAGTGCCAGCGCGCGCTGGACGGGCGGGAGGTCGGCCGGGTCGCCGGCCGGTCCGGCAAGGCGGTACGGCTTAGCGACCCGCACCCGAACCAGTACGTCCTGCTGCCCGCGGGGCTTCTCGCCGGCGTCACCGACGTGACGATCGCGGTCTGGCTCAAGCTCGCCACCAGCCAGACCAACGCCAAGATCTTCACCTTCGGCGCCAGTTCGAGCACCTACCTGACGCTGTCGCCGTGGGTCTCGGCAAACCTGGGCCCGCGGTTCGCGATCACCACCAGCGGCAGCGGCAACGAGCAGCGTATCGACGGCGCGAGCAACTCGGTCCCGATCGGCGAGTGGGCCCACGTGGCGGTGACGATCTCCACCGCGGACGCCACCGGCCGGCTCTACGTCAACGGGATCGAGGTCGGGGCGAACACGATCCGACTGACCCCGGCCAACCTGGGCTCGACCACCAACAACTGGATCGGGCGGTCGCAGAGCACCAACGACCCATACCTCAACGCGACGGTGGACGACTTCCGGGTCTACCGCCGCGCCCTGACCGCGGCCGAGGTGCAGGCACTCGCCACCGCCGACCCGGCGCCGGAGTCGCCGGACCCCACCGGCATGGTGGCCTGGTACCGCTTCGAGGAGGAGGGCGAGACCGCCGTCGACCACTCGGGCAACGGCCGCGACGCCACCATCATCGGCACGAGCTATCCCGGCTTCCTCGCCGCCTTCCCCGAGGGGCAGTTCAGCCGGCTAGAACCACCGACACTCCAGCCGAACAGCGGCGCCAACGCGGTCTGGGCGCCGTGGTACACCTGCCACAAGATCATGAGGGGACTGCTCAACGCCTACCACCTGACCGGAAACGAGGAGGCGCTGGACATCGCCTTCCGAATGGGGGACTGGGCCTACCACCGGCTCAGCCGGTACAGCCAGGCCGAGCTGGATCGGATGTGGAACATCTACAGCGCCGGCGAGGCCGGCTCGATGAACGAGGTCATGGCCGAACTCTCGGCGCTCGCCCCGGACGCCGAAGCCTCGGCTCGGTACCTGCAGGCCGCCAAGGCGTTCACCTTCACCACGCTGTTCGACGCCTCGCTCGCCGAGCGCGACGAGCTGAACGGGCGGCACGCCAACCAGTACATGGCCCCGAACATCGGCTACCTGCGGATCTTCGAGCAGACCGGCGTCGAGGAGTACCACACCGCCGCCAGGAACTTCTGGGCCATGGTCGTCCCACACCGCACCTTCAGCAACGGCGGCGCCGGCCGCAGCGAGCACTTCGGGGTACGCGGGATCATCACCTCCGGATTCACCTCGTCCTCGGACCCGCGGCACGCCGAAACCTGCTGCGCCTACAACATGCTCCGGCTGACGCGGAATCTGTTCTTCCACGACCAGAATCCGGCCTACCTGGACTTCTACGAGAAGGCGCTGCACAACCAGATCCTCAGCTCACGCCGAGACGTTGACAGCGTCACCGCCACCGAGGTGACCTACCACCAGAACATGTGGCCCGGCCGCTCGCGGAGGATCGGCAGCACCATCGAATACAGCCGGTACGGCGGAAACGGTAGCTGCTGCAACGGCACCGGCCTGGAGAGCCACACCAAGTACCAGGAGTCGATCTACTTCCAGTCGGCGGACGAGTCGACGCTCTACGTCAACCTCTTCATCGCCTCGACGTTGACCTGGCCCGGCCGCGGGTTCGTCATCACCCAGGAGACGCAGTACCCGACCGAAGGGGCCAGCCGGCTACGGATCGACGAGGGCAGCGGCCGGCTGAAGATCTGCCTTCGGGTGCCGTCGTGGGCCGTGAAGGGCTACACGGTCCGGATCAACGGCCTCCGCCAGCAGTTGACCGCGACACCCGGCAGCTACGTGACCCTCGACCGGCACTGGTCCCGCGGCGACACGGTCGACATCTCGATGCCGTTCAGCTTCCGGGTGGAAAAGGCGCTCGACAACAAGTCGATCCAGTCCATTCTCTACGGCCCCACTCTCATGGTCGTCCGCGACGACACGCCCAGCTACCGGGAGTTCACCTTCTTCAAGGACCTGAAACTGGACGGCGACCTGGCCAGTGCCATCCAGCCGACGAATGTCCCGATGCATTTCACGACGCATGGATACACCCTGGCGCCGTACTACCTCTCCGACCCGGTGCCTGGGCAGTTCAACGCGTATCATCCGTATGTCAAGCGGGTCGAACCCGAGGTCGTCTTCGGGTCGGCCGCCACCGGCGTACCGAACGACGGCATTCGGGACGAGGACGGCGAGACCTTCCTCGACCGGGTCTGGGAGACGGCACCCTTCCGCAACCACGGACAGTTCCTTCAGCGCGTGATGGCGGTCTCGGACGAATGGGTCACCACCGGGCGGCACACCGAATCGCAGCGGCAGGCCATCTTCCTCGCGGCCGCCAAGTCCGAGCGGGATCTGGCCCCGTGACCGCTCCTGCCTGCCGAGGGTCGATCGGGGTCGGGCCGCGCCGGGTCATGGCTGGCTGGCGAGGCCTCCGGTAGGTGGCTCAAGCGGCGTGTGAAACGAACGGCCCGGCGCAGAACGATTCCGCCGGGCCGTTCGGGGTCTTTGCTCAGGACTTTCGGCTTCCGCTGCTGTCCCGGACCACGAGCGTGGGCGCCACCGGGGGCGGGTTCGCCCGCCCGAGGGACGGGTCGGCGGTCATCAGATCCAGCAGTGCGGCGACACACCGGCGGCCGACTTCGTCGAAGTCCTGCCGGATGGTGGTCAGCGGCGGGGAGAAGTAGGCAGCCTCCGGAATGTCGTCGAATCCGACCACGCTGACGTCGTCCGGCACCCGCACGCCCCGCTGGTGCAGGGCGCGGAGCAGGCCGAGCGCCTGGTGGTCGTTGGCGCAGAAGATCGCGGTGATGTCCGGGCGATCGACCAGGGTCTGCCCGATCTCGTAGCCGGACCGCGGGCTCCAGTCTCCGGCGATGACCGGCGGGACGCGGCGGCCGGCCGTCTCCAGGGCAAGCCGCCACCCGTCGGTGCGGTCGCGGGCCTCCAGCCAGTCGCGTGGCCCGGCGATGTGCCACACGGTCTCGTGCCCCAGCTCGAGGAGGTGCTCGACGGCGAGGCGGGCGCCGGCAACCTGGTCGACCGCGACGTTGGGCAACTCGCCGTCGCCGCCGGGCTCGACCACCACCGCGGGTACGCCGGTGGGTAGGCCGTGCACCGCGGCACTGACCATCGGGGCGATGAGCACGACCCCGGCCACGGACTGCTCGGCCAGGGCGTCGATGGCGGAGGTCACCCCGGACCGGTCGAGCCGTTCCAGGGTGACGATGCTGATGCCGTAGCCGGCGGCGCGGGCTGCGCGCTCGATGCCGAGCAGGGTGGCGGCCGGGCCGTAGAGGATCGTGTCGAAGCTGACCACGCCGATGACGTGGGAGCGTCGTGAGGCCAGCCCGCGGGCCATGGCGTTGGGTCGGTAGTTGAGCTGATGCACGGCCCGGAGCACCCGTTCCCGGGTTTCCTGCCGGACGCTCGGATGATTGTTCAGCACTCGGGAGACGGTTTGATGGGAGACGCCGGCAAGACGTGCGACATCGTTCATGACTGCGGCGCGCACGGCCGGCTGTTGAATCATGGCACCTCCCTGTCGAGGTCATCGTAGTCCTGCCGCTTTCGGCGGGGAGAGGCGCACGGCCCTCCCCGGCGATAGCGGTGGAGAGGGCCGTGCGGCTCTTGGTTGCGGATGGGCGTGCCGGCGCGTTTCCGGCACCGGGTCGCGCCGATTATTAAATCGCCACCTATCAATTGTGATTTCGGCTCAGAATCCTCTGGCCAGTCGGAAATAGGCCTGATTCGAGCGGATCTCGTGGGCGAACCGCCGAGGCGTGGTGTCGGCGTCGATGACGACAAGTTCGGTGCCGGTCATTTCGGCGAGGTCGTGCAGTTCCTCGGTCCCGACGGCTTGGGACAGGACCGTGTGGTGCGGCGCTCCTGCGGTGAGCCAAGCCTCCGCGGAGGCGGCGAGGTTCGGGCGGGGCCGCCACACCGCCCGGGCGACCGGCAGCTTGGGCAGCGGCTGTGGTGGGGCGACCACGTCGATCTCGTTGGCCACCAGCCGGAACCGCTCGCCGATGTCGGCCAGCCCCAGGACCACCGCCGGACCGGGCCGGGCGTCGAACACCAACCGTACGGGGTCCTCGCGCCCGCCGATGCTCAACGGGTGGACCTCCACGGTCGGCGTCGCGGCGGCGATGCTGGGGCAGACCTCCAGCATGTGCGCGCCGAGGACGAGTTCCCGCCCAGGGGTGAGGTCGTAGGTGTAGTCCTCCATGAAGGAAGTGCCACCGCTGCTCCCCACCGACATGGCCTTGAGCGTGCGCACCAGCACGGAGGTCTTCCAGTCGCCTTCCCCGCCGAAGCCGTAGCCGTCGGCCATCAGCCGCTGCACGGCGATGCCGGGCAGTTGCCGCAGCCCGCCGAGGTCCTCGAAATTCGTGGTGAAGGCGCCGAACCCGCCGGCCTCGAGGAAGTCCCGCAACCCAGCCTCGATACGGGCGGCGTAGCGCAGGGAATCGTGGCGCTCACCGTCGGAGCGCAGCGTCGGGTCCAGCCGGTAGCTGTCGTCGTACTCCTTGACCAGCTCGTCGATCCGCGAGTCGGTGACGGCGTCGACGGCCTGGACCAGGTCGTTCACCCCGTAGGTGTTGACGGAGACGCCGAACCTCAGCTCCGCCTCGACTTTGTCGCCCTCGGTGACGGCCACGTCGCGCATGTTGTCGCCGAAGCGGACCAGCCGCAGCGAGCGCATCTCCGAGTAGCCGATCGCGGCTCGGGTCCACGCCGCGATTCGGGCGGTGACCTGCGGGTTGCTGACGTGCCCGGCGACCGTCTTGCGGGCGACGCCGAGGCGGGTCTGCGCGTACCCGAATTCCCGGTCGCCGTGGGCGGCCTGGTTGAGGTTCATGAAGTCCATGTCGATCTCGGACCACGGCAGCGCCACGTTCGCCTGGGTGTGCAGGTGCAGCAACGGGGTACGCAACGCGTCCAGGCCGGAGATCCACATCTTCGCCGGGGAGAAGGTGTGCATCCACGCGATGATCCCCACGACCCCCTGTACGGCGGCGTCGCGGCAGACGGCCAGGATCTCGGAGCTGGAGGTGAGTACGGGCTTCCAGACCACCCGGGCGGGGATGGCGGGATCGGCGTCGAGCCGCGCGGCGATCTGCTGGGACTGATCGGCCACCTGACGCAGGGTCTCGGGGCCGTAGAGGCCCTGGCTGCCGGTGAGGAACCAGACCTCGGCGGCCGGGGATGGGCTAGTCATGGGGTTGCCTTCCGATGTGCGGGTCGCGGGTTACTTCTTGCCGATGGCAATGAGGCGTTGGAGCAGGATGAACGCGAACAGCAGGCCGCCGATCACGATCTTGGTCCACCAGGAGTTGAGCGTGCCGTCGAAGGTGATCAGTGTCTGGATGACGCCGAGCACGAGCACACCCAGCACGGTGCCCAGGATGTAGCCGGCTCCGCCGGTGAGCAGGGTGCCGCCGATGACCACCGCAGCGATCGCGTCCAGCTCCATGCCCACGGCGATCAGCGGGGCTCCCGACAGGGTGTAGAAGGACAGCAGAATGCCCCCGATCGCCGAGCAGAGACCGCTGATCGTGTAGACCGCGATCCGGGTGCGGCCGACCGGTAGGCCCATCAGCAGCGCCGACTGCGGGTTGCCGCCGGTGGCGTACACGTCGCGGCCCAGTCGGGTGTACGCCAGCGTGTACGCGGCCAGGGCGACCACCACGACCGTGATGAGGACGCTGACGGTCACGAAGTTGTCGCCGATCCTGATCCGTTCCTGTGCCGCGGCGGTCCAGAAGCCGTCGGAGATGGGTACGGAGACCGAACTGATCCAGGTGCACAGGCCGCGGGCGAAGAACATGCCGGCCAGGGTGACGATGAACGGCTGGATGTCGAAGAAATGGATGATGCAGCCCATCACGAACCCGAGCGTGGGGCCGATCAGCAGCGCGATCAGCAGCACCAGCGGGGACGGTAGGCCCTCGCGCAGCAGTGCGGCCGACACCATGGCGGTCATCGCGACCACCGAGCCGACCGACAGGTCGATGCCGCCGGTGAGGATCACGAAGGTCATGCCGACCGCGACGACGAGCAGGAACCCGTTGTCGATGAAGACGTTGAAGATGACCTGGATGTTGGAGAAGGCACGGTACTGCGAGACGCCGATGCCGTACATGACGAGCAGCAGACCGAGGCTGACCAGTACCGGGACCTGCCGCCGGGGCAGGCGCCACCACGTCGGTCGGCCCAGCCGCGCGGTCAGTTGCGGGGTGCTCATCAGGCTGCCACCTGCTCCTTCTTCTGCTCGACCGGGACCGACGGTGGCGCCCCGGGCACTCGCCGCCGGCGGAACCTGGCGCGGAACGCCGGTGCCTGGATGAGGCAGACCGCGATCACCACCATCGCCTTGAACAGCAGGGAGGTCTGCGGGTCGATGTTCATGGCGTACACGGAGGTGGTCAGGGTCTGGATGATCAGCGCGCCGACGACGGTGCCGCTGAGGTAGAAACGACCGCCGGTCAGCGCCGTGCCCCCGATGACCACAGCGAGGATCGCGTCGAGTTCCACCCACAGGCCGGCGGAGTTGCCGTCGGCGCTGGACACGTTCGCGGTCATCATGAACCCGGCCACGGCGGCGCAGGCGGCGCTGACGACGTATACGAGGAGCTTGATGCGCCGCGCGCGGATGCCCGCCAGCCGGCTGGCCTCGGCGTTGCCGCCGACCGCCTCGATGATCATCCCGAGTGCGGTGCGGCGGGTGAATACCGCCACGATCAGGGTCACGGCCAGGGCGATGATGATCGCGAACGGCAGGGTGAGGAGGTGTCCGACCCCGATCATCCGATAGGGACTGCTGTTGATGGTGATGATCTGCCCGGAGGTGATCAACTGGGCCAGGCCGCGTCCGGCGACCATCAGGATCAGGGTGGCGATGATCGGCTGGATGCCGATCACGGCGACCAGCACCCCGTTCCAGGCGCCGAGGAGCAGCGCGACCCCGCACGCGATGAGCAGGGCGGCCAGTACGGTGCCGACGCTGCTCTGGTCCGGCTGGTGACTGATGTAGAGGCAGGCGACGGCGCCGCTGACGGCTACCACGGACCCCACGGAGAGGTCGATCCCACCGGTGGCGATCACGAGGGTCATGCCCAGGGCGACCAGGATGAGCGGGGCGCTGAGCCGGACGATGTCGATCAGGCTGCCGTACAGGTGCCCGTCCTTGACCTCGACGGCCAGGAAGCTCGGCCGGTAGAGGGCGTTCGCCGCCAGTAGCGCCACGAGCACCACGACCGGCCAGAACAGCCGGTGACCGGTGGCGCCCGAGAGGCGTGTCTTCCAGGTGGTCATGCCGCGTCCTGCCCTTTCTGCTCCGCTCCGCTGGCGATGACGCGCATGACGCGTTCGGCGTCGAGGCTGTCGTCGTTGGCGAGCTGGGTGACCAGCTGCCGGTCGCGCATCACGGCGACCTTGTGGCTGAGCCGCAGCACCTCCTCCAGTTCGGCGGAGATGAACAGCACCGCCATCCCGCCGTCGGAGAGTTGCACCACCAGGCGCTGGATCTCGGTCTTCGCGCCGATGTCGATCCCGCGGGTCGGCTCGTCGAGGATCAGCAGCCGCGGCTCGGTGATCAGCCAGCGGGCGAGCAGGACCTTCTGCTGGTTGCCCCCGGAGAGGTTGCGCACCGGCATGTCCGGGTCGGCCGGGCGGATGCTCAATGTCTCGATGTAGCGCCGGACCAGCTCGTCCTGGCGGCGTCGGGGCACCTGCCGTAGCCAGCCGCGGGCCGCCTGCATGGCCAGGATGATGTTTTCCCGCACCGACAGGTCGCCCACCAGGCCCTCGGTGCGGCGGTTCTCGGAACAGAACGCGATGTTCTGTTCGATGGCGGCGACCGGTCCCCGGATGGTGACGGGCCGGCCGTCCATGGCGAGCTGACCCCGGTCGGCCCGATCGGCTCCGAAGAACAGCCGGGCGACCTCGGTGCGGCCCGACCCGAGCAGGCCTGCCATGCCGACCACCTCACCCTGGTGGATGGTGAGGCTGAACGGGGCCACGGAGCCGGTTCGGGCAAGGCCGGTCGCCTCGACGACCGGGGTGCCCGTCTCGACGGCCGCCAGGTCCCGCCCGGCCTGCTCGTCGAGCCGCTCCAGGGTGTCGAGTTCCTTGCCGATCATCTTTTCCACGAGGGCGAACTGCGGTAGCTCCGGGGTCGGGTACTCGCCGACGAGGCGGCCGTTTCGCAGGACGGTGATGCGGTCGGCGATCTCGTACACCTGGTCGAGGAAGTGCGTGACGAAGAGGATCGCGATGCCCTCGTCACGCAGCTGGCGCATGATGCGCATCAGCTGCGCTACCTCGTCGGCGTCGAGGCTGGACGTGGGCTCGTCGAGGATCAGGACCCGGGCGCGGACGTCGACGGCGCGGGCGATCGCCACCATCTGCTGTACGGCCAGGGAGTAGCTGCCGAGCAGCTCGCTGACGTCGATGTCCAGGTCGAGGCGGGCCAGCAGGGCTCTCGCGCGGCGGCGCATCTCGCGCCAGTTCACGGTCCCGAACCGTCGCGGCTGGCGCCCGATGAAGATGTTCTCCGCCACGGACAGGTTCGGGCAGAGGTTCACCTCCTGGTAAACGGTGCTCACCCCGGCTGCCGTGGCCTGCCTGGGGCCGGTGAAGGAGACCGGAGCCCCGTCGAGCGTGATGGTTCCGGCGTCGCTGGCGTACACCCCGGTCAACACCTTGATCAAGGTGGACTTGCCGGCGCCGTTCTCGCCCATCAGGGCGTGCACCTCGCCAGGGAACATCCGGAAGTCGACGCCGTCGAGGGCGCGGACTCCGGGGAAGAACTTGCTGATCGCGGTCATCGTCAGGACCGGATGCCTATCCGACATCCCACCAGACCTTTCGTGATTGTCGTCAGGTGCCCTGCCGCCGCGACCGTTCACGGCGGTCCCGGCCCGTCGGCTCACGGTGCGGGAGAGTGGTCGGGGCCGGCGGTGTGGTCCACCGCCGGCCCGTTCGGTGCGCCGGCGGGCATCGCGGCGCAGGCGCTGTGCCGGTGCCCCGGCCCGTCAGTACTTGCGGTTCGGCAGGGCCTCCTTGGCCTGCTCCTGGGTGAAGGTGGTCTCCTCGGTCTCGATCCGGGTCGGCACCGTCTCGCCGGCGTGGACCTTCTTCGCCAGGTCCATCAGCTGGGGCCCGAGCAGCGGGCTGCACTCGGCGATGAAGTTGAACTTCCCGCCGGCCAGGGCCTGCATGCCGTCCTTGACCGCGTCGACGGTGATGATGGTGATGTCCTTGCCCGGCACCTTGCCCGCGGCGGTGATCGCTTCCAGCGCGCCCAGGCCCATGTCGTCGTTGTGCGCGAACAGCACGTCGATCTTCGGGTTGGCCTTGAGGAACTGCTCCATGACCTGCTTGCCGCCGGCGCGGGTGAAGTCACCGCTCTGCGACGCGATGATCTTCAGGTTGGGGTTGGCGGCGATCGCCTCCGCAAAGCCCTTCTTGCGGTCGTTGGCGGGTGCCGATCCGGTGGTGCCCTGCAGCTCCACGATGTTCACCGGGCCGGTCGCCGACTTGGTCTGCTCGACCAGCCACTCGCCGGAGAGCCGGCCCTCCTTGACGAAGTCCGAGCCGAGGAAGGTCTTGTAGAGCGACTTGTCGGCCGAGTCGACGGCGCGGTCGGTCAGGATCACCGGGATCCCGGCGTCCTTGGCCTCCTTGAGCACGGTGTCCCAGCCCGACTCCACGACCGGCGAGAAGGCGATGACGTCGACCTTCTGCTGGATGTAGTTGCGGATCGCCTTGATCTGGTTCTCCTGCTTCTGCTGGGCGTCGTCGAACTTCAGCTCGATGCCCGCGGCGCCGGCGGCCTCCTTGATGGAGTTGGTGTTCGCGGTCCGCCAGCCGCTCTCGGCACCGACCTGCGAGAACCCGAGCACGATCTTGCCGTCGGCCTTCTTGCCGCCGTCGCCACCGGTGTCGCTGTTGGAGCAGGCGGTCAGCCCGGTGGCGAGCAGCCCGGCCGCCAGCATGGTGGCGAACCCGCGGCGGCTGATCGAATTGCCGGTGTTCATGTGATGACTCCTTACGGGGTGTGGTGGGGTACCTGGCTGTGCCTGGCCGCGCCGGGCGTGCCGGAAGGCCGGGCCATGGACGATGCGCGCTGTTCAGGTGCGGCGAGTTCAGTCGTGAGATGCCGGCTGGCACCGGCTCGTGCTACCGGTTGGTGGACGCAACCGGGGCCTGCCCGTAGACGTTCTGGTAGCGCTCGTAGAGCGAGTCGATGTCCTCGGCGGCGATGGGCACCGGCTGGCCGAGCGCCCTGGCCAGGTGTGCGGTGCGGGCCACGTCCTCGCACATCACCGCGGCCTTGACCGCCGCCCTCGCGTCCGGGCCGATGGTGAAGACCCCGTGGTTGGCCATCAGCACCGCGGGGGAGCGGTGCCCGGAGAGGGTGGCGACGATGCCCTTGCCGATGTCGTCACCGCCGATGAGGGCGAACGGGCCGACCGGGATCTCACCGCCGAACTCGTCGGCCTGTGCGGTGAGGTGGCAGGGGATGGGCTCGCCCCGGGCGGCCCACGCCGTCGCGTAGCTGCTGTGGGTGTGCACGACGCCACCGACGTCGGGCATCGACCGGTAGACGTAGGCGTGCGCGGCGGTGTCGCTCGACGGCGAGAGGTCACCCTCCACGACGATCCCGTCGAGGTCACAGACGACCATGTTGTCGGGCCGCAGGTCGTCGTAGGACACCCCGCTCGGTTTGATCACCATCAGGTTCCGTCCCGGCACCCTCGCCGAGACGTTGCCGGCCGTCCAGGCCACCAGGCCGTACCGGACGAGCTCGGCGTGCAGGGCGGCGACCGTCTCGCACAGCTGTGCCACCTCGGCACCTGTGCTGAACTGCATGCTCATGCCATCACCTTCGCGGGGAGCGGGGCCTCGTCGGCCCGCGCGTGGTTGACCGCCGACCGGGCGGCGTTACGGATGGCGCGTAGGCGCAGCAGCACGTCGTCGCCGCCGCGGCCGAAGTGATCGTGTAGCCGCCGGTACTCGGCGTACAGCGCGTCGTAGGCACGGGCCCGTTCGGGATCGGGCAGGTAGGCGTCGCGGTCGACCCGGCCCATCGCCGTGGCGGCCGCGAACACGTCGGGGTAGGCGCCCGCCGCGACCGCCGCGTGGATCGCCGAGCCCAGCGCCGGGCCCTGGGCCGAGCCGATGATGCCCAGCGGCCGGTTGGTGACATCGGCGTAGATCTGCATCAGCAGCGGGTTGCTGGTCAGTCCACCGGCGACGATCAACTCGTTCACCGGCACCCGCGCATCGGCGAACGCCTCGATGATCATGCGGGTCCCGTACGCGGTGGATTCCAGCAGCGCGCGGTAGATGTCGGCCGGCCGGGTGGCCAGGGTCAGCCCGACGATCACTCCGCTCAGGTCGTGGTTGACCAGCAGCGACCGGTTGCCGTTCCACCAGTCCAGCGCCACCAGCCCGTGGGCGCCCACGGGCTGGGCAGCCGCCTGTTCGGTCAGCAGCTCGTGGGAGGCGAACCCGTCGGGCGCGGCGTGTTCGACGTACCAGCCGAAGATGTCGCCGACCCCGCTCTGGCCGGCTTCGTACCCCCAGAGGCCGGCGCTGATGCCCCCGTCGACCACGCCGCACATGCCAGCCACCTCGGCCAACTCTGTGCCGTTGACGACGTGGCAGGTGGAGGTGCCCATGATGGCGACCAGCCGGCCCGGTTCGAGGGCCTGCGCGGCGGCGGCGGTGACATGGGCGTCCACGTTGCCGACCGCCACGGCGATGCCCGCGGGTAGGCCGGTCCACGCCGCGGCCTGGGCGGTCAGTCCGCCGGCGCGCGCACCCAGGGCGGCCAGCGGGCCGTCTATCTTCTCGACGAAGTCGGCGAACCCCGGGTTCAGCGCGGTCAGGTAGTCCCGGGACGGATAGCGGCCGTCCTGGCGGATGCCCTTGTACCCGGCGGTGCACACGTTGCGGGTTTCGGCGCCGCACAACTGCCAGACGATCCAGTCGGTGGCCTCGATCCACCGCTCGGCCCGGCCGTAGATCTCGGGGTCTTCCTCCAGCAGTTGCAGGGCCTTGGCGTACTGCCACTCGGCGGAGATCTTGCCGCCGTAGCGGCCGATCCAGGCCTCGCCGCGCTCGTGGGCCAGGGCGTTGATGCGGTCGGCCTGCTGCTGGGCGGCGTGGTGCTTCCACAGCTTCACGTAGGCGTGCGGGCGGGTACGCAGGTCGGGCAGCTCGCACAGCGGGGTGCCGTCGGCCAGGGTGGGCAGCACGGTGCAGGCCGTGAAGTCGATGCCGATACCGATGACCTGCTGCGCGGCGACACCGCTCGCGGCGAGTGCGGCGGGCACGGCGTGTCGCAGCACGTCCCGGTAGTCGTCGGGGTCCTGCAGGGCCCAGTCGGCCGGCAGCGGCTGCCCGTCGGCGGCCAGCACGGAGTCCATGACACCGCTCCGGTAGGCGTGGACCGCGGTGCCCAGTTCGGCGCCGTCGCGTACCCGTACCACCAGTGCCCGCCCGGACAACGTGCCGAAGTCGACGCCGACGACGACCTGGTCGTCGGGCCTAGCCGAAGCAGTCATGACATCCTCCCCGTTCACCTTCTCGCCACAGTGTTAGCGCTCACATTGGATCCGTCAAGAGCTCTCCGGAAACCTGCTCGCAACGCTGTTCCCGCGCCTGGCGGCCTTCGGACCCCAATCGGGTGCGTGCCCGCTGGACCCGCATGGGATTGCCGCCCTGTGCACGCTCACATTCACGGTGGTGGCACGCCGTGTCGTCCGCCGCCTCCGTGGCGCCGGCCCTTCCGCCAGGAGCCGGCCGATGCGTGGTTCGGCGGACCAGCCCGGCAGCGACACGCGTTTCCTGCTCAGCTGGCTGTCGGCGCACCCATCGGAAACAGCCGCGGCCCGGTCGGCTCAACTCGGCCGGGCCGCGGCCGTTCACTCGCTGGGGCGGACCGCCCCCGGCGTCACCTACGGGGCGAGTTCGTTCTTCGCGTGGGCCGCGCTCGAGACGACGAGGTCCTTCTCCGCCTCGGTGAAGATGCCGGCCGCGAGGAACGCGTCGGCGGTACGGGCGACCGCCGACTGGAAGCCGCCGTGGTTGGTGAAGGGCGCCTGGTCCCACACCAGGTCGAGGAACGTCAGGCCGTCGGTGCCCGGTGAGGGGATGCCCGTCACCGGAACGTCGTAGTTCGGCAGGCCGTCGTTGCGCTTGTAGTTGGGCACACCGGTGTCGATGGACCCGAACACGATCGTCGGCTCGACCCGGCGGAAGTACGACGAGGCGGCCTGCGAGTCGCTGATGTAGTACGGCCGCAGGGTGAAGCCGTGGGTGGTGAAGAGCATGTCACCCGCCGCGGTGGTGCTCGCGTGGGTGATGGCCGAGCGAGCGTAGTCACCGTCCCGCTTCAGGTGGCGGTAGAGGGACAGCTCGCGGTAGTTGCCACCGCCCGGGTTGCCGAGGATCTGCATGACGAGGGGACCCCAGAAGATGGCCTGGGTGTCGGGGCGGTCCAGCGCCCGCTCGATCCGGATGCTGAACGGCATCCTGATCTCGATGGTGTCGCCCGGCTGCCAGGTCCGGCTCAGCGTGACGTAGGTCCCCGGCTTGGCGTTGACCTGGGCGTCGGCTCCGTTGATCGTGACGAAGAAGCCCCGCTGCACCCAGCCCGGTACCCGCAGCTTGATGTCGAGCTGGCCGCTGCCGTCGACGACCAGCTTCGTCCGGTCGTCGCGGGGGTAGCTCGTCTCCTGGGTGATGGTGAAGCCCTTCTCGGCCCAGGTCAGCGTGGACGGTACGAACAGGTTGACCCACAGCGTGCTGCCGTCGGCCGACTTGAAGTAGATCGTCTCCTGGTACTTGGTGTGGTTCTCCACTCCCGTCCCGCCGCAGCAGGTGCCGGTGTTGCCGTAGCTGCGGCTGGTGCCCGGGGTCAACGGCTGGAAGTAGGTGACCTGCGGGTTGCTGACGCTCGTGCTGTCGGCGCGCGAGCCGACGATCATGTTGAGCAGGCCCCGCTCGTAGTAGTCCAGGTACGCCGGGTCGTGCTCGTGCAGGAACAGGTTACGGGCCAGCTTGATCATGTTGTAGGTGGTGCAGGTCTCCGCACCGCCCTGGGCGATCGCGTTCGCGATGTTGTCCCGGTTCTGGAACATCTCGATGTTGTTGTTGGAACCGGGGTAGTTGCCGCCCGTCCCGCCGTGGGCGAACATGCGGTGCGGGACGACCATGCCGAAGAAGTTCTTCGCGGCCTGGAAGTACTCCCGGTCGCCGCTGTGCTCGTAGACCCGCAGGTACCCGACGAACTGCGGCACGTGCGAGTTGGCGTGCAGCCGGTCCGGGCGGCGCCGGCCGGGCCGGTTCTGCGGCGTCACCACGAGGATGTCCCGGTTCTCGACGCAGGCGTCGAACAACGACTCGCGGTTGTCGAAGAACTTGGCGGTCTCCAGGTGCTTCCCGTCGCCGGTGAGCGCGTAGATCTCGGGGAAGACCTCGCCTGCCCCGCCCGTCTCGCCGGCGATGTAGAGGTCCCACATGTAGTTCAGGTTGTCCCGTGTGATGGGGCCCGTGTAGTTGGGGTGGTTCTTGTCCCCGACGGTCAGCGCGAGGTGCGCCCAGTTCGCCATCTTGACGACGACGTCGCGCGCCTGCTCGTTGTCGGTGTGGTAGTAGGCGTCGAGCAGGCCGCGCATGATCTTGTGCTGGGTGTACCAGGGAGCCCAGGTGTTGGTGTTCGCGTTGCCGCCGTAGACGGCCCAGCGCGGCGGCCCGAGCCGGAGCACCGCGTCCTCCGGGATCGCGCCGAGGTAGCCGGGGTGGGTCGGGGTCCACAGGGTGCTCCCACCGTCCTGGGCCGGCACGACGCCGGCGTCGCGGCCGTTGGGCGAGGCGTCCTTGAGGGTGGTGCCGCCGTCCTCGTCGAACCGGTACCAGGCGATGGTCCCACCGTTGGTGCTCCCGGCCGGCGAGTCGAGCAGCGACTGGACCTCCTGCTGGCTCAGGGCGCGGTCGAAGACGTGGAACTCGTCGATGGTCGCGTCGAGGAACGGGTCGCCGTACTGCGATCGCCCGATCCACCGGTTCCCGGGGTTTCCGAGGTTGGCCGGGCTGAGGGTCATGTTCGTGTTCTGGCCGGCCTGCTGACCGTTCACGTACAGCGTGCCGGTGTTCTGCGACAGCGTGACGGCCAGGTGCACCCACTGGTTGGTCGGCAGCGCCGCGTTGCCGTTGATCTGCTGTTCCTGTCCCGAACCGCCGACCGTGATGGCGAATCTCGGCGCGTTGCCGGTGACGCCGGCGCGTGGGGTGAGGAACATGTTGACCGTGGTGTTCTGACCGAAGTCGAACAGCCGGCTCCAGTTCTGGGTGGAGGCGAGGTTCACCCAGGTGGCGATGGTGAAGCTGGTGAGTTGACTGATGGCTTCCTGGGGAAGGGTGACGTGCTGCGCCTTGCTCGGTCCATTCAGGCGCAGCCCGTTGCCGAAGCGGCCGGCCACCCGGCCGATCTGCGGTTGCTGCGGATCCCCGCCGCCGGGGCCGCCGGTGCCCATCCGCGCGGTGATCGCTGCCTGGCACGCCGCGAGCTCGTTGACCATCCAGTCGAGCTTGCTCTTGAAGATCGGCTCGCCCTGGTCGGCGTAGCTCTGCGCGAGAGCCGTCATGAAGTGGCCGGCCCAGTGGCCGCTGAGCAGGCCGCCGTCCTCCCAGCCGCCGGGGACCGAGACGCCCGCCGGGTTCGGCCGACCGGCCTGGTTGTTGAACAGGACGAGGAAGCGCCGCTCGTCGAACTGGCGAAGGTAGTTCTTCGTGCGGTCGCGCTTCTCCTGCAACAGGCCGTTGCCCAGCTTCACCTCCCGCAGTTGGAAGGGCCTGACCGGCGCGGTCCCGCCGGGACCGAGATCCGGTGGGGTCGAGCCGAGCGCGGTCGGGCCGGTTGCCGGCTCGGTGGTTGTCGCCGCCGCGGCTGCGGTCGCCGGGAGAACGCTGGCGCCGGCTACCGCAGCCACACCGATGGCTGATGCCTGAAGAATCTGACGTCGATTGACGGCGGGCTTGTTGGATTGAGTCACTGAGGATCGTCCTTCCACGTGGGTGTGGGCTGACCGCGCGGCCAGGCTCCTGCTCGCTGTATCTGGATCGAGAACCGCTGGATGGAATCGCCCCGGCCAGGTGGACGCTGCTCCTCTCGTACCGACCGTGACCAGCAGGGACCGGGCACGCCGTCGGCGCCCCCGTCCACAGGCGGGGATGACCGGCGTTCGGCCGGCGACGGGTGCGTCCGTCGGGCGCCACGGCATGCGACCGCGCCGGCAGGCGTACGGAGCGGTCCGCTGTCCGTGAGGTGCGCGGTCCAGTGCGTGCCGGTTGCCCTCAGGCCGGGACGAGGCTCATCGTCAGGTCTGACCTAATTCATCGATCGTCCTCCATTGCGCCGGACCGCGGGAGTCGGTCTCCGTGGCCGCCACGAAAGGGGGCTGGGGCATCGGCTACGGAGCCCCTGATGACAGGCAGTGTGAGCGCTAACTCGCGGCGTCGTCAATCCCTACGTACCAGTAAACCCAACGATTGACACCTGCCGGAAACCTATCTATGTTAGCGCTCAACTTGGGTTGCCCCGGCGCCGGCAGCCGTGCCGCAGCGGGGCTCACGACGTGGCGGCCAGGTGGGCGCCGGCGGGGTGCGCAGGGCGACGGCAGCGCACAGTGGACTTCCTGCTCGAGGAGGCAGCGTGGCCGCCGAGTTCGGCATCTCGGAGCTGTGGGATCCGGCGGTTCGCCGTGACCCGCACCGGTTCTACGACCGGGTGCGCGACAGTGGTGGGCCGGTGCTGCAGGTCGATCCCGCGGGCAACCGCTTCTGGGTGATCGCCGGACATGCCGACGTGCTGGCGGGGCTGCGTCACCCGGCGATCGGACACGAGGTTCAACGGCTGTGCCCCGGCATGCAGCAGTCGGCCCCACGACAACTGTCGGAGGCGGCGAGAATCGAGGCTCGCCAGCTCATCAACCTCGACCCGCCCGACCACACCCGCCTACGGGGGCTGGTCAGCGGCGGCTTCACGGCGCGAGCGGTGGCCCGGTTGGAGCCCTGGATCACCGACCTCGCGGATCGGCTGGTCGCGCGGGCACGCGAGCGGGGACGCATCGACGGGGTGAGCGACCTCGCTGACCCGGTGCCGGTCAACGTCATCGCGGAGCTGGTCGGCATTCCCGAGCCGGACCGACCACGGTTTCGGGCCTGGTCGGCCGCGATCGTGTCGGCCAGCATCGACGGCCCGGCGGCGACGGCCGAATTCGCGGCCTACCTCGACGAGCTGGCGGCCCAGCGCCGGGCGGCTCCGGCCGACGACCTGATGTCGCAGCTGGTGGCCTTGGCGGAGCGGGGTGAACCACTCGACCGCGATGAGCTGGTGGCGCTGGTGCAGCTGCTGCTCGTCGCCGGCCAGGAGACCACGGTCGACCTGATCGTCAACGGCATTCGTCTCCTGCTCACCCACCCCGAACAGTGGCAGGCGCTGCGAGACGATCCGTCGCTGGCGGCGGCGGTGGTCGAGGAGACCCTCAGGTACCGGGGTCCGGTCGAGATCGTGCCACCGCGATTCGCCCTCCAGGACCTGGAGATAGCCGGTGGGCGGATCCCCGCGTTGGATCGGGTGGGGATGTCGTTGTGGGGAGCCAACCGTGACCCCGCGGTGTTCGACCGGCCGCACGTGTTCGACATCCACCGACCCGACGTTCGCAAGCACATCGCCTTCGGGTACGGGATCCACTTCTGTCTCGGCGCTCACCTGGCCCGGCTGGAGAGCCGAATCATGTTCGAACGGATCGCGCAACAGCTTCCCGGCCTCCGCCTCGCGGTCGATCCTGCCGACCTCGACGGTTTCCGTCTTCATCAGGACGGCCTGCCGCTGCAGGTTTGACGGGGGGCGTTCAATCTGGCCGGACGCCAGATTCGATGGGGCAACGGCACTGCCCCGACAGCCGACACCAATATGCGTGCCAAGCGGTGGTCGCACCATGCCATGAATCGTTTGCGAGGCAGCGGAGAACCGGTTTGTTGCGACATCGGTTCGATCCACAGTCAAGAACACGCGACTATTGTAGATAGTTATCGCAGTGAATGAGGAAATACAGTTCTGAGCAAGATTCCTGTCGCGGTGGCGGCCGTCATGTGGCGGGCACCACGCAGGTCTGCTGCGTCCAGAAACGGAGGAGCCGCTATGGTCAGGCGTTTCTCGGCCGCCATCGCGCTCGGTGCACTCGTCGTGCCCGGCGCCTTGGCCGTCGAGCCAGCGTACGCGAACGAGTCGGTAGCAGGGCGGGTCGACCTCGCCGTCGGGCTGTCCGACCACATCAATTTGGCCGGAACGGGGTTGGTGCCGGCGGTCGTGCGGAGCACCCCGACTTTCGACGCCACCGCCGTGGACGCCGGAAGTGTCCGGCTCGGTGCGTCCGGGGTCAGTGGTGCATCGCCCGCGAAATGGGCGGACGGTGCGGTGATGGCGACGAAAAGAGATGCCGACGGCGACGGCCGTACGGATCTCGTGCTGCATTTCGACAAGGCGGACCTCGCCAGTTCCGGCGGGCTCGGCCCGGACAGTACTGAATTGAACTTGTCCGGTCGAATGTCCGACGGTCGCGAGATCACCGGGTCCGACCAGGTCGACACCGAAGTCGCATTCGAGATCAAGTTTGCCGAGTCGCTGGCGATCCGCGGTGCGAACGCCGGCCTGCACAGCGCGCGCGGCCAGAGCCTGGGGCGGGTCGAGAGCGTGCTCGACCGGCATGGCCAGGTCCGGGACCTCGTGCCCATGGTGCAGAGTGTCTCGTCCGCGGAGCTGACCGAACTGGCCGGTGAGGCGGAGGAGCGCACCGGCGGGGAGGTGCCCGACATGTCGTCGTGGTACCGCCTCACCATGCCGTCCGGGGTGGACGCCGAGGCCGTCATGGCCGAGCTCACGGCGCTGCCGGAGGTCGCGCACGTCTATCCGGTACCGGAGCCGGTGCCACCGCCGTCGACCACGCCGGACTTCACCGGCCGGCAGGGATACCTCCGCCCGGCGCCGACCGGGATCGACGCCGACTTCAGCCGGCGAGACCCGCGACTGCGTGGCGCGGGGATCAAGGTCGCCGACCTTGAGTACGACTGGAATCCGTTCCACGAGGATCTGCAGTTGGACTGGTCGAGCGACCTGGGCGGCGACGCCTTCCCGCGCTACACGGGCTTCGCCGACGAGCACGGCACGGCCGTTTTCGGCATCATGGCCGGCCGTGACAACGAGTACGGGGTGACCGGTGGGGTTCCCGACGCCCAGTTCTACGGCATTTCGCCGAACGAGCGGCTGCCCTCCGGGCGCACCTCGTGGAACCCCGGGCCGGCGCTGGTCTACCTGGCCGCCAACGGCGGCCTGCGACCCGGCGATGTCGTGCTGCTGGAGCAGCAGACCTCCAGCCCACTCGGCGGCACCCGGTACGCGCCGCTGGAATGGATCCCGGCGGTGTTCGACGCGATCAAGCTGCTGACCGGGCTGGGCGTCACCGTGGTCTCGACCGGCGGTAACGGCAACACCAACTCCGACGACCCGATGTACACCCGCAACGGCATCCGCTGGTTCGACCCGGCCGTGCAGCACTCCGGCTCGATCATGGTCGGCGCGGGTAGCAGCACCGACCACGAGCGGCTCAGCTTCTCCAACTACGGCACCCGGTTCGACCTGCAGGGCTGGGGGCAGAACATCACCACCACGGGGAGCAACGGAAACCTGCAGGGTGGCACGAACCCCGCCGACCTCAACGTCCGCTACACGCAGTCGTTCGGGGGCACGTCGGGCGCCGGGCCGATCGTGACGAACGCCGTCGTGGCCATCCAGTCGTACCTCAAGGCGACCGGCCAGGCGCCCTGGACCGCCCAGCAGATCGTCGAGGTCCTGAGGGCCACCGGCACGCCGCAGGGTGCGAACACGGCCGGTCAGCAGGTCGGGCCGCTGCCCAACCTGGAGGCCGCCCTCAAGACGATCGAGGTCGACGCGCCGGTTTCGGCCATCGCCCTGAGCCATCACGCCAACAGCGACGTGGACCCGGTGGCCAACCCGCTGGTGACCCTGAACGCCGACGACGGTTGGGGCGTCGGTGTCGCTCGCGTCGAGTACCGCATCGACGGCGGGCCGTGGACGGAGTACCAGGCGCCGTTCCGGGTGAAGGGACCGGGCCAACGCACGATCGAGTACCGGGCAACCGACAACAAGGGCAACGTCGAGAAAGCCAACACGCTGACCTTCAACAACCCGCAGGTGCCAGTGTACCAGTAGTCACCCTTCGGGCCCACCTCGGTCAGCTCGCCGAGGTGGGCCCGGCTGCTGACAGGTCCATCGCGCGTTGCCCGCCGGCCATTTTGGACGCGATTCGAGGGTCTGGGGGAGTTAAGTTCTTGACCACCTCGTCCTGCTGCGGTGTGATAGTGCAATAGCACTCTGCTGGTTCGCTCGGGCCCTACTCCGTCCACAGGTCGTCGGGCCCGGCTCTCGGGTGCCCGACCGGGTTGTACCTCCGGCGCAATGATCCGAAGTTCTCCCGGATGTCACGCACGAGCGTCACACAGAAAGGGGACGTTGTGACAGCACAGCTCATCCCAAGACGAACGCCCTGGCGGCGGAAGTGGCGGCACCTGGTTGCCGCGGCGGGTGCCGTCGCCCTCCTGCTTGCCGCCCCGATCCAGCCCGGGTACGCCGCACCCACCGCGGACGGTTCGGGCAAGCTCCAGCCCGTCGACCCGCAGAACTGGAAAAACCAGTACGACATGACCTGGGCGGACTGGAAGGACATCCCGAACACGAAGTGGAACGACCCAAACGTCAAGCCGTCCGTGCGGGGACTGAAGATCGCCCTGGTCGCGGTCGACTTCCCCGACCAACCCTTCGTGATCACCCAGCCCAAGAAGAGTGACCTGTTCGGCAACCCGCAGATCGACCCGATCAGCCGCGATGAGGTCCCCGAGTTCTACCGCCAGTACTACATGGAGCCCAACGAGCTCAACCACGGGCGCACCATCCACGAGTACTGGATGGAGCAGAGCCGTGGTCAGTTCGGGGTCGCCCAGCTGGATGCGTTCGGCCCCTACAAGATGCCGCGCAACCTCTTCGAGTACGGGCTGAACGAGTTCAACCAGCAGCCCGCCTGCCCGAAGGGCTACACGTGTAACGGCAACCTCAACAACGACGCGGCCAACGCGTGGCGGACGGCGCGCGGCTGCACGGGCAACTGCGGGTACGACGTGATCCTGCGCGTCTACGCCGGCTACGACGAGACCAGCATCTGGCAGGAATTCGGCGAGATGATGTTCCAGAACAAGGAGGACATCCCCGACGAGTGGGGCCCGCCGGCCGAGTTCAACAAGGACGGCAGCCTCCCGAACTGGGCGCCGACCCGCTACGTCGAGTGGACGTCGTGGAAGGCGGCGGCCCAGCAGTGGGGCCAGTCGTCGATCCGCCAGGGGGAGAGCTCCGGCACGATCACCCACGAGATGGGCCACTTCTTCTTCAGCATCGGGGACAACAACAACAACCCGTTCTCCCACCGGGAGAACCCTCCGTCGCCCTTCCACCGGGTCGGCTCGGCGCCGTGGGACATGATGGACCGGGGTTCGTTCAACGGTCCCGGGGGCCACCACATGCGCTGGGTGGTACCGCCGAACCAGGGCGGCTGGAGCCCGGCCGGTCTGATGCTGCGGAACAAGATAGCGATGAACATCGTGCTGGCGGACAATGTGCTCCGGGTCAGCCGGCAGGCACTGGCGGACTCCGGCGTCGTCGTCGCCAAGGTGACCGCGCGGGCGGTCGATCCGGGGGCGCAGGGTGTCTCGGGCATCCGGGTCGCCCTGGACGGTCCGGGGCGCCCTGACCGCACCCCCGACTGCAGCATCAACACGGATCCGTTCTGCCACGGCAACACCGGCTGGGACGACTACACCGTCGAGGTCGTGGACCGGATGGGCTTCGACTCGTTCACCCCGGACAACGGCGTCCTGATCGCGAAGAACAAGACCCGCGAGGGCAACACCTGCGGCTACAACTGCTTCGACTGGGTGATCGACGCCAACCCGCAGGACATCGAGATGGTCGACTACTACTCGCCGGACGGCACCCCGGTGATGGCCACCATCGCCGACCACCGGCAGCTCAACGATGCCCTGTTCCACGCGGGGACCGACTCCGGTTCCAAGTACGAGTACGTCGACCAGGCCAACCGGCTGCACATCTACGTGCTGGACGTCCAGCGCGACGCCGATGGCATTCTGTCGTACACGGTGGCCATCCGGTCGCTGGACGGATCCGGGCCGAACGCCCGGGGCGTGGCGTTGGGGCAGCCGGTGAAGCAGGGTGTCGAGCCGTCGCGGACGGCGCAGTGCACGTTCCCGCTGAGCAACACCGGCGCGGCGGGCGTCACGGCGGGCCACCCGCGCGACGTGACGAAGTTCGTCGGCTCCGACGTCTACCGTCTCTCGGCGGACTCCGCGGGCGCCGGCTGGACGACCTGGATGCCGTACGAGGTCGTCGCGGCGGACGCGGGCGGCACGGTCGAGGTGCCGGTCTACGCCTCCCGGACGGCGGGATCGGCCAACCAGGCTACGGTCACCCTCACGGCGACCTCGGAGAGCGACCCGAGCAAGTCGACGAGCGTGACCTGCCAGGTGCACGTCAAGGACACCACTCCCGGCGCCGGCCAGGGCGAGGGACGATGATCCGCAGGTAGCTCGCCAGACGCGACCGGCGGCAGTCCGAACGGGCTGCCGCCGGTGGTGTTTCCGGGACCGTGGCGCGTGCGTCGGAACCGCCAGGGAGGCCTCGGCACCGAGTCTGCGGGGACGGGCTACCTGGCCACGAGGTCTTTGATCTGCGCGCCCAGCGTGTCGGTGCCGCCGGGCCAGCCGCGCAGCAGCTTGCCCCCCTTGCTCACCAGCGCGACCAGCGGCGGCTCCTCCACCCGGTACGTCCGCCAGACCTGTCCGGTCCGATCGATCCCCACCGGATGTTTGACCTTGTTGTCGCGGACGTACTGGCTCATGCGCTCGACGGTCGAGTCGGTGCCCACGCCGACGAAGAGGACCACGTCCCGGTACTCCTCGGCGAGCCGGTTGATCTCCTTCTGCTGGTCGGCGCAGAGCGTGCACCAGGGTTCGAGGAAGACCAGGACGACCGGCCGGCGGTCCCACTGTTCGGCCATGTTCAGGACCGTGCCGTCGAGCAGCTCCAGGGTGAATCCGGGTGCCCGCGGGGCGTTCGTCGGCGGGGCGACGAAGGTGACGCCCTTGGGTACCGGGCCCGGGAGGGCCGCCGGCGGGGGCTGGTCGGCCTGGTCGGCCGAGCCGGTGCAGCCGGCGAGGGCCATGGCGAGGACGAGCAAGGCCGGAAGACAACTGCGGGACCTCATGAAACCACCACCTCGCCCGCGATGTCCGCGGCGTCGCTCTTCTTGATGGGTACGCCCGGGCGATCCTCCAGGACCAGGACGTGTCCCTCGACTTGTTCCTTCACCTCGACCTTGAGCAGCATCACGCAGAGCGTCGGCTCGCGTTTGACCTTGCTGAAGTCGACGTCCATCGCCTTCTCGGAGGTTCCCGTGGGGAGCGTGCCCCGCGCGACCTCGCGGCCGTTGCCGTCCTTGATGACGAACGGCGCCTCGGCGTGGGCGAAGCGGTAGGGCCCGGCCCCGGCGCAACTGGTGCCGGGCGGGCGCAGGTTCCAGTCGGGCACGGTCAGGCGGATGACCTGGGTCTGGACGGGCGCGGCGGGCGGGTCGGAGCAGCCGCTGGCGAATGTTGCGGTCAGTATGGCGGTGCCGAGCAGGAGCGCTCGTGGTGGGTTCATCGGATTTGCGGCGTGGAAGCCCGGCCGTTCAGGGCCGGGAGGAAACGCCGCTTCCTCCCTTCGGATGAATGTCTTACGTGGACGGTAAAATGTGAGGCGTGGGTGAGGTGGTGAAGCGGGCGTACAAGTACCGCTTTTATCCGTCTCCTGAACAGGCCGAACAGTTGAACCGGACGTTCGGGTGCGTGCGTCTGGTCTACAACCGGGCGCTTGAGGCGCGCACCCGCGCCTGGGCGGTCGACCGCCAGCGCACCAACTATGTGCATTCGTCGGCGTGGCTGACCGAGTGGAAACGCACCGATGACCTGGCGTTCCTGAACGAGGTCAGTTCGGTGCCGTTGCAGCAGACGTTGCGGCATCTTCAGGCTGGGTTTGTGGCGTTCTGGGACAAGCGGGCCCGGTATCCGAGGTTCAAGTCCAAGCGCAAGTCGCGGGCGTCGGCGGAGTTCACCCGCTCCGCGTTTCGCTGGCGTGACGGTCGGCTCACTCTGGCCAAGATGAACACCCCGCTGGACATTGTGTGGTCGCGGCCCCTGTCGGAAGGGGTGGAACCGTCGACGGTCACCGTGTCCCGGGACGCTGCCGGCCGCTGGTTCGTGTCCCTGCTGGTGGAGGACCCGGCCGTGGCGCCGCTGCCGCCCGTCGCGGTCGAGGTTGGTGTGGACGCGGGCATCAGCAGCCTGCTCACCCTGTCCCACCCGGTCCCCGGAATCAGCGACGAGCAGGGCAAGGTGGCCAACCCGCGTTACGGGCAGGCCGACCGGCGCAAGCTTGCCAAGGCGCAGCGGAACCTGGCCCGCAAACAGGACGGGTCCGCGAACCGGGCCAAGGCCCGGCTCAGAGTGGCCCGCATCCATGCTCGTATCGCTGACCGGCGGCGGGACCATCTGCACAAGGTGACCACTCGACTCGTCCGTGAGACTCAAACGGTCGCGATCGAAGACCTCAGCGTGCGTAACATGCTCCGCAACCACCGTCTGGCCCGTGTCATCTCCGACGCGGCTTGGGGTCAGTTCCGCAGTATGTTGGAGTACAAGGCCACCTGGTACGGGCGTGAGGTGATCCCCGTCGACCGGTGGCTGCCGTCGTCCAAGACCTGCTCCGGGTGCGGACGGATCAACACCACCCTCGAACTCAATGTCCGCGTCTGGACGTGCCCGGGTTGCGGGGTCGAGCATGATCGGGACATCAACGCTGCTAAGAACATCCTCGCCGCCGGGCTGGCGGAGAGGTAAAACGCCTGCGGAGCTGATGTAAGACCCCAAGGGAAGATCCTCCCGGAAAGGCAGTCGGCGATGAAACAGGAAACCTCACGGGCGACCGTGAGAATCCCGGCACCTTCAGGGCCGGGAGGATGTCAACATGTCCCATTGGCCGGTGAAGGTTCGCTGCGTGGGTACCGCGAACGCGCCGTTGTAGTTGTCGCCGATGCCGAGCAGGTGGCTGAATTCGGATTGCCGAAGACCGTCGAGCCCGGGGCCTGGCTGATCTGGAACGGCATGTTGGGGTAGTCGAGGACGACGAGTGCGGCCTTCCACCTCTTTACCGAGGGCTGGCGGGCGGGATCGCTCCAGTCCGTCCCGGGCACGGGGACGAAGTCGTCCCAGGTGAGGTCGTACTGGTTGTCCCAGTTCTGCGGGTCGAGCGGAACGATGGCCGGCGCGCCGGCTGCTGCCGGTGGTGGCGTGGCGCCGGCGGTCTGCGGCGCGACAAGGGTGCCGGCAGTGAGTGCGGCCAGGACGATCGTCGTCCAGCGCCGTCGGGTTGGTCGTGGTCTCCAGGACACGGCGGTCCTCCCTGCGGTGGCTCGGGTGGGTCCCGGCGCACCAGCGTTGGCGGCCGGGGTCGCTGATGGACGGGAGTGGTCGCACGGGGGGCTGGTCGCTTGTGGCGATCGACGGGGGTGTGTGACCCCGGACTTCGGGGTCACGATTGAGAAACGAGGTTGCAATTGTACATTGCACCAGCCGTGTTCGGTGGCTAGTCTCCGTGGCAAAGCTCAGCCCCAGAAGGTGCTCCGCACCCTCGACATGTTTGCGGTGACCACCCGTCCGCCACGCCTCACGCCCGCCGGGACCTCGGGGTCCCGCGTCGGGCGACAACCGTCCCGGCACGAGCGCTCTCTGCTGTTCCACAGGGGAGGTCCGCGCATGCCCAGCGGCCCGCGCGACGGACAGCCAAGGAGGAGATAATGCGTGTGTACGGCAAGGTCGGGCGGATAGTCGCCCTGTCGGCCAGCGTGGGGCTGCTCGCCGCAGTCACCGCGTGCAGTGGGGCCAAATCGACCGGGGACGGGGATCGCAAGACCTTCGTCTTCGGCGCTTCCGAGGACCCCAAGACCCTGGACGCGGCGTACGTGTCCGACGGCGAGTCCTTCCGCGTCATCTTCCAGGTCTACGAGACGCTGGTGGCTCTGAAGCCGGGCACGACCGAGGTCGTCCCGTCGCTGGCCACCGACTGGAAGGTCAGCGACGACGGGTTGAGCTACACCTTCAACCTGGCCAAGGGCGTCACGTTCCACGATGGTGAGCCGTTCAACGCCAAGGCGGTCTGTTACAACTTCGACCGCTGGTACCACTTCAAGGGCGCCCAGCAGAACGGCGACATCTCGTACTACTGGCAGACGATCTTCGGCGGCTTCGCCACCCAGGACAACGAAGCCGCGCCGAAGACCAGCCGCTACGGCTCCTGCGAGGCCACCGAGGACTCGGTGGCGACGCTGCGCCTGAAGGAACCGTCCTCGGCACTGCTGTCCGGCCTGGTGCTGCCGGCCTTCTCCATCGCCAGCCCGAAGGCGATCGAGCAGGGCGGGACCGACCTCGCCGTCAGCGGTGACTCGATCGCCTACACCGGCGGCTTCGGCACCAAGGTGGTCGCCGGTACCGGGCCGTTCAAGTTTGTGAGCTGGGACCGTGGCGAGCGGCTGGTCCTGGCGGCCAACGAGAACTACCGCGAGGGCAAGCCCCCGCTGGACGAGATCATCTTCCGGCCGATCGCCGACGCTACCGCGCGGATGCAGGCGCTGCAGGCTGGCGAGATCGACGCCTACGAGGGCGTCGCGGCGGCCGACATCCAGGCGGTCAAGGACGTCGGCCAGGTGGTCGAGCGTCCGGCCTTCAATGTCGGGTACATCGGCATGAGCCAGAAGGTGCCGCTGCTGAAAAACCACAAGATCCGCGAGGCGATCGCGCACGCCGTGAACCGGCAGGGCCTGCTGTCCGCGGCGTACCCCGAGGGCGCCGAGGTGGCCAACCAGTTCCTGCCGCCGTCGCAGTGGGGCTACAACAAGAGCATCAAGGGCTACGAGTACAACCCGGACAAGGCCAAGCAGCTCATCGCCGAGTCGGGGGAGAAGGACCTGAAGCTGGAGTTCTGGTACCCGGCCAACGTGTCGCGTCCGTACATGCCGAACCCGCAGGCGGTCTACGAGTCCTTCGCCGCGGACCTGGAGAAGGTCGGCTTCACGATCGTCCCGAAGACGGTCCCGTGGACGCCGGACTACCTGCAGAACATCCAGGCGGACGGGAAGGGGCAGCTCTTCCTGCTCGGTTGGAGCGGCGACTACGCCGACCCGGACAACTTCGTGGGCACCTTCTTCCGCGAGACCACCCCGCAGTTCAACCTGACCGAGCCCAACATCCAGGGGCTGCTCAAGAAGGCCCTGACGGAGACCGACCAGGCCGCTCGCCAGAAGCTGTACGAGGAGGCCAACCAGCTCATCTTCGACTACATCCCCGGCGTGCCGTTCGTGCACAACCGGCCGCTGCTGGCCCTAGGCAAGAACGTGACCGGCTACCAGCCGTCACCGGTGAGCCTCGAGTACTTCAAGCTCGTGAAGATCGAAGGCTGATGATCTCGTGCTTCGCTTTGTCGTTCGACGGCTGCTTCAGCTGATCCCGATCCTGCTGGGGTTGTCGATCCTGCTGTTCGCCTGGGTCCGCGCGCTCCCGGGTGGGCCTGCCGAGGCCCTGCTCGGGGAGAAGGCGACACCGGCGGCCATCGAACAGATCGAGGCGCAGCTCGGCCTGGACCGCCCGCTCTGGGAACAGTACCTCCAGTTCCTCGGGCGGGCGGTCCGGCTGGACTTCGGCGCGTCCCTACAGACCGGGCGGCCGGTCATCGAGGAGATGGCACGCCGATTCCCGGCCACGATCGAGCTCGCCGTCGCCGCGCTCGTCATCGCCGTCGCGGTGGGCATTCCGCTGGGCTATATGGCCGCTCGCCGGTACGGGACCTGGCTGGACAACGTGCTGGTCTCGGGTTCGCTGCTCGGGGTGACCGTCCCGATCTTCTTCCTGGCGTACCTGCTCAAGCTCGTCTTCGCCGTCCAGCTCGGCTGGCTGCCGACGGCGGGCCGGGCGGATCCACGCGCCAGCGCTGATCATCCCACCGGCTTCTACGTCCTCGACGGCATCCTCACCGGCAACCTGCCGGCGAGCGGGGATGCCCTGATCCACCTGATCCTGCCAGCGATCGCGTTGGCCTCGATACCGCTCGCCGTGATCGTCCGGATGACCCGCGCCTCGGTGGTCAATGTCCTGCACGAGGACTACGTGCGCACCGCCGAGGCGAAGGGCCTGCTGCCCGGCACGGTGACCCGCCGGCACGTCCTGCGGAACTCGATGCTGCCGGTGACCACCGTCATCGGCCTGCAGATGGGCGTCCTGCTCGCCGGAGCCGTCCTCACCGAGACGGTGTTCGCCTTCTCCGGCGTCGGGAAGTTCATGGCCGACGGCATCGTCGCACGCGATTTCCCGACCATTCAGGGTTTCATCTTGGTGATTGCCGTGAGTTACGTACTCATCAACATGATCGTCGATCTTGTTTACGGACTGCTCGATCCGCGGGTGAGGGTGTCGTGAGCGTCGCGGAGCAAGCTCGCCCCGGGGATCTGGCCGGGCCGGCGGGCGTGGGCGCGGTGGCCGGCGAGCCGACCCCGGCGCGTGGCCTGCGCGGTGAGACCCTGCGCCGGCTGGTGCGAAATCCGATGGCGATGGTCGGGTTCGCGCTGATCCTGGTGTTCGTCGCGGTCGCCGTCTTCGCGCCGTGGATCGCGCCGTACTCGCCGAAGGACAACTCGTGGCTGTCCCAGGTCCGGCCCGGCGCATACCCCGGGCCCTCGGCCGAGCACTGGCTGGGCATCGACCCGCTGGGCCGGGACGTCTTCTCCCGGCTCGTCCACGGGGCTCGGCAGTCGCTGCTGATCGGCGTGGTGTCACTGGCGATCGGCGCCACCGTCGGGGTGTTCCTGGGGCTGCTCGCGGGCGCCTTCGGCGGCTGGGTCGACGTGCTGGTCATGCGGCTGGTCGACATCATGCTCTCCGTACCGGGCCTGCTCTTCGCCATCGCGGTCGCCGCGCTGCTCGGGCAGAGCCTGACCTCGGTGATGATCGCCATCGCGGTGGTCAACGTGCCGATCTTCGCGCGGCTGCTGCGCGGTGAGATGCTCGGGCAACGGGCCGCCGACTACGTGCTGGCGGCGCGCTCACTCGGTATCTCCCGGGCCGGCATCGTCTTCCGTCACGTGCTGCCGAACTCGTTCACCCCGGTGATCGTCCAGGGCACCCTGACCCTCGCGTTGGCCATCGTCGAGGCAGCGGGCCTGGCCTTCCTCGGTCTGTCCGGCAGCGATCCGTCGGCGCCGGAATGGGGACGCATGTTGACCGACGCCCAGGTCGCGCTGACCTCCGCCCCGCAACTGGCGCTGTACCCGGGGCTGGCGATCGTATTCGCCGCGCTCGGCTTCACTCTCGTCGGCGAGTCGCTGCGCGAAGCACTCGACCCCAAGCTACGGCGGTGAACAGGATGAGCTTCCTGCGCGTACGGGACCTCACGGTCACCTTCACCCGGCCCGGTCATCCGCCGGTGCGGGCCGTCGACGGCGTGACCTTCGACGTCGAGGCGGGGCAGTCGGTGGGGATCGTCGGCGAGTCCGGCTCCGGCAAGTCGGTCACGTCACTGGCCATCATGCGGTTGCTGCCGGCGCGGAACGTGCGGGTGACCGGCAGCATCATGCTCGGTGACCAGGACCTGCTGTCCCTGTCCGCCCGGCAGATGCGCGACGTCCGGGGCCGGGACGTGGCCATGATCTTCCAGGACCCGATGACGTCGCTCAACCCGGTGGTCACCGTGGGGCGGCAACTCGTCGAGGTGATCGTCCGGCACGGTGACAGGTCGGCCGCCGAGGCCAGAGAAGATGCCCAGGCCCTGTTCGACCGGGTCGGCATCCCGGACCCGGCTCGCCGGCTTCGGGAGTACCCACACCAACTGTCCGGCGGGATGCGGCAGCGGGTCATGATCGCTATGGCGATCGCCTGCCGACCCCGGCTGCTCATCGCCGACGAGCCCACCACGGCGCTCGACGTGACCATCCAGGCGCAGATCCTTGACCTGCTGCGCGACCTCGTCGAGGAGAGCGGCTCGGCGCTGGTGATGATCACGCATGACCTGGGGGTCGTGGCCGGACTGTGCGAGCGGGTGCACGTGATGTACTCCGGTCGGATCGTGGAATCCGCCCCGGCCGGCGGCCTGTTCGGGCAGCCCGCCCACCCGTACACCGACGGTCTGCTGCGCTCGATACCCCGGATGGACGGCGAGCGGGGCGGCCTGTTGCACACCATCCGCGGCTCGGTGCGGGACGTCGTGCCGTGGGATCGCGGTTGCGCGTTCCAACCCCGCTGCGACCACGCCGTCGACGCGTGTCTGGGCGCGGCACCGCCGGTGCAGGAGCTCAGCCTCTTCCCGCCGCGCGAGGTCCGCTGTCCACGCCCGCTGCAGCCGGCGGCACACCCCGCCGCTGCGGGACGCCACGAGGGGGGCGCCGAATGAGCCTGCTTCAGGTACGCGATCTCAAGGTCCACTTTCCGATCCGCGGCGGAACACTTTTCCGCCGCCAGCACGGCTCCGTGAAGGCCGTGGACGGCGTGGACCTGGACGTAGCGGCCGGGACCACGTTCGGCCTGGTGGGAGAGTCCGGCTGCGGCAAGTCCACACTCGCACGCGCCGTCACCCGGCTCATCGAACCGACCAGCGGCACCGTCACCCTCGACGGCGAGGACCTCCTCGGGCTCAGCGAACGGCGGCTGCGCTCGTCACGGCGGAACTTCCAGCTGGTCTTCCAGGATCCGATGGCCAGTCTGGACCCTCGGCAGAGCGTGGAGTCACTGCTCACCGAGCCGCTGCGCGCCCACAAGATCCCAGGCGGATCGGCGGAACACGCGCGGCGCATCCGGCACCTGCTGGACGTGGTGGGACTGCCGGCGACCGCACTCAACCGCTACCCGCACGAGTTCTCCGGCGGTCAGCGCCAGCGGATCGGGATCGCCCGGGCCCTGGTGCTGAACCCCAAGCTGGTCGTCGCCGACGAGCCGGTGTCCGCGCTGGACGTATCCGTCCAGGCACAGGTGATCAACCTGCTCAAGCAACTGCAGGAGACGTTTTCGCTGACCTATCTGGTCATCGCCCACGACCTCGCCGTGGTCAGGCACATCAGTGACACGGTGGCGGTGATGTACCTGGGATCGATCATCGAGCAGGCGCCGTCCGAGGCGCTCTACCGGAAGCCGACGCACCCCTACACCAAGGCCCTCATGGGCGCGGTTCCGGTGCCGGACCCAGCGGTCGAAGTCGCCCGCAACCGGATCCTGCTGCGGGGCGACCTGCCGTCGCCGGCCAATCCGCCCGCCGGATGCCGATTTCACACCCGCTGCCCGTGGCGCCAGCCCACTCGCTGCGCCGACGAGCGGCCGGCCCTGCACACGGTCGCGCCGGGGCATCAGGTTGCCTGCCACTACGCGAAGGAGATCGAGGCCGGCCGGATCCAGCCGGCGGCGACCGCCACGCCGAGGTCCGGGGCGGCGGCACCGAGACAGCCGCAGCCCGCTGCAGCGCGAACCGCGGAGCTCCTGACTGGCCGGCAGTCCCATGGGCGGTGACCTCAAGCCGGAGGTCGTGCACCTGCGCGGCGGCGCCGTCAGCATCGTCATCGACGCCAGCGGACCGGGGCTGCCGGTGCTGCGGTACTGGGGTCCGGAGCTGAGCGAGGCGGACGCGCGCAGCGTCGGTCTCGGTTTCGGCGAGGCACTGCCGGTGAACTCGCCCGACCCGGTGGTGCCGCTGGCGATGCTGCCCGAGGCGGCCACCGGACACATGGGTCGCCCCGGTCTGCGCGGGCACCGCACGGGAACATGCTGGTCGTCGGCCTTCGCACTGACCGACGTCGCGGTCACCGCCGGTACGAGCCGGTTCACCGCAGTCGATCACCGCGCCGACCTGGAGCTCGTGACCGAGGTGGAGCTGGGGCCGTCGGGGTTGGTGCGGGTGCGTCACGAGCTGACCAACCGCGGCGCCACGGCGTACGTGTTGGAGGGGCTGGAGGTTGCCCTTCCGGTGCCGCCGCACGCCGACGAGCTGCTCGACTTCACCGGCCGGTGGGCACGCGAACGCCACCCGCAGCGTCGGGCGTTCGACCGGGGCGCGTGGGTTCGGGAGAGCCGACACGGCCGTACCGGCCATGACGCGACCATCGGCCTGGTGGCCGGCACCCGAGGCTTCGGGTTCCGCAGCGGCGAGGTGTGGGGGATCCATGTCGCGTGGAGCGGCAACCATCTCACCTACGCACAGCGTCTGCCCGACGGCCGGTCCACGCTCGGCGGCGGTGAGTTGCTGCTCAGCGGCGAGGTGATCCTGGCCGCGGGGGAGGCGTACCGGTCACCCTGGATCTACGCCGCCTACAGCCCCGCCGGTCTCGACGGCCTGAGCGCGGTGTTTCATCGGTGGCTACGGTCGCGGCCGCAGCACCCGGTGCCGGACCGGCCGCGGCCGGTAGTGCTGAACACGTGGGAGGCCGTCTACTTCGATCATGACCACGCCCGGCTGCGTGCGCTGGCGGAGGCGGCCGCCGACGTCGGCGTGGAACGGTTCGTCCTCGACGACGGCTGGTTCGCCGGGCGCCGGCACAGCAGCGCCGGCCTGGGGGACTGGTTCGTCGATCCGGACGTCTGGCCCGACGGCCTGGGGCCGTTGATCGACCACGTCGAGGCGTTGGGCATGGAGTTCGGGCTGTGGGTCGAACCGGAGATGATCAACCCGGACTCCGACCTGTTCCGGTCGCACCCGGACTGGGTCCTCGGCCCGGCGCCGGGCGTGCTGCCGGTCACGATCCGCCGACAGCAGGTCCTCAACCTGGCGCATCCGGCGGCGTACCGGTACATCCTCGACCGGCTCGACAGCTTGTTGCGGGACCACAACATCAGGTATCTCAAATGGGATCACAACCGTGACCTGGTCGACGCCGGCCAGGACGGCCTGGCGTCGGTACACGACCAGACGCTCGCCGTGTATCGGTTGCTCGCCGAGTTGCGCCGGCGACACCCCGGGGTGGAGATAGAGAGTTGCTCCTCGGGCGGGGCACGGATCGACCTGCAGATGCTGGAGTACACCGACCGGGTGTGGGCGAGCGACTGCAACGACGCGCTGGAGCGCCAGGCGATCCAGCGTTGGACGGGGCTGTTCCTGCCCCCGGAACTGATCGGTTCGCACGTCGGGCCGTCGCGTTCACACACCACCTCGCGTACCCACGACCTGTCCTTCCGCCTGGCGACCGCGATCTTCGGCCATCTCGGCCTGGAATGGGACGTCTCCACCGCCACCGACGAGGAGCGACGGCAGTTGCGCCGGGCGATCGCCACCTATCGAGGGCTCCGCCCGCTGCTGCACGGGGGAGCCGTCGTCCGCGTCGACCACCCGGACCCGTCGGCCTGGGTGCACGGGGTGGTGTCGGCGGACCGCTCGGCCGCGGTGTTCGCCTACGTACAGCTGGCCACGTCCGTGGACGCCGTGCCCGCCCCCTGGCGGATGCCGGGCCTTGATCCGGACCGCTCGTACCGGGTCACCCTCCTCGATCAGATCGGACCGCCCGCCACGGCTGGCCGATCCGACCCTGCCTGGTTCGAATCGGGTTCGGTCGACGTGGGCGGTCGGGTGCTCGGGGTGCTGGGGCTGCCGCCACCACTGCTGGCACCCGAGCAGGCCGTGCTGGTACGGCTCGACGCCGTCGGGGAGCCGCACCGCCAACGGTGAGGTGCCGGCGCGACGTTTGGGCCAGGCGTACGCGAACCGGCGCCATGGTCGTGGGCGTCCGGCGCGCGTGGTCGTCCACCACCCGGCCGAACGCCCGTGTCGTCGAGCGCCTGGTCGGCCAGGACGCGTCGCTGCTGATCGGACAGCAGCGTGAGGTCGTTCCGGGCCGGACCCCTGGGTCGGAGACGAGGAGGTTCTCGCTGCCGGCTCCGGTTGGCCCCCGATGCACAGGGGCCAGCCGTAGAAGCCGGGCTCGGTGATGAGGTTCGCCGGTGATCGGGTCCTCGGTCCAGGCCCGGTCCGGCAAACCGGTTCGGGTGGCGTCACAGGCGTAGGCGTGTCTGCGATTCGCGCTCCTGATGACGACCAGGTCGCGGTGGCGGCGATGGTCGTGCGGCGGCCGGGTCTGATCACGAGGCGACTGCCAGTGCTCCGCCGGCGCAGCGGCGTGCCATCACGCCGCCGGGTGCGGGGAGGTGGTCGGGCGGGTGCACCTTATGCGACGTTACGGCTGGAGTCTTTCCTTTGCGCTGTTGTACTGTGACATTGTACGCCCCTCCGTCGTGGTGGTGCCTTCAACGACGGCGACGGGATTCAGGTCGGGTTCGGCCGGACGGATGCGACACAAGACAGGGAGTACGGGATGCACGCGCGATTGAAGCCATGGCACGGGGTGCTGGTCGCCACGGCGCTGCCCTTCGACGACCGGCTGCAGGTCGATCTCGATCGGTTCGCGGAGCACGTCCGGTGGCTGGCCGCCGAGGGCTGCGACGGCGTGACCCCGAACGGGTCGCTGGGGGAGTACCAGACGTTGACCGAGCAGGAGCGACGCGCCGTGGTGCGTACGGCGGTCGACACCGCTCCGGACGGCTTCACCGTGATGCCCGGCATCGCCGCGTACGGTGCGTTGGAGGCGCGGAGATGGGCCGAGGACGCCGCTGAGGCCGGTTGTGCGGCGGTCATGCTGCTGCCCCCGAACGCCTACCGGGCCGACGAGCGGGCCGTTGTCGAGCACTACCGCGAGGTGGCGAAGGTCGGCATACCTGTGGTGGCGTACAACAATCCGATCGACACCAAGGTCAATCTCACCCCGGCCCTGCTCGCCCAGCTGTGCGGCGAGGGACTGATCGTGGGCGTCAAGGAGTTCTCCGGCGACGTCCGGCGCAGCTACGAGATCGCCGAGCTGGCCCCGGACCTCGACGTGTTGGTCGGCGCTGACGACGTGGCATTGGAAATGTGCCTCGCCGGAGCGCGGGGCTGGGTCGCGGGCTACGTCAACGCGCTGCCGCGGGCGAGTGTGCAGCTGTTCAATGCCGCCGCCAACGGTGACCTGGCCACCGCCCTGCCGCTCTATCGGATGCTGCATCAGCTGCTGCGCTGGGATTCGAAGACGGAGTTCGTCCAGGCGATCAAGCTGTCGATGGACGTCGTCGGGCGGTATGGCGGGCCGTGTCGGCCGCCGCGGGTTCCGCTCACCGCCGAGCAGGAGCGCGCCGTGCGGGAGGCCACCGAGAAGGCGACCGCCGCCGGGTGCCGGTAGTGGAAGGGCGGTAGACACGTGCGCGGCAAGCGGCTGTTCCACGCGATCTGCTCGCACACCGGGGGCATGCCGAACCACGTCCTCCCGCTCGGTGGACAGCGGGGTTCCCGCATCGGCCACCGGGAGCAGGGCCGGGCCGCGCCGGGGTTCTACACTGCGCTGCACCCGGTCCCCAAGGCGGTCGTACCGACCTGGGGATGCGACACGATCCGGGTGGTGCGAGGCGGTGGATCCGGTCCAACTATCCTCCAAGCGGAGGGGGTGCAGTAATGGCGCAGTCGTTACATTTGCCGATGCTCGAGGCGCGGCGCAGCGTGCGGGGCCAGGTCGCCCACGCCCTGCGTGCGGCCCTCGTGGCCGGTGAAATGCGCCCCGGGGAGATCTACTCCGCGCCCGCCCTCGCCGCGCAGTTCGGCGTGTCGCCCACGCCGGTGCGGGAGGCGATGCTGGACCTGGTCAAGGAGGGCCTGGTCGAGACGGTGCCGAACAAGGGTTTCCGGCCGACCGAACTCTCCGACGAGGAACTGGACAACATCACTGAGATCCGACAGCTTCTCGAGGTTCCGATGACCATCCGGGCGGCTGGCGTCGCAGGCGCCGATGACCTGGCCCGCCTGCGGCCGATCGCGCAACGTATCGTCGAGGCGGCGCAGGAGAAAGATCTGATCGCGTACATCGAGCAGGATCGGGTGTTCCACCTGGAGCTGCTCGCACTGGCGGGCAACGCGAACCTGGTCTCGCTCGTCGGCGAGTTGCGCTCCCGGACGAGGCTGTACGGCCTCACCCGGCTCGCCGCCAACGGCGAGTTGGCCTCCTCGGCCGCGGAACACCTCCAGATGCTCGATCTCATCGCCGCGAACGACCGGCGTGGCCTCGAGCGGCTGATCAAGGCGCACATCGGCCACGTGCGCGGCAGCTGGGCCGGTCGGGAGGAACGCCCGCGCCGGCAGCGGTCACGAGCTGCGGCAGCCCAGAAGAACGGGCACTGAACCCGGCTGGCCGAGGGCTTGATCCACGTCCACGGCGGCGTCATCGTGGCGGTCCCGTGCGGCTGGGGTCGATGCGCTGCGTTGCGCCGTTCAGGGCCACTTCCCACGATGAAGCTGGCTCGCTTTCATCCCGCGTCCAACGGGGATGGCGCCGAAAGTGGACTCACATCTTGTCGTGGACTGTTTCCGCCGAAGATCGGGGCGCGAGTCGCACCTGGACGACCGGTTGCCGTCGCCGACACGCGGCCATCGAAGCCGCTCTAGCGGTACTCGACGCGACCGATACGATGTGGTGGCACACACCATCGTGGATCTTCGTGCGCACGGCAACACCAGCAGTTTCGAGTCGACGACTACAGCAGACGGCGGTGGATCATGCGGATACAGCCGCGCCAGGAGATCCTCGACATCTGGCGGGCCACGGTACGCAGTTGCTGGCAGGACGGTGAATGGCACTGGGGTGGCCGCAGCGGCAGCAACTCCATCAGCGACGCCGAGCAACTGCTGACCCTGCTGCTCCCGGCGGCCAAGGTCCCGGTCCTGTCGCTGGACGACCCGGACCGCACCGACGAGGAGGTCATCGAGGCACTGGGTCCGATCGGCGGTGCGATCGAGATTCCCCGTCGCCTGGTCGGCGTGATGATCGACTACTACACCCGGTACACCGACGACACCGGGACCCCGCTGTTCGACGGTGGTAGCTACCTCAACCCGTTGGAGGGTGGCCCGGACCTCACCGATGAGCAGCGCTCCCAGGACATCGTCGACTCGTTCGCGGTGTCCGTCACGCTCACCCTGGCGACGATCGGTTTCGTAAAGGTCTACCGTGGCGCCACCCAGCGGCGCGACCTGCTGGCGCAACTGGACAACCTCGAGGCGATGGCCAGCGCGCGCCTCACGGCGGCCATGGTGGGGCTGCTGCGCAGCTTCAGTACCTTCGTCTTCACCGCCACCGACGAGTACGGCGTCCGGCTGTGCGACATGGTCAACCAGGACGAGCTGCCCCGCCGCGAGCTCGTGGCGGCGCTGCGCGAACAGCTGCGGGACACCATGGCCAGCCTGCGCAGCGTGGTGATCGGGTCAGGTCGGGTGACCGAGGACCTGGACAACAGCGAGATGCTGTTCGAGTGCGGTTGGTCGTGGGGGACCATCGCCGGCGCCGAGGAGGTCCCGACCACCGAACCGATCGGCCAGCAGCGCGAGGGCTCGGCGGAGAACGCTCCCTACCTCTACTTCACGGTCATCGCGATGGACGCCATCGAAGACCTGAACTCCGAGCGCACCCGCCTGCTCGGGTTGCTCAACGAGGAGCAGCAGCGGCTGTCCCGGGCACTGCAACTGCGCTGGGAGCTGACCCGCACCTACTGGGCGACGGTGGCGACCTTCGGCAACCGGCGGCGGTGGCCCATCGAGGACATCCCGTGGCGGACGACTGACGGTGACCGCACCGACTACTACACCCTGCAGGCCACGTCGCTGGCGGTGAAGGGACTGCTCGCCGGTGGGCGCGGCGCCGACGAGGAGCTCGGGCGGATCGCCGCGGTGCTCGTGGAGCTGGCGCAGCGGTCGCGGATCACCCGGCGCGCCTCGCCGGACGAGCCGGCGTTGATCGTGCATGCGCCGGGCAAGCGGGTGACGCTGAACGACGACACGTCGAAGCCGATCATGACGTGGAACGTCAACGAGTTCTCCACGGTGCTGCTGCAGCGGGCGGCGACCGTCGCCGGTCTGCTGAGCAACGCCCGGCAGCGCAGCGAGCTGCTCGAACTTGCCGACGAGGTGTGGGAGCACCTGCTGCTGCGGCGTATCCCCGACGGCCGGCACCGCGGGCTGTGGGACCACGCCGGCGGTGCCTTCCCCGGGCTGGCGCCGAAGCCGGACGCACCCTCCTGGTATCTGACCGAGCGGGTGGTGCAGGCGCTGGTCAGCGCCGGTCAGCTGCTCTGGGAGCGGCCGTTCCCGCGAGCCGGCCGGCTCGCCGCGTACGCGCAGGATCTCATCGACGAGGCCGAGTACCTGTTCGACCGGGAGTTGATGCGCGGCACGTTCGCCGGTGAGGCGATGCAGCGCAGCATGCGCAGCATCCGGGCCAGCCTGCGCCGGGCGCAGATGCTGGTGGACGAACGGCCTGGCACGGCGGCCGCTCTGGCGAACACCCTGCTGCTGCTGCTCAACGACATCACCACCGGGCAGCAGAAAGCCAGCGAGGGGATCTGAATGCTGGTCTTCGTCACGTCGCACAAGGGCGGCACCGGGCGTTCGGTGACCGCGGCGAACATCGCCTACCGCAGCGCGTTGTCCGGCCGCCCCACCTGCTATCTGGACTACGACTTCGGTTCGCCGACGGCCGGTATCACGTTCCAGATCCCGCAGGCGGTCAACGGGGTGGAGGGCGCCGGGCCGAACGGCGGTGGCCTGCACCGGTACCTGCGCGGAGAGATCCCGTCGCCGGAGCAGTTGGACGTGTGGGGCACCTCGGAGCGGGCCAGCCTGCGGCAGCGGCCCATCGGGTCCGGTCCGCTGGTGCTGCTGCCCGGGCAGCGCAACGGCAGCGAGTTCGGCTTCACCAACGACATCGCCAAGCGCTGCGCCGAGCTCTTCCTCCGGTTGGAGGAGGAGTTCGACCTGACTCTGGTGGACCTCAGCGCCGGCCGGTCCTACGCCAGCCAGATCGCGCTGGCGGCGACCGCCACCCCCACCCTGCGGAAGGTGACCGTTCGTTGGCTGGTCTTCCACCGGTGGACCCCCCAGCACGTCACGGCGGCCGCGGACCTTGCCTTCGAGGCCGGCGGGATCCTGGCGATGGGCAAGGAATACGGCCACGAGCCGGAGCGGCTGCGGGAGTCGTTGCGGTTCATCCGCACCGCGGTGATCGATTCGCGCGGTCCCGAGGTCGGCCACCTCGACCTCGCGCAGCAGGCCTTCCTGCGCAAGTGCGACGCGGAGCTGTCGGAGCTGGCCCGACGGCGGAGCGTCGGGCGCACCACGCTGCTCGGCGCGGTGCCGCTGGATCCCTTGCTGCAGTGGCGTGAGCAGCTCATCTCGGACCACGACGTGCAGACCAAGATCGCGAACGCCAAGACCGTGGACGCCTTCGTGGATCTGACCGAGAAGCTCTTCGACGAAACGGCATGGGAGACCGCGTGATCGGCGTGGATGTCAGGTTCCAGGAGGCGGCTGCGGTGCGTCGTACGGAGAGCGTGGCGTACTCGCATCTGTCGGTGGAGTTGGGGCACTTCTACGCGGAGGACTTCGGCGACGGGTGCCACGAGCTGCGGCGCAAGTTCGAGCGGATCGCGGACTGGGCGGGGGCGATCCCGGCGCTGGCCCGACGAGGACTGCCGCCGAACCGGCAGCCCCGGATCAGCACCTGCTTCCTGGTGGACGACTACTTCCACCGGTTCGGCACCCCGCGCGAGGTGATCCCGCAGGTGCAGAGCGCCGCGGCGGAGCACGGCCTGACGCTGGACTACGTGGCTCGGGAGTCCTGCTTCGCCCGGCACGACGGGGTCGAGTTGGCCCAACTGGTGGTCGACACGTTGGTGGTGGAGCCGCCCCGGCACACCACCGGGAGCCGCCCGCCGCTGAGCGAGTCGGGCTGGCTGTCCAACGGTAAGCGCTCGCCCGGACATGTCGACGCGCCGGCGATGACCCTGCCACTGCCGTGGTCCCCGCCGGTGCAGTCCGGCGATCCCCAGCACTCCATCTTCGTCGACGTCGAGCTGTGGTCCGACGAGCCGAACACGCGGGTGTGGGCCTGCGCGCTGCTCGCCTCGGTCTGGCAGATGACTCGGCTGGGCGTGCTACGGCACCGGGGTGAGACGATCACGCAGCCGTGCCGGCTTGCCGGCGAACTGCCCACCGACTGGGACGAGCTGCCGTCGGTCGTCCAGCTGAACCCAGTCGCCGCGCCGTTCTGCGCGTATCGCACGCTGACCCTGATGGACACCCGGTACCTGCCGGTGGAGCTGGCCGTGCGGACCATCCTCGGTCAGGTCGCGGTGCCCCCGCCGGTCGCCCGGCAGGTCGCCAAGCGGGCCGGCGGGGAGGGCCTGCAGCTGCCCAGCGAGCTGGTCGACCGGTTGAGCTACGTGTTCATCGGCGAGTGAACGTGGTCAGCGTGGGCACGGCTGGTTGACCGCCACCCGGCCGGCCAGGTCGCGCAGCAGGGCCTGGTTGCTCACGCTGATCTGATCCCGGATCCAGTTGACCGACGACTTCCACTGCCGGCTGAACCCGGGTACCTGCTCCAGCCGGTCCCAGATCGGCCGTAGCCGCGGGTCCACCCGCGCGCCGGGCAGCCACAGGTGCAGCAGGTGCTCCAGCACCGGCCGCAGCCGCTCGATGTGCTCCTGCCCGGAGACCGATCGGGTCACCGCGGCCTCCACGACGGCGGACAGCATGGTGAGCAGCCAGTCGTGCAGGGCCAGATCCTCGCAGAGGCCGGCCACGGCGGCCGGCACGTCCTGCGGGCCGACCACGAGTTCGACCGTGCGCAGCGTGGGGGAGTCCACGGTGACCACCGCCGAGGAGACCTGGTCCGGTCGCTCGGCGATCCGCGCGGTCCAGCGCAGCCGGGTGCGCGCCGCGCGCAACGGCGGGCGCCGGTCCAGCAGGTCGGACATCTGCACGCCGTCGAGCACCCGGCCGGTGATCGCCTCCAGGTTCAACACGTCGGCGGCGTTGCCGTGCAGGAAGCCCGCCGCCAGGTCCGCGGCGTCCAGCTTCCCGACCGTCTCCAGCACGCCGGGACTGGCCAGGTAGTGCGACCACGGTTGGCGGCGCTCCCCGGGGACCACCTGGATGACCGAGGACGCCTGGCCGATCCGGCCGCCGGTGATGATGGCCCGGGTGACCACCGCGCCCACGCCGCGTAGCTGGCGCTTCTTGGCGCTGGGCAGCCAACAGTCCACGCCGGTGCGCACGTCGGGCGACACCGCGTAGAGCGACGGGCGCCGCGATGTCAGCACGGCCTCGCCCTCGACCAGGCTGAGCACCTCGGCGCTCTGCTCCTGTGCCAGCGCAGTGCTGTGCTGCAGCAGGCTGGTGTGCACCTCACCCACCGTGAGCATGGCTTCCTCCGCATCGCCGCCACCGATCCGCGGTCGCCCGCGGAATGCGGTCCCATGGTGATTGACGTACGCCGCCGTGACCCGCACCGACACGGACCCGTGCGGGAAATGCCGAAACACCCGTGGGCACGGGATTCCGCCCGTTCCGGGCCCGTATCTGTCCAGTGGACATCATAGGCCCCCCGTTGGCGGGAATCCCATGTGTGGCGGGGGTTGCCGGGCGTTCGCGGGTCGGAGGGATGTGACGTCGGCTGATATTTTCAATGGTGCGGTCCCCAGCTACCCCCTGGAGTTTGCCGTTCATGAAGGTTTACATTTCGGCCACCCAAAAGGACCTGCTGGAATATCGCGCTGCCGTGCACGCCGTGGCACGTCGCCTCGAGATCGAGGACGTGGCCATGGAGGCGTACGGCGCCGACATCAGGCCACCCCTGGAACGCTGCCTGGCCGACGTACGCCGCTGCGACCTCTACGTGGGGCTGTTCGCCTGGCGGTACGGGTTCCGGCCGCCCGGCCAGGAATCCTCCATCACCGAACTGGAATACCGTGAGGCCCTCGCGGCCGGGAAACCCTGCCTGATCTTCCTGCTCGCCGAGGACACGCCGTGGCCGGTGGACATGATCGACCGGGACGCCGACTGGCAGCAGGTCGTCGCGCTGCGCCGGGAACTCAAGGAACGCCACCTGTGCGCCTTCTTCTCCAGTGTGGACGACCTGTCCGCCAAGGTCACCGTGGCGCTGGCCGACGTGCGCAGCGGCCGCTCCCCGGCCCGCGAACCCGCCGACCCCGACACCCACCTGCCAGACGCCGTACGCAACCACTACTACAAGCAGCTGGCGCTGCGCTACCAGGCGGTCCCCCTGGACGGGGTGTCGCCACGACCCACCATCGGATACCTCACGGTCGGCCTGCCGAAGGTGTTCGTGGAACCCCGGGTACACGAGGACGCCCGGCCGGAAATGCCCCTCGCGTGGTGGCGCTGGGCCGGCTCCACACCGGACGGTGACCCCGGCGGCCTACCCGGCGTGGTGGACCCGGAGGAAGTGGAGCGGCTCTGGGAGGAGTACGCGGCCAAGGACGCGCTCGCCCTGTTCGACGTGGTGTGCGATCCGAGCCGACGGGCCATCGTGCTGCTCGGCGACCCCGGCTCCGGCAAGTCAGCGACCGCACGCTATCTGGCGCTGGCCCTGGCCGGCGCCTGCGTCGAGCCCCGACTGGCCGCGCTGGACCGCTACCTGCCAGTCCTGATCGAGCTGCGCTCGTACGCCGTGCACTGCGGGGACGGCCGGTGCGACGGCCTGCTCGACTACGTCGGCCACCGCCACCAGCAGGGCCTCGCCGGAATCGACCAGGACGTGCTGGAGTCGTACCTGCGCCAGGGCGGCCAGGCACTGTTCCTGTTCGACGGCCTCGACGAGGTGTTCGACCCCGCCCAGCGGGAGGAGGTCGCCGCACAGATCGCCACGTTCGCCAACGAATACCCCGGTGTCCGGACGGTGGTCACCTCGCGGGCAGCAGGCTACCTGCGACACACCTTCGCCAACGCCGGCTTCGACCACTTCACCCTCGAGGACCTCGACGACGAACGGATCGCCCGGTTCCTCGGCAACTGGTACCGCTACGTCATGCCCACCCCGCCGGCCGAGGCGGACCGGCAGCGGCGGCAGATCCTCGACGTGGTGCGCAGATCCCGGGCCATGCACGAGATCGCCGGCAACCCGCTGCTGCTGATGCTCATGGCCATCGTCGGCCGAGGCCACCCACTGCCACGCAACCGGCGCCGCCTCTACGCCCACGTCACCGACGTGCTGATCTCCGAGTGGGACGTGACCAAACAACTGCGGGAAAGCCACGGCGACGTGCCGCCGCTGGACCCGCAGGCGAAGCGGAGGCTGCTGCGCCACCTGGCGTTCCGGATGCAGTTCCGGGAGTCCGGTCCGGCGGGAAACTACATCGAATCCGACGAGCTGGCGCGCATCTTCCGGGACCACCTGGTCGACTTCTACGGATTCGAGAACGAGCGGGCGCTCGCCATGGCCTACTCAATGATCGACAAGTTGCGCCAGCGAAGCTTCATCCTGGAACGGTACGGCCTGCGACTGTTCGGGTTCGTGCACCGCACGTTCCTGGAGTTCTTCTGTGCCGAGGAGATCGTGGACAGGTTCGAGCACGATCCGGACGCCTGGGGCCTCGACCAGCTGCGCGCGCTGTTCCGCGAGCACTGGGCCGACCCGTCCTGGCGGGAGGTGCTCCGGCTGGTCGCCAGCGCGCTGCCCGCCCCGACCGCCAACGACCTGGTCACCCTCCTCGCCACCGAGGTCAACCAACCCTGGCCGCCGCTGAACCTCACCGGCCCACCATGGAACCTGGTGCTGGCCGCGCAGTGCGTGGCGGAAGCGCCGCAGCCGGCCGAGCTGGCCGGCGCGGGCGACGCCGTGCTGGGCCAGATCGTGCTCCTGGTCGAACACGGCATCTCCGCCGACGACCCCAACCTGGTGGAACTCACCGAACAGGAACTGCTGTCCTCCATCCGGGCGCTCGGCCGGCACTGGCCGGGCCGGGCTGCCTTCCTGCACTGGTACCGCCGCCGCGGAGTGCGCACCAGCTGGCGCTCCGGCTCCGCGTTCGCGACCCGCATCGCCGCGGTGCTGTCCACCGCCGAGGAACAGCTGGAGGAGCTGCTGGTCCGGGAACTCGGGCAGGGCCGCGAACGGCAGGCCCACCTCACCATGGTCGCCGGGCTGGCCGAGGCCGCCGGCCGGCTGGACACCACCAGCCCCAGCCGCCGCCGGTGCCGGGACCTGCTCCTCGCCCAGGCACAGGCGGAAGTGTCGACCGCGGTACGGCAGGCCGCCGTCCGGGCCCTGGTCGCACACTTCAGCGCCGACCCCGAGCTCATCGACGTGCTGCGCGACCTCACCGAATCACCCGACCCCGCGGTACGCGCGCTCGCCGTGCAGTCCCTCGGCGGCCGGGCCGAGCTGTCCCAGGACGTCCGCCAGGTGCTGGCGAGGGCCACCCAAGACCCCGCCACCGCCGTGCGGCGCGCCGCCGTGGGAGTCCTCGCCGCCCGCTGCGCCGACCTGCCCGACGTACCCGAGACGCTGCAGCGACTACTGGACACCGACACCGACCCCGCAGTGGTCCAGTGCGCGCTGGAAGGCCTGCTGGCACTGCCCGAGCACGCCGACACGGCCCGCACACGGGCGCTGGAGCGGGTCACCGGCGACGCCCCGGACGAGGTGCGGCGCGGCCTGGTGACCGAACTGCTGCCGGACGGGCCCAGCCCCGACGGCACCGAACTGCTGCTGAAGCTGGCCTGCTCAGCCACCTCCGCGCGGCTGCGCGCGGTCGCCGTGCAGCGGCTGGCGCTCGTACCCGATCCGGAGGGGCGCTGCCGAGCCCGGCTGGTCGACCAGATCGAGCAGGACGAGGACGCGTCCGTGCGGGCCGCAGCGGTGACCGCACTGCTCGACCAGGACCGCGCGGACGACTCCGGATGGACCGTAGCGGCGTACGCCGCGCGCGCCGACGACGACGCGACCGTGCGCCTCGCCGCGGTGCGTGCCCTGGCCGAGGCCTACCCCGACCACCGCACCGGGGAACTGCTGCTGGAACGAGCCCGCCGGGACCCGACCGCGAGCGTCCGGCTCGCCGCGGTCGACCTGCTCACCGGCCGGCCGCTGCTCGGCCACGCCACCCGCGACCTGCTCATCAGCCGGGCCTCCCAGGAGCGGGACCCCATCGTCCGGCTGCGGGTCACCCGCAGCCTGACCCACCTCGGCGAGCCACCGGACCCCGAGGTGCGCGAATGCCTCGCCGAGCAGGTCAGCCGCGACCCCGACCCGAACGTGCTGCGCGCCGCCGCACAGGCACTCGCCCGCCACGGCCAGGCCGACAGCCTGCTGGAGACGCTGTGCCGGCGGGCCCGCCGAGACAGCTACGCCGGCATCCGACTGGCCGCCGTGCAGGCCCTGTGCGCGTACGGCAGCCCCGACGTGGTGACCGACGTGCTGCTGGAATGCGTCGAATCGGACACCGACCCGGCCGTGTTCGACGCGGCGGTACGCTGCCTGACCGAACGGGGCTCGGCGTCCATGGCGGTGACGCTGCGGCTGATGCGCCGCCTGGCCGACCAGGACCCGGCGATCCGCGCCCGCATCGCCGCCGCGCTCGGCGAGCACTTCGGGGCCGATCCGGAGGTTCGGGTACTGCTGGTGGGGCTGGTCCGCGACGACCCGGACCTGGAGGTCCGGCGCCGCGCCGTGGAACAGCTGGGAGCCACGCTGGCCGACCGGATGGGGGTACGGGAACTGCTGCTGCGGCTGGCCGACGACGACGACTGGGAGATCCGCCGCACCGCGCTGCTCGCGTTGACCCGTCACTACCGGGGGGACAGCCGGACCCGGGAGGTCCTCGTCCGGCTCGCCCACCAGGAGGACGACAGCACCGTACGGCGGCTGGCCGCCCAACTGCTCGCCGCGCTGCCCGACACCAAGCCCGACGACTTCCCGTGACCTGCCGTTGGACGGAGCCTCGCCCGGCGTCCAATGGCCGGCGATAGCCACCCTCCGCCAATCCGTTGACGCCGATGCGTTTGGCCGGTAGGAAAAGCTTTACCTACCCGTTCCGGCCAGACCAGGAGAGCTTTCATGACGACCGAACACAGCAGACGTGACTTCCTCCGATGGGCCGGGGTGACCGCCTCCGCCGCAGCCTTCGCGCCGCTGGTCGCCGGCCGGGCAAGCGCCGATCCCACGCCTCCCGGCAACCCCTGGGCTCGCGCCGAGTACATCAGCGCGAAGGTGCACCGCCCGCACTTCCCCAACCGTTGGTTCGACATCCGGCAGTACGGTGCCGTCGGCGACGGCGCCACCGACTGCACGCAGGCGGTCAGGCAGGCGATCGCCGCCTGTCACACCGCCGGGGGAGGGCACGTGCTGGTTCCGGCCGGCCGGTTCCTCACCGGGCCGATCCACCTGCTCAGCAACGTCGACCTGCACGTCACCGCCGAGGCGGTGGTGCTGTTCAGCCAACGCCCCGCCGACTACCTGCCGGCCGTGCTGACCCGGTTCGAGGGCGTCGAGCTTTACAACTACTCGCCGCTGATCTACGCCTTCGAGCAGGAGAACATCGGGATCACCGGCGCCGGTGTGCTCGACGGCCAGGCGGACAACCAGCACTGGTGGCCGTGGAAGGGCAAGGCCGAGTACGGCTGGAAGAAGGGCGACCCGAAGCAGGACGCCGCCCGGGCCCGGCTGTTCGCCATGGCCGAGCAGGGCGTGCCGGTCGAGCAGCGGGTGTTCGGCGAGGGCGACTGTCTGCGCTCGTCCTTCATCGAGCCCTACCGTTGCCGCAACGTGCTCATCGAGGGGGTCACGATCGTCCGCTCCCCGATGTGGGAGATCCACCCGACCCTGTCCGAGAACGTGCTGGTGCAGAACGTCACCGTCAACTCCCACGGCCCGAACAACGACGGCTGCGACCCCGAGTCCAGCCGCATGGTCGTCATCCGCGGCTGCACCTTCGACACGGGTGACGACTGCATCGCGATCAAGGCCGGGCGAAACGCCGACGGGCGCCGGGTCAACGTCCCGAGCGAGGACATCCTCATCGAGGACTGCCTGATGCGCGACGGCCACGGCGGGGTGACCATCGGCAGCGAGATGTCCGGCGGGGTGCGCAACGTCTTCGCCCGCAACTGTGAGATGTCCAGCCCCAACCTGGACATCGCCCTGCGGTTCAAGACGAACTCCGTCCGCGGCGGGTTCATCACCGACGTCTACGCCCGCGACATCCGCATCGGCGAGGTCGCCGGCGCCGTCATCGACGTCAACTTCTTCTACGAGGAGGGTCCCGGCTACGGGTTCAACCCGGTGGTGCGCAACATCGACGTCCGGGACCTGACCGTCGGCCAGGCCGGGCGCGCTCTCAACCTTCGCGGCTACGCCGACGACCACATCACCAACGTGACCCTCACGAACGTGGACTTCGGCACCACGGGGAAGCCGGGCGTCGTGGAGTACGTCGACAACCTCGTGCTACGCAACGTCGTCGAGAACGGGCAACCGCTCGTGCTCGCGTCGGCCTGAGTGTCCGGAGCACCGGGGGCCGCATGGTCAAATGTGGCGGTGCAGCGAACGCCCCGCAGCTCACCGACCCGGTCGACCATCCACGACGTGGCCCGACTCGCGCAGGTGTCCACCGCGACCGTCTCCCGGGTGCTGACCGGCGCCAAGCCGGTCTCGGCCGACCTGGCCCAACGGGTACGCGACGCCGCAGCGCACCTGGACTACCGGCCCAACCCTGCGGCGCAGGTGTTGCTCAGCGGGCGCTCGCACACCGTCGGCGTCGTCGTCCCGGACCTCGCGAATCCCTACTTCGCCGAGGTGCTCAAGGGCGCGACGCCGGCGGCCGCCGAGCGCGGCTGGCGCACCCTCGTCGCCGACACCGACGAGGATCCCGAGGTCGAATACCGGGCCGCCACCGAGCTGGGCCGGTGGGTGGACGGCGTGATGCTGTGCTCACCCCGGATGAGCACACCCCGACTCCGAGAGCTGGCCACCAAGCTCCCGGCCCTCGTCCTGGTCAACCGCCTGGTACGACACCCGTCGGTGGCGGCCGTGCTGGTGGACTACCACCAAGGAATGACACAGCTGTGCGCCCACCTCGCATCGCTCGGACACCGCCGTCTCGTCTACCTGCAGGGCCCGCCCCACGCCTGGTCCGACGGGCAGCGCCGGCGCGCCCTGCGCACCGCCGCCGGCCGGGGACTCGACGTCGTGCAGATCCCATGCGGCTCGACCGCCCCGGACGGACACCGCATGGCCGAGGAAGCACTCGGGCACAAGCCGACCGCGATCGTCGCATTCAACGACTACGTCGCGCTGGGCGTCCTGAGCCGGCTCACCGAACTCGGCGTCACGGTGCCGGACGATGTCTCAGTGACCGGTTTCGACGACATCCCGCTCAGCGCCCTCACCCCGCCCGGGCTCACCACGGTAGCCGTACCCAAGCGGACCGTCGGCCGGCTGGCCTGGCAGCGGCTCGCCACCGAGGGCACCGGACCGTCGACGACGGCGACCAGAGTGCCGGTCGAGCTCGCCGTCCGCGGCTCGACCGCCCCACCCCGCCCGGGGCGCAGCTAGGGCTGTTCTGCCGATCTTCTAGTGGTTGATCGTTGACGATGTGCTCTGCCGGAGCCGGGCGGTGCGCGGGGGCGGTGGCGGGATCACCGCCAGGTCATCAACGGGATCCTGTGGAAGCTGCGCACGGGTGCGCCGGTACTCATCGCCGCCATCATCTGGCTTCCATGCGACAGAAAACCTAGTTGCTGCGTTTGTTGGCGTCGAGGGCGGCCTGCTCCACTCGCTGGCGGTAGTCCAGCCACCATGACTCGTCGGCGGCGGGCAGGTTGTCGTTCCTTGGCAGCAGCCCGGCCGCGCCGTCGATGAGTTCGCGCACGATGTCAGCGTGGCCGGCGTGCCGTTGCGTTTCCGCGATCACGTGGACCAGGACGTGGTGCAACGTGACCGCTGCATCGCCCCACCACGGCACACGGCCGACCTCATCCAGTGCAAGGGCTTCAATGGTGGTGTCGGCGTGAGCGATCGCGCGACGGTAAAGAGCGACGATCTCCTCGCGGGTCTCATCCGCAGTCGCCCACATGTCGGCATTGGTCTCCGCTCCGTCGCCGACGTACGGCAGCTCCTGCTCGAACGGCCGGCCGAACACGACGCCGAAGTAGAGGATCTCCATGGCCGCCGAGTGCTTCACCAGACCGAGTAAGTTGGTGGCGGTCGGGGTCAACGGACGTCGAATATCGTATTCGCTGAGCCCGTCGAGCTTCCACAGCAGCGCGTCACGGCCGCCCTTCAAATAGCTGTATAGGTCTGCCTTCATGGCGGCACTATGGCATCCGGTTGGGTGTCGGCGCTGCCCCGGACGACCCACAGAGCCCATGATCGGCAGGACACGCCCTGGTCTCAGGCGGGATCGGCCTCGCCGTTCTCCAAGGGGCGCCCGGTGCTGGCGCGGACGATCAGCGTCGGGGTGAGCATGACCGGCTGTGGCCACTGGTCACCGGCCAGGCGCGCCGACAGGTGATCCCAGGCCAGCCGGCCGAGCTGTGCGCGCTGGTTGCGCAGCGAGGTCAGCGGCGGTCGCGCGTACGCCGCGACGGGGATGTCGTCGTACGAGGTCACCGACACCGCGCCGGGCACCGCGACACCGGTGTCGTGCAACCAGCTCAGCAGCCCGATCGCGACCAGGTCGTTGAAGGTGATCACCGCCGTGGCGCCGATGCCCAGCACCTCCGGCCCGGCGTCGTACCCGTGGTCGCCGGACCAGCCCCCGGTGATCTCCGCCAGTTCCATGCCCATCTTCCGGGTCAGGGTGCGCAACGTGCGGCGACGCTGCCCGTCCGACCAGGAAGCAGGCGGCCCACCCACGTACGCGATCCGCCGGTGGCCGAGGTTCGCGAGGTGGTCCAGCAGTTGCCGGCTGCCGGAGCGGTAGTCGACGCAGACCACCCCCGCCTGTTTCGCCGTTCGGTTGACGCAGACGACCGGGATCGGCCCGTCGAGGATCCTGGCGAGGTGCTTCGGTCGCAGCCGTGAGCTGCACAGCACCAGGGCACTCGCGTGGCTGGTCAACTCCTCCGTCAGCCGCAGTTCCTCGTCAGGGTCCTCCCCGCTCTCGCTGATCAGCAGTCGGTAGCCCGCCGCGCGCGCCCCGGCGCCGAGGCCCTTGAGCACCTCGGGAAAGAACGGGTTGGCCAGATCGGGCACGGTCACCCCGATGGTGCGGACCTGGCCGAGCTTGAGCTCCTTCGCCGCGCCGTCGGCCCGGTAGCCCAGCCGCGCGGCGACCGAGCGGACGTGGTTGCTCACCTCGAACGAGATCTGCTCCGAGCCGTTGAGGACCCGGGAGACTGTCGACACCGACGTGCCCGCTTCGCGTGCGACGTCGACGAGACGAACCCGCCTTCCGCCCGTCACACCGCACCTCCTGATCCGATTGCTGGTCGCCACTGTACGACCGGGGCGTTCGATGCGCGGACCACCTCAGCCGCCATTCGATGCAAACGTTTGACAGAAGCAGCTCGGGCGTCCGACGCGGGTCTGGAGCGTCCCACGCCTCGGCACCGGGGCGGTCGGCCCTGATCTGCGCTTGCCGGCGGATCTGTTGCCTCAGGGCCGTTGACAAGGAGCGGCGATGGTCGAAATAATCCATGCAAACGTTTGCATGCTTGATCGTCGGTGGACGGTCACCTCCGGACTTCCGACGCCCCACAATGCGCAGACCCCGACCGGGTTTCCGCGGGGCAGTCCCGGGCCCGACGCCGTACGAGGCAACGCACCACCGTCACCACCCGTCCGTTCCCCCGAACCGAAAGGGAATGCCGTGACGACGCAACCGCCGGAACCGAAGCGAGCACCACGAGGCCGACGCCGTCCCCGTGCCGTCCTCGTCCTGCTGGCCCTGGCTCTCACTTCGACAGTCACCGCGGCCGCCGGAGCCGACGCAAGCCCCAGAGCCAGCGCCAACGCCGACTCGGCGATGATCCAGCGGATCGTCGACAAGATCGAGACGCCCGCCATCCCGAATCGGGACTATGTGGTCACCGACTTCGGTGCCGTGGGCGACGGCAGCGCCGACGCGCGTCCGGCCATCATGGCCGCCATCAAGCGCGCCTCCCAGGATGGTGGCGGGCGGGTGGTCCTGCCCGCCGGCCGCTGGTTCAGCAAGGGGCCGATCCATCTGGCCAGCCGAATCGACCTGCACGTGTCCGGCGGAGCCACGCTGCTGTTCAGCCCGGCCGCCAAGGACTACCTGCCCGTCGTGCGCACCCGCTGGGAGGGCACCGAGCTGTTCGGCTACTCACCGCTGATTTACGCCAATGACGTGCACGACGTGGCAATCACCGGCAAGGGCGTCATCGACGGCAACGAGCAGCACGAGTTCCACAGCTGGACAGGGAAGCAGCAGGGTGACCAGCTGCGGCTGCGTCAGATGGGTTTCACCGGCGTGCCGGTCGAGCAGCGGATCTTCGGCGCCGGCACCTACCTGCGGCCCAGCGCTGTCCAGTTCTTCCACGCCACGCGGGTGCTCCTGCAGGACTACACGATCCACAACTCCCCGTTCTGGATCAACCACCTCGTCTACACGGACGACGCCATCGTGCGCAACCTCGTCGTGGACAGCCACCGGGCGAACAACGACGGCGTGGACGTCGACTCGAGCACCCACGTGCTCATCGAGAAGAACACCTTCCGCACCGGCGACGACTCCGTGGTGGTGAAGTCGGGCCGAGACCTCGACGGGCGGACCATCGGCCGGCCGAGTGAATACATCGTCGTGCGCAACAACGACATGGGTGGCGAGGACGGCATCGCCCTCGGCAGTGAGATGTCGGGCGACATCCGCCACGTCTACTTCACCGACAACGTGCTGCGCACCGGCGCCTCCGCCATCCGGTTCAAGGGCAACCTCGACCGGGGCGGCACGGTCGAGCACATCCGCGTGCGGAACATGACAGTCGAGTCCTTCGACACCTTCATCTGGTTCCAGCTGAACTACCCCGGTGAACTGGGCGGCAATTTCCCGCCGGTGTACCGCGACATCGTGTTCTCCGACATCACCGTCGAGGCCGCCGGTCAGGTGCTCGAAGTCCACGGTCCGCAGGCCGCGCCGCTGCGGGACGTCCTGCTCAAGGACATCGTGGTGAAGAAGGCTGACAAGCCGTTCGTCCTCGAGAACGTCGAGCGACTCCGCTTCGACAACCTCATGATCAACGGCGACCGGGTCGACGGCAATCTCGACTGGAGGTAGGCGCCGCACTTTGCTCACCACCTCCGACGTCCGGACCTGCTGGCCGTGACCGGCCTCGCCCTGACGGCAGGCACACCCATGGAGGGGTAGGTCTCGGTCAGCAGGTGGCGAAGCGTCCGCGAGCGAACGCCTACGCGGAAAGGTTGGTCCGCACCGTCGTCCGGGGCCACGTGTTCGTCGGCCCGGCGATCGCGGTGGCGGCCATGGTCATCTGCTGGCAGCCACGGCGGCGTTCGCCGCGCGGGCGATGAGTTCGTGGCCCACCGCGTTGGGGTGATCGCCGTCGTCAGCGAGCAGGTCGGTGGGGTCCTGGTCGCCGGCGACGCCCTTGAACGCCGGGTAGGTGGGCACGTAGAGTGCAGCCGTCTCAGCCGCCGCGTCGCGCAGGGCCTGGTTGACGTACCGGGTGGCGGTAGCCGACTGCGCGATGCCGGCATCACCGTACTCGGCAAGCCCCACGGAGCCGTCCTTGACGACGTTCCAGTAGCCGAGCACGAGCACCGTGACGGGACCGTCGTGCAACTCGCGGATCCGGTCAATCGTGGCGGCCACATTGGCGCCGACTCGCGCCGCGACTCGCCGATAGGTTGCGTCGTCGCCGTCGGCGTCGAACGCGGCGGCCAGATCGTTGGCGCCAACCATGATCATGATGATGCCAGCCTGGCGCAGGTCCTCGTGCGTATCAGGGGATTCGAGCTGCGCCCACACATCGTCGGAGCTGAAGCCGCCGCGCGCGAGGTTGACGGATGGGACGGCGGGCACCTGCATGCGGGCGTACAGGTCCGGGAAGGGCACGCAGTCGCAGGCCGACCCAGCCGGCACGGAGTCGCCGAGCGCGACCACCGCACCCGCGGCGGGCTTGGCTGCGGGCGGCGGCGGTTCGCCGCCGCTGATCGCAGTCGACAGGAGCATGGCGATCGCAGCGGCGCGTCGCAGGGCGGTGCGTCGCCGCGCCCCTTCTGCCATCACCTCACCCCGAGCGGTTCGAGGGATGGCGCGCAGGCGTCGCCGTCTGCGCGCCGCGCACTGCGCCACCCGGTCGGCAGGAACGCCTCCGCCTTCAGTACGGCCATGGCGATCCGGGGCAGGTCGCGGGCAGTGGGGAAGCACAGGTAACGCGGCTGCCACGCCGGCTGGTACTTGGCGTTCGCCCGGTACAGCGACTCGATCTGCCAGAACCGGGAGGCCAGCCGCAGTAGCCGGTGCCAGATCCGCAGGACCGGCCCGGCCCCCAGCCCCTCGGCGCGGGCGAAGACCGAGCGCAGCACGGCGAAGTTCAGCGAGAGCCGTCCCACGCCCAGGCCGGGCGCCGCCTCGATCGCGCTGACCACCATGAGCTCCATCACGCCGTTGACCGCCGAGCGGTCGCCACGCATGAGGTCCAGCGACAGCCCGTCGTTGCCCCATGGTACGAACTGCAGGACGCCACGCAGCCGAGCGGCGCCGTCGCGGCAGAGCACGAGCACACAGTCGCCGTCCTGCGGGTCGCCGATGCGGGACAGCGCCATCGAAAAGCCGCGTTCCACCGGTCCGTCCCGGAACTGGCTCGCCGCACGTACCGCCTCCGCCAGTGCGGCCGGCGACAGGTCGCGCTGGCGGATCACCTCGCTGGTGTACCCGGCGCGCTTCGCGCGGGCAACCGCCTGGCGCACGGCGCGCATCGGCCGGCCCTCGAGGCTGAACCCGGCCGTGTCCACCACTGCCTCGTCGCCGAGCTCCACCACGTCCAGGCCGCTGCGGCGGTACGACCGTCCGCCGGACGGCCCGCAGCCGAGCACCGCCGGGGTCCACCCATGCCGGGCGCTGTCGGCCAGCCACGCGTCGATCGCCTGCGACCACGCATCCTGGTCGCCGATCGGGTCACCGGTGGCGAGGCTGACCCCGTTGATGACGCGATACGGCACCGCAGCCTTTCCCGATGGCGCCCACATCAGCAGCTTGTCCCGACGCAGGGCGAAGTAGCCCAGCGAGTCGGCCGCACCGTACCGGCGCAGCAGCTCGCGTAGCCGGTGGTCCTGTTCCGCAGTCCGCTCGTCGGCACCGCGCCGGGCGTGGCGCAGCATCAGCACCGTGGCGGCGCCGACCGCGAGCAGCCCGAACGCGCCGGTGGTGAGGCTGACGGCCTCGGCGCCCAGCGGGTGCCGGAATCGCAGCGGGCCGGGTGCGCCGACCAGACCGAGCGCGGCGTGCTCCGCCCACAGCCGCACGCCCGGCGTGCCGACCAGGCGGTTCGGCCGTAGGGCTATCTCCAGCATGCCGAGCGTGAAGCCGGCGCCCGCAAAGCCGGCGAACGCCGCCAGCGCGCGCCACGGACTGCGCGGATCGGCGACCGCCCGGAACTGGCCGTGCACCGCGACCAGCATGGCCAGCAGTGCGCCCGAGACCGCCGCCGCGTCGAAATCGAGCCCTTTGGCGATGTGCAGGACCATGCCGACGCTGGCCAGGAAGACGGCCAACCGCCAGGCGCTGCGCTTGCCCCGTCGCAGCCCCGCCCAAGTAGACCAGTAGCACCCCGCTGACCGCCGTGGCTGCGCGGGCGGTGAGGATGCCGGTGATCGGCAGGTACTCCGCCAGGGCCTCCAGCCCGCCACGACGCGGCGGCAGGAGCCAGGTGAGGATGGTGAACACGCCGGCCACCTGCACAAGCCGGGCCACGCCGGCCCGCGTCAGCGGTGGGCGTGGCCGCCAGGGCTCGCCGACGAATGCTGTGCCTCCTTGCGGCGCCATGGGGCCATCATCGGCCGCCTCGCTGAGCCCCATCAGCGTGCGCGCTGTGAGTGACCTGAGCGGCCCACACCGCCGCGTTCAGCGATCCTCCAGCAAATTTTGCAGCCTCTCTCAGCGAACGGGTGGACCATCAGCCCTACCGGCACGGCTCAGGGCGTGGAGGTGCACATGGCACTGACCGGCATTTCGTTGCTCGTCCTGGCGGGGCTGGCTGCCGTCGGGGCGGCCGCCGCAACCGTTGTCGGCTGGCGGCGGTTCGGCCGGCTCCGCATCCCGGTGCGGGTGGTGGGCGTGCTGCTGACCCAGGCCCTGGTGCTGTTGGCCGTGGGGCTGGCGGTCAACCGTTCCGCGCAGTTCTATACGAACTGGGACGACCTGCTGACTCAGGCCATCGCTGGCGGCCGTCACCATGCCAGCACGCCGGGCCAGCTGGACCAGTGGGTGCGCCAGCACGAGCACAGCGACTCCGCACAGCCGTTCGCCTTCGAGTGGCGACCGGACGGGTGGGCGGACTGGCACCTGGCCGCCCCACCGAGGGTGACCGTACCCGCCGACTACCTGCGCAACCCCGGCTGGCGATACCCGGCGGTGCTGGTCCTCAGCAGCGCGGGGGACGGGTGGGGCGATGCGGCCGAGGCTGATTTGGCCCGCTCGGCGGAGACGGCGGCAGGACCGGCTGTGCTGATCTTCGCCCACACCACCTCGGCAGCATCGGTACCGGCGCTGGCCATGACGTTGCCCGCCCAACTGAGCCGGGACCTGCGCGTCACCGGGCACAGCTGGGCCCTGGTGTCGTCAGCGCGGCAGGAGCCGCTGGCCCGCCAGGTGGTGCTGGCCGCGCCCGGCCGCTATCCGGCGCTGGCGGTGGTTCCCGTCGGTGCGGGGCGCGGCCGGCCCGCTGGCGCGGCCGCACCGCAAGGGCTGCCGGTGGGCGTGACGGTGGCCGTGCTGGGCACTCCGGCGCGTACCGCCACCGGCGGCCCGGCCGCAGTGCCTCGTGTCGGCTCCACCCGGCCGGCCGGCTTGGACGCGCTGCGGGCGGCGCTGCTCTGGGCGATCCGGCAGCTGCCTGCCCCGCTGCCCGAGCCCGCGCCACTGGTGCGGCAGGTGCGTACACCGCACGGCCAGGCCAGCCCGGTGCCGCCGCGCCGCCCCGCCCCGGTGCAGCCGCCCGTCGGCGCTGCCAACACGTCCGCTTAGGAGGGAAAGATGGCGCCGGACAGTCTCGCGCTCCTGGTGCTCGCCGTCGCGGCGGCGGTCGTGGCCGCCGTCGCGTTGGCGTTGGCTTGGGAGCGTGGCAGCGGATGGTGGCGGGTGGCGCTGCGGGCCAGCAGCGCCAGCCTCTGCGTGGCGACCGCCCTCGCCGCCGCCCTGGTATGGGTCAACCGCCAGGTCGAGACCTACACCTCGTGGTCCGATCTGACGGGCGCACCACCGGCCGCAGCTGCGCTGTCGGATCCGCCGCCGCCCGGCGGCGGATCCGGTGGACGCCTGGTCAACCTCACCGTCCCCGGTAGGGCCAGCGGTCTCTCGCTGCCGGTGACGGCGTACCTGCCGGCCGCCTACGACGCGCGCCCCGCCGCCCGCTTCCCGGTCATCGAGGCGCTGCACGGCTACCCGTCGTCACCGATGGGGTGGACAAAAACCCTGCACGCACCCGAATACCTGGACCGGGAGATCGCCGCCGGTCGGATGACACCGACCGTGGTGCTGTTCCCGTACATAACGCCCAACGAACTGCTGGACACCGAGTGCACCAACCTCAGCCACGGACCGCAGGCCGAGACGTACCTGACCGTCGACGTGCCGGCGGCCGTCAAGAGCCACCTGCGCGTACGGACCGACCGGGCCGGCTGGGGGCTGATCGGCTATTCGGCGGGCGCCTTCTGTGCCGCCAACCTGGCCCTGCGCCACCCGACCGGATACGCAGCCGCAGCGAGCCTCTCCGGCTACACCACCCCAGGCATCACCGTCGGGGACGGCTCCGAGAACACGCTGAACAACGATGCCTGGCGTTTGCAGCACCTACCGCCACCCGCCATCGCGCTTTACCTTGGCTGCGCCCGCGCGGACCACTCGTCGCTGCGCAGCGCCATCACCCTGGCCCGGCTGGCCCGCGCGCCGATGAGCGTCACCACCAGGTACATCAACGGCGGTGGCCACAACGCCGGTACCTGGCTGGCGATGGAGCCAACCGCGTTCGACTGGCTCTCCAGTTGGCTGGCCCGACCGCTGGCGGCGGGCTGACGCCACGTGCCCCACCGGGGAGCGGCGGTCAGCCGATTCTGACCCGGACCGGTTCGCCATCCGTGGCCCGGACGGTCAGGGTGGTTCGACCGCCGGCGACGGTCACCTCGCCCCGGTCGGCGTGTACCGGCCGGTCGGTGGCGAAGACCGCGACATCCTCGGTCTGGGTCGGCCGGAGCAGTACCTCCGAGCCGTTGCGGGCCACCAGTTCGCAGCTGCTCTCCAGCAGCGTGGCCGGTCCGACGCGGACCCCGGCGGGCAGCATCAGCCCGGCGCGGGCGCCGATCCGCAGCCGCCGGCCGGACAGTACCGGCTCGTCCCGGTGCCACAGGCTGAACTCGAGCGTTGACGGCGCGACGTTGATCAGGTGACGCAGCCGCTGGCCTGATCGGTCCACGGTCGAGGTGAGGAGCAGCCCGGGTTCGCCTGCGTCGTGCCGGAGCCGGGGCCGCACCCCGAGCCGGTCCAGCGCTGACCGCCAGAAGTCCAGGTGGCACGGGTAGTCGGTGGCGATCAGCACGGCCCGGCCGGCGCCCACGGTCACCTCGACGCCGCACGCCCGGCCGGAGCCGACCTCGGTGAGCAGCCGTTCACCCGACCCGGTGAGCAGTTGGGCGTAGCCGACCCGGACCTCGGCGGGGCGGGCCGCCCAGGCCTGGCCCACCACCGATGGGAAGTAGTGTGGGCCGCCCTCCAGCCAACCGTCCGCCCGCACCCCGAGCGCGTCGGCCAGCAGGGTGCACGGCGTGCCGTCGTGGTCGCGGGTGGGCAGCGGTCCGTGCAGCAACAGCCGGCCGCCGGCCCGCAGATGGTCGACCAGCCGCTGCTGGACGTCCGAGCCGAGGGTGGGGGCGGTGGCCAGCACCAGCACGGGCGGCGTGCCTCCCGGGCCCTGTGCTGTGCCGCCCGCCGGAGCCTGCAGGTTCACTGCGGGGAACGAGTAGCCGGCGAGCAGCAGCGCCCGCGCCAGTACGTCCCGCGCGCCCATGCCGCGGAACCGTTCCAGCTCGGCGACCTGCTCGGACCGGTTGGTGGACGCCGGGTGGTGGTACTCGGTCAGGTAGTGGTCGGGTACGAAACCGAGGGCGAGCCCGTCGTGTTCCTCGTCGCCGTCGGCGAGCAGGTCGGCCACCCCGCGTACGGCGTGCAGCGCCCGCCGGGCCGCCGGATACGTCGGGTTTAGCTGCCCCTCCGGGCCGACCGGGGCGGCGAAGCCGTGCCGCTCGCCGGTGAACGCGATCCGGTCGTTGCCGTCGCCGACCGGCTCGGCCAGCGGCGGGTTGTGTCCGCCGGCGAACAGGTAGAGGTTGAGCAGCCGGTTGCCCTGCGCCACGCAGAGCCGGGTCTTCAGGTCGATCGCCTCGGGCGGGTAGCGCGTCGACAGGTCCTCGCCGTAGTCGCCGTTGCCGGCCTCGAACTCCAGGCAGGTCAGTGGCTGGTCCCCGTCGTGCGCGGCGGCCAGGAAGGCGTTGGACACGTACAGGTCGGCGACGTTGCCGACGGTGAGGTCGCCGAGGTAGAAGTCCGAGCCGGAGGTGAGCTGCGGCTGCCCGCGGTACGCCTCCATGAGCTGGCTGATCCCGATCGGGAAGGTGCGTCCCCGCCCGCCGCCGGTGCCGTGCACGTTGACCAGGAAGGGCACCCCGGTCACTCCGTATCGCTCGGCGCTGGCTCGCAGCGCCGTCACGTACCGGCGGTAGCGGTCCCGCATGTAGCGCCCGAGGTCGTCGTGCAGGGCCAGGGAGCGTTCCTCGACCGGGGTACGCAGGGCGGCCGCCCACGCCGCCGGATCGGCCGGGTCGGCGCCGATCCGCGCCGCGGCGGCGTCCTTGCCGTACCGCTCGACGGCCCATCGTGCCAGGTCGGCGCAGAGGCCGTCGGTGAGGTCGGGGGAGTTGGTCACCCAGGACAGCATCCCGATCTCGTTGTCGAGTTGGACCGCCACCACGGGGCCGCCGCGCGGCGCGAGCCGCTCCGCGACCAGCGGCATCACCTGGGCGTACCAGCCGTCGGCCGCGGCGAGGAACTCCGGCGCCAGGTAGTCGATGGTGCGGGTGCTGATCGGCGCGCCGTCCCAGGTGGTGGGCAGCAGGTGCGGGTGCTCGTCGTACACCCGGTACGGGATGCCCTCGTTCTTGACCTCGGCCATGATGAACGGGCCGGGGCGGACCACGGCCCGCAGCCCATGCTGGTGCGCGAGGTCGAGGAAGCCGGCCAGGTCGCGTTGCTCGTGAGTACGCCCGGTCAGGTCGACCGAGCCGTCGGGCAGTTCGTGCCACAGCCACGGCACGTAGGTGGCGACGGTGTCGGCGCCGCAGTCGCGGAGTTGGTCGAGCCGGTCCGCCCAGTCGGTCCGGGCGAGGCGGAAGTAGTGCACCTCGCCGGCGAGCAGCAGCTCGGGCCGGCCGTTGATGAGGATCCTGCGATCCCGGAGCAGCACTTCTGTCATATGGGGCAGAGCTCCTCACACGGGAGATTGTGGATCAGAGACTTGTGAACTTCGTCTCGGCTGCCTATGGTCGGCTGAAACCGGTTTCTGTTAACCGCACGTTACGGATCGAGGGAGCGATGAGCAACAGCCGCATGACGGTTCGCGAGATCGCGAAGCTCGCCGGCGTCTCCGTGGCCACCGTCTCCCGGGTCTCCAACGGCACCGGCCAGGTCTCCGAGGAGATGCGCCGCCGGGTGCTGGACGCGATCGAGAAGCACGGATATCGCCCCGACCACCTCGGTCGGGCCCTGGCCGCGGGCCGGCACGGCGCTCTCGGCCTGGTCTTCCCGGGCCTGTCCGGCCCCTACTTCACCGAATTGATCCAGGGCTTCGAGTCCGAGGCGGTGCCGTCCCGGGCCAGCGTGCACATCCTCTGCACGCACCTGCGCTCCGACTCCGACGACCAGGTGCTGGAGATGGGCCGCCGGGTGGACGGTGTCGCCGTCATGGGCGGCACCATCTCCGACGAGACGCTGCTCCGGCTCGCCAAGATGGTCCCCGTGGTGGTGGTCGCCGGCGAGGGCCCCGGCGACATCCCCTCGGTACGCGCCGACAACGCCGGCAGCATGCTGGCGCTCACCCGACACCTGCTCGCCGACCACGACCTGCGCGACCTGGTCTTCGTCGGCAACCCGGCGGGCTCACCCGACGTCAGTGAACGCTGGGCCGCCTTCCGGCGGGCGCACCACGACCTCGGCATCGAGCCACCCGCCGAGCCGGTCGCGGTCAGCATGCAGCAGGCCGACGGGGTGCTCGCCGCCGACCAGTTGCTGGGCGGCGACACCCCCCGGCCCGCCGGGGTGGTCTGCGCCAACGACGAGATCGCCCTCGGCGTGCTGGTCGGCGCCCTCGGCCGGGGCCTGCGGGTGCCGCAGGACCTGATCATCACCGGCTTCGACGACATGCCGGCCGCCGCTCTCGTCACCCCCGCCCTGACCACCGTCCGGCAACCCGTCCGCGAGCTCACCGCCGAAGCGGCCCGGCTGATCCTGCGTGCCGCCGGCCAGCCCGGCGACACCCCTGCGGGCAGTCTCGTGCTGCCCACCGAACTCGTCCTGCGCCGCAGTTGCGGCTGCCCGGCGCCCCCGACCGGAGGCACCGGCAGGTGAACAGCTCACCCCTGAAAACCACCAACCCCCTGGAGGTACGACATGAGAAGTAAGCGGTTAGCCGCCGCGGCTGGGGTCGTCTTGGCCGCGTCGGTCGCGCTGGCCGGTTGTGGCCGTGACTCGGGCAGCGGCCAGGAAGAGGCGAAGTCCGTCGGCGCGGGCAAGGCGAGCGGGGACATCACCGTCTGGGCGATGGGCACCGAAGGCGAGAAGCTCGCCGAGTTCGCGAAGGAGTTCTCCACCGAGAACCCCGACGCCAAGGTCTCCGTGACGGCGGTGCCCTGGGACGCGGCGCACCAGAAGATCGCGAGCGCCATCGCCGCGAAGCAGACGCCGGACGTGTCGATGATCGGTACCACCTGGCAGGGCGAGTTCGCCAAGACCGGCGCGCTCGACCCGACTCCGTCGGATCTGATCAAGAAAGACGACTTCTTCCCCGGCGCCTGGGACACCACGATCGTCGACAGCACCTCGTACGGCGTCCCGTGGTACGTCGAGACCCGGCTGATCTACTACCGCAAGGACCTGGCCGCGAAGGCCGGATTCCCGGACGGCCCGAAGACGTGGGACGACCTCAAGGCCATGGCCAAGGGCATGAAGGAGAAGGCCGGCGCCAAGTGGGGCCTCAACCTCCAGCCCGGCAAGACCGGCAGTTGGCAGTCGGTCCTGCCGTTCGCCTGGTCCAACGGCGCCGACGTGGCCAGCGCGGACAAGCTGAGCTTCGACACCCCGGAGATGACCGAGGCGCTCGCCTACTACCAGTCATTCTTCAAGGAGGGCCTGTCCCCGACCGCGCTGCCGGAGGGCTCGCTCGAGCCCGGCTTCGTCAAGGGTGAGATCGGCGCGTTCATCTCCGGCCCGTGGCACATGGGCATCGTCGAGGAGCAGGGCGGCGCCGGCTTCAAGGACAAGTACGCGGTCGCGCAGATGCCGATGAAGAAGTCGTCGACCTCGTTCATCGGCGGCAGCAACCTCGCGGTCTTCAAGGACGCCAAGAACCGTGACGGCGGCTGGAAGTTCGTGCAGTGGCTGAGCAAGCCCGAGGTGCAGGTCAAGTGGTACCAGGCGGTCAAGGACCTGCCCGCCGTGCAGTCGGCCTGGAACGATTCGACGATCACCGGCGACACGTTCCTGACCGCGTTCGGCCAGCAGCTCAAGAGTGCCAAGGCACCGCCGGCGATCACTACCTGGGAGCAGATCGCGGCCGCGTTCGACCTCGAGGTCGAGAAGCTGTGCAAGCAGAACGTCGATCCGGCCGCGACGGCGAAGGCGATCCAGCAGCAGGCGAGCGCCATCGGGACCGGGAGCTGACATGACCGGCGCCTCCGCGGCGACGGCACCGGCGCGACCGGCCGGGGCGACCAGCCCCGACCGGCCCGCCGGGTCGGTCCGGCGGCGTCAACGCCTGCGGCGGGCGCTGACCGGCTGGGCCTTCTCCGCGCCCTTCACCGTGTTGTTCCTCGTGTTCATGGCGCTGCCGGTGGTGGCGTCGCTGGTCATGAGCTTCACCGATCTGCGCTCCACCGATCTGCGCAACCCGCTCGCCGTCAACGTCGTCGGCATCGACAACTACACCCGCCTGTTCTCCGACGACCTCTTTCTGCGGTCGTCGGTCAACACGCTGGCCTTCGTCGTCGTCGGGGTGCCGCTGACCATGGTGCTGGCGTTGGCGGCGGCGACGGCGCTCAACTCCGGGCTCGTACGCTTCCGCGCGCTGTTCCGGGTCGGCTTCTACCTGCCGGTCGTGACCAGCATCGTGGCGATCGCGGTGGTCTGGCGCTTCCTGCTCGACCCCGAGATCGGGCTGGTCAACAACCTGCTGCGACTGGTCGGGGTCGACGGGCCGAGCTGGCTGTTCGACACCAGGCTCGCGCTGCCGTCGCTGATCGTCATGGCGGCGTGGCGCAACTTCGGCTTCCTGATGGTGATCTTCCTGGCCGGACTCCAGGCGGTGCCGGCCGACCTCTACGAGGCGGCGACGCTCGACGGCGCGACACGGTGGCAGCAGTTCCGCAACGTCACCCTGCCGATGCTTCGGCCGACGCTGCTCTTCGGCGGGGTGATCACCGGCATCGGCTACCTCCAGCTCTTCGAGGAGCCGTTCGTCATGACGCAGGGCGGCCCGCTCTCCTCGACGCTGTCGGTGTCGTTCCACATCTACAACCAGTTCGGCTTCGGCAACTACGGCTACGCGGCTGCCGCCAGCTACGTGCTCTTCCTGGCGATCGTGGCGCTGTCGGTCGTGCAGTTCCGCCTGCTGGGGGAGAGGAACTGACGATGGTCGAAAAGGACACCGCCTTGCGTACCCGTGACCGGGTCGCCAAGACCGTGCTCTACGTCGTCCTGGTCCTCGGGCTGCTCGCCGTGGCCGGACCGTTCGTCTGGATGGGGCTCTCGTCGCTCAAGCCGGAACGGGAGATCCGCCAGGTGCCGCCGACCTGGTGGCCCGAGACGTCCACGCTCGACAACTTCCGCGAGCTGTTCTCCCGGCTGGACTTCCCGCTCTACTTCTTCAACTCGGCGCTGGTCGCGACCCTGGTCACGGTCGGTAACCTGCTGTTCTGCTCGCTCGTCGGGTACGCGCTGGCCAAGCTGCGGTACCCCGGCAAGCGAGTGCTCTTCCTGGCCGTGCTCGGCATGCTCATGGTGCCTGGCATGGTGACCTTCGTCCCGCAGTTCGTGCTGGTCAGCAACATGGGCCTGACCAACACGTACGCCGGCCTGATCCTGCCGTTCCTCGTCGGACCGTTCGGCGTGTTCCTCATGCGGCAGTTCCTCCAGTCGATCCCCGACGAGCTCATCGAGGCGGCCCGGGTCGACGGCGCCGGCGAGTTCCGGATCTTCTGGCGGGTGGTGCTGCCCCTGTGCCGGCCGGCACTGGCCACCCTCGGGATCCTCACGTTCCTCGCTTCCTGGAACAACTTCCTGTGGCCCCTCGTGGTCGCCACCACGGAGGACAAGTACACGTTGCCGGTCGCCCTCGCGCTCTACAGCGTCGGCGAGAACGAACGCAACTACGGTCTGCTCCTCGCGGGAGCCGTCGTCGTCGTGCTTCCGGTGCTCATCGTGTTCCTGCTCCTCCAGCGGCACTTCCTGCGCGGCATCGCGACCACTGGAATCAAATAGTCCATCCCCGGAACCAGACAAGGAGACCCATGCGACGCCTTCTCGCACCACTCCTCGCGCTGGCACTCGTGCTGGCAGGCGGCTCGGCCGCCGTCGCGGCACCCGACGAGCGCGGCGCCGACCGGGCACTGCTCGGCTATGCCAAGGACACATGGCGGTCGATGGTCGCCATGACCGACCCCGGCACCGGCCTGGTCGCCGACAACATCACCGGTGACCTGGCCGCGGGCGGCCGCTCCACCTACACGTCCCCCACCAACATCGGCGGATACATGTGGTCCGCGGTGGTCGCCCGCGAGCTCGGCATCATCTCCAAGGCGGAAGCCCGCGACCGGATCGCCAAGACCCTCGACACGCTCGCCGGGCTCAAGCACCACACCGCGTCAGGCATGTACTACAACTGGTACGACCCGCGGGACGGCTCCGTCGTCACGGTCTGGCCCGACAACGGCAGCACCGTCTACCCGTTCCTGTCCAGTGTGGACAACGGCTGGCTCGCGGCCGCGCTCAACGTGGTCAAGGGCGCCGTGCCGGAGCTGCGTGGCAAGGCCGACGCGATCCTGCGGAAGATGAACTTCGGCTTCTACTACAACCCGGCGGCGGCCACCCCGTTCGGGGCCAGCGGCCTGATCGCCGGCGGCTTTTGGGACGCGCCGCCCCCGGGATGCTCACGGCAGCGCGACGGCGTCTGGTTCACCTGCAACCACTACGACATCACGGTCACCGAACCGCGCATCGCGACGTACCTCGGCATCGCGATGGGCCAGATCCCGCCAAAGGCCTACTACAACACGATGCGCACCCTGCCGGCCACCTGCGACTGGAGCTGGCACGAGATGCAGCCGGTCGGCTTCAACACCACCTACGAGGGCGTTCCGGTGTACGAGGGCGCGTACCAGTACCGCGGCATCCAGTTCGTACCCAGCTGGGGCGGCGACATGTTCGAGGCGCTGATGCCCGACCTGTTCGTGCCCGAAGCAAGGTGGGCACCCAACAGCTGGGGCCGCAACCACCCCGCGACGGTCGCGGGCCAGATCGAGCACGGGATGAATGACGCCGGGTACGGCTACTGGGGCTTCTCCCCAGCCAGCGACCCGGCCGGCGGTTACATGGCCTGGGGTGTCGACGCGATGGGCATGGACACCGACGGCTACCCGTCCGATATGGAGCGCTCGAAGTACGACGCGGGGTTCGGCGACTGCCGCCCGGCCGGCCCGGACCCCGACTACGGCGACGGCGTGGTGACCCCGCACGCGGCGTTCCTCGCTCTCCCGTACGCCAAGGGACCGGTCGTCGACAACCTCGCCCGGCTCAAGGCCAACTTCGACTCGTACGGCCCCGGCGGCTTCTACGACGCGATCGCGGTCGGCAGCGGCACCGTGGCCAAGCGCCACCTCTCGCTCGACCAGGCCATGATCATGGGGGCGCTCGGCAACGAGCTCGCCAACGACCTCGTCCGCCGCGCGTTCGTCTCGCCGCAGTTCGAAGGCCGGATCCGTCCACTGATCGCACAGGAGACGTTCAACGTTCCGGCCAACCAGGACCTTCCGCAGCTGCGCCGGGCCGCTTCATGACGACGAGTGACATCGAGCCACAGGTGTAGCACCTGTCCAACCCGTGGATCGCGGCGTGCGTCGTTCGGTTAGCAAATGCCCTGGTCACGCTTGATCCAGGAAGTAGGCCCTCAGCCACCGGCTGAGGGCCTACTTCTCGGGCCTGCCTCAGGCCCCGAAGACCTCGACCAGCACCGCGCCGGGCTGCGGCAGGTCCAGCTCGATCACCGCGGCCCCGGCCTCGGCGACCGGCTGCACCTTCTCCACCGGGAGTTGGTCAGCGGCGCGCAGCGCGGCCCACTGCTCATCGGTCGGCCACTCGGCGACGCCCAACCGGTCCGCGAGGGTGGTGATGTCGCCGTGCTCCCGGTCGAGTCGGGAGACCACGGCGGGCCGGCCGGCCGCGCCGTCGATGACCAACCGGATCCGCCGGGCCAGCGCCGGATCACCATCCCGCTTGTCCTGGTCGAGGGTGGCCACCCAGACCAGGATCGCGAGGCTGCCATCGGCGCGCCGGCTGGCCCAGGTCTGCACCAGGCCGTCGGCGCCGTCGCCGGCGGCCCGCACCGGCAGTTCGGTCTCGCCGAGCTGGGCGAGCATGTGCAGGGCGTGGTAGCGCGGCTTGGCGATGCCGCCGACGGTGAGCAGGCCGAACCCGCCGTGCAGCAGCCTCGGCGGCCGGCCGAGTTCCTCGAAGTGGTCGCTGGCTACCCAGTAGGACAGCGCGTCGACCCGGCCGGCGGCCGACCGCATGCCGGTGAGCAGGAAGGTGGCGGCCGAGGTGCCGTCGTTGACCGGGTGGAAGTGGGTGGGGGTGACCCCCCACTCGGTCCACAGGATCCGCGCGTCGGGGAAGCCGAGGCGGGCCAGGGTGGGCCGCAGGTCCAGCGGCGGGCTGCCGTACGTGTGGGTGGAGACGAAGTCCACCGGCGCCCCGGACCGGGCGGCGTGCTCCAGCAACGCGTCCACCCAACCGGCGGCGGCCGACGAGGGGCCGCCCACCGGAATCCGCGGGTCGACGTCCTTGACCGCGCGGGCGGTCACGTCGTACAGCCGCATCCATTCTTCGCGGCTGCCGGACCAGAACACCTCCAGGTTGGCCTCGTTCCACACCTCGAAGTCCCAACCGAGCACCTGCTCGCCGTACCGGTCCAGCAGGTGGGCCACCAGCGCCCGGACCAGCCCGGACCACCGGTCCCAGTCGCGCGGCGGGGAGATGATGCCGCGGTAGGTGAAGACCGTGCGGTCCGGGTCGCTGGCCAGGTCGCGGGGCATGAACCCGATCTCCACCACCGGCGTCATGCCGATGCCCAGCAGCAGGTCGTAGACCTGGTCCACCCGGCTGAAGTCGTACACCGGCTCGCCGTCGACCTCGCGGTAGACGCCGAGGTCGTCGTGCAGGATCGAGTGCGCCCGCACGGTGGTCACGCCGATCTCGTCGCGTACCCGGCGGAGCGCGGCCAGCAGTTCGGCGCCGATCTCCCGGCCGCCGGAGCGGTCCCGGCAGAGCAGTTGGGACAGCCGCTCGCTGCCGATCATCGGCTGCCAGGGCCGGTGCAGGGTGGTGCCCGCGGCGTCCGCGTCGAGGTGCAGCGTGACGGTGGGCGGTTCACCGCCGGCCGGCAGGGCGGCCGCCGGGGCCGGGCCGCTCAGCGCGCCGGTCACGGTCACCTCGGGTACGGCGGCCACCGCATACGCGTACCGCTCGCCCGGGGTACCGGTGGTGTCGACGTACCAGGTGTCGGGCACGGAGAGCACGTCTCCGCCGAGGTGGTCCACCGGGGTGAACGGCCCGGACACCCGGTCGCCGTCCAGCGGGGCACGGTGCACCAGGTAGCCGACCGCGCCGTCGACGGGCTGCCAGGAGAGGCGGACGTGTCCGTGGCCCGGGGTGGCGGTGAGCCCGGCAGGCGGGGGCAGGTCGGGTAGCGCGGCCGTGCCGCCTTCGTCGCTGCGGCGCGCTATGCGGGCTTCCCAATCGGTCCGGGCGTCGGACGGCCGGGTTCCGCTGGGGTTCGTCACCGGGTGCCTCCTGGCGGTCGTGGTTGATCCGGTTTCGAGGACTGTAACCGGTTACCGTCGCCCGCGCGATCCCGCCAACGTACGGATGTGGTCCCTCGCGGGCTGGGCGGCGGCCGCTGCTCACCCCACGAGGGCTTCCTCCCCGCCAGCTCCTTGATCGCCTAGACAACCGACGGCGGCGCTGACTCCGCAGGGGACAGCGCCGCCGTCGGGTCAGACCGGCTCGCCCTTCAGCAACCGCGCGACGTGGTCGATCAGCGTCGCCCGGAAGCCGTCGTGCTCGGCAAGGTCCGCGCCGAAGATCTCCGGTACGCGCAGCAGCGAGTCGACGAGACGGTGCGGGTCACCGTCGGCCGGCGCCGCCGCGGCGCTCAGCCGGTCAGCTAGGGGATCGTCCAGCGGCAGCTCTCGCCCCCGCAGGTCGCGGCCCTGCGCGACGTACACCATCCAGGCCGCGACCGCGAGCGTCGCGTGCCGTGGCACCTGCCCGGCGGACAGGCGGTCCCGAACCGTGCCGAGCAGCCGCACCGGCAGTTTCTGCGACCCGTCCATCGCGACCTGCACCGTGCGGTGCCGCAGCGCCGGGTTGGCGAAGCGGGTCAGCACCTGGCGCCGGTAGTCGTCGAGATCAAGCCCGTCCGGCACCCGCAGGGTGGGCGCCACGTCCTGCACCATCAGCGCTTCGGCGGCCGCCGCGAGTCGGTCGTCGGACAGGGCGCCCGCGATGGTGTCGTGTCCCGACAGGGCGCCCAGGTAGGCGAGCAGCGAGTGGCTCGCGTTGAGCATGCGCAGCTTCACCGCCTCCCACCCGGCGACGTCCCTGGTCAGGACCGCGCCGGCGCGTTCCCAGGCGGGTCGGTCGGCGGCGAAGTCGTCCTCGATGACCCACTGGCTGAACGGTTCGGCGACCACCACGCCCCGGTCCTCGAGGCCGAGCATCCGGCGAGCGTCCGCGCGGTCCTCCTCGCTGGTGGCCGGCACGATCCGGTCGACCATGCAGGACGGGAACCGTACCGACGTCGCGATCCAGTCGGCGAGCCCCGCCGCCTGCGACGGCGGCAGCGCGTCCACGAAGTCGTCCACCAGGGCGCGCAGCACCTGCCCGTTTCCGGTCAGGTTGTCGCAGGACAGGATGGTGATCGGTGCGCCGCTCCGCGACCGGCGGTGCTGCAGCCCGCGCACCAGCTGGCCGACAGCGGTTGCGGGCGGCCGGCCGGCGAGGTCGGCCGCGACCTGCGGATCGTTCCGGTCCAGGCCGCCGGCGCCGTCGCGCCGGTATCCCTTCTCGGTGACGGTCAGCGTGACCACGCGTACGGCCGGGTCGGCGATCCGGTCGACCACCGCCGCCGGGTCGGCGCCGCCGAAGACGACCTCCCGGACGCTGCCGATGACGCGCAGCGAGGCCGCGTCGGCGGCCCGTTCGAGCACCGAGTAGAGGCCGTCCTGCGGCGTCAGTTGCTCCCGCACGGACGCCGACCGCTGGGTGACGCCGGTGATGCCCCAGTCGTCGCGGCCCGTCGCCGCGGCGGCCAGTTCGGTGAAGACGGCCTGGTGGGCCCGGTGGAACGCGCCGATCCCCAGGTGCACGATCCCGACGCGCAGCGCGCGCGGATTCACCTGCGGGCCGCGCCAGCTCTGGCCTGGCCCGGTGATCCGCTCCAGCGTGTCGAGGCGCAGCCGCTGCCCGGTTCCCGTCCCGTCGGTCACAGCACCGCTCCCAGCTGCCACGGCACGATCTCCTCGCCGCCCAGGCCCAGCTCCTCGCTGGCCGTGCGCCGGCCCGACGCCACGTCGAGCAGCAGGTCGTACACCTGGCGGCCCATCTCCGGCAGCGGTACGCCCTGCTCGACCACCGCGGAGCAGTCCAGGTCGATGTCGCCGGCCATCCGGGTGGCCAGCTCGGCGTTGGTGGCCAGCTTGACCGTCGGCACGGGGCGGCTGCCGAAGACGGAACCGCGGCCGGTGGTGAAGCAGATCAGATTCGCCCCGCCGGCAACCATGCCGGTCACCGAGACCGGGTCGTAGCCGGGGGTGTCCATGAACACCAGGCCCGGCCGGGGAATCTGCTCGCCGTACTCCCGGACGGCCGCCAGCGGGCTGTGGCCTGCCTTGGCGACCGCGCCCAGCGACTTCTCGAGGATGGTGGTGATGCCGCCGGCCTTGTTGCCCGGTGAGGGATTCGCGTCCAGCGTCGTGCCCTGCTGCCGGGTGTACTCCTCCCACCAGCGGATGCGCGCCATCAGCGCGTCGGCCACCGCCGGGTCGGTGGCCCGGGCGGCCAGCAGATGCTCCGCGCCGTACACCTCCGGCGTCTCACCCAGGACGCTGGTCGCGCCGGCGGCGACCAGCAGGTCCGAGGCGACGCCCAGGGCCGGGTTCGCGGTCAGGCCGGACCAGCCGTCGGACCCCCCGCACTGCAGGCCGAGGACGAGCTCCGCCACGTCGACCTCGGTGCGGGCCGCGCCGGCCAGATCGTCGATCATGCCCTGGACCAGTTCCACGCCGCGCCGCACCGCCGAGGATGTGCCGCCCAGCTCCTGGATGGTGTACGACGACACCGGTACGTGGTCGGCCACGCCGAGGTCAGCCATCAGGCCGGTCACCGTGTTGACCTCGCAGCCGAGCCCGACGACGACCAGCCCACCGATGTTCGGGTTGCGTGCGTAGCCGGCCAGGGTGCGGCGCAGCAGTTCCCAGCCGTCACCCTGCGCGGCCATGCCGCAGCCGGTGCCGTGGGTCAGGGCAACCACCCCGTCGACTCCGTCGACCTCCTCGGCCACGTCCTCGGTGAGCCGGGCGACCTTGCGCGCCACGGTCGCCGAACAGTTGACGGTGGTCAGGACCCCGACGTAGTTGCGGGTGGCCACCCGGCCGTCCGGCCGGCGGTAGCCGTGGAACGTCCGCCGCAGGTCGGCGGGCAGCGGCGCCGGCGCTGGTTGTCCCTGCGCCGTCCGGGCGGCGGTGTCCTGCGGCATGCCGAGGTTGTGCCCGTGCACGTGCTCCCCGGCACGGATCTCGGCGAGGGTACGCCCGATCACCTGGCCGTACTTGCGCACCAGCGCCCCGGCGGGCAGGTCCCGCAGGGCGATCTTGTGCCCGGCGGGCAGGTCACCACGCAGGGTCACCTCGCCCGCCCCGCGCACCACGACGGACGTCCCGTCCGGCAGCGCGGTGGTCGCCACCGCGACGTCGTCGCCCTCGTGCAACACCACCAGGCTCATCCCGGCACCTCCACTTCGGTTTGCGCGACCAGTCGGCGGGTCTCGTCGAGCGCCGGCAGGTAACCCGTGCCGCCGTGGCCGCGCAGCGACAGCGCCGCCGCGGCCGCGCCCAGCTGTATCGCGTCGGGCAGGGTGTCGCCGAGGGCGAGCCGGGCGGCGACGGTGCCGGCCAGCACGTCCCCGGCGCCGGTCTGGTCGACGATCCGGTCGGCGGGGTACGCGGGCACCTCGGTCCGCTGCCCGCCGTCGTCCAGCAGCACGCCGTCGGCGCCCCGGGTGAGGGCGACCGCTGCCGCCCCGAGCGCGCGGAACGCGGCGCACGCCTCGGCGGGATCCGTGACCGCGGCGCCGAGCAGGGCTGCGGCCTCGCGGGGCCACGCCGGTGTGACCAGCCGGGCGTGCGGGGCCAGCGCCCGCAGGTGGCCGGCGGCGGTGTCCGCGTCGACGAGTCGTGGCCGCCAGTTCGGGTCGTAGACGAAGCAGTTCGCTGCGCGTGCGGCTACCTGCACCGCCTCGAACGTCGTGGTCGAGATCGCGCAGGCGACGCCGCTGGAGAGCACCACGCCCGCGCGTTCGACGACGTCGGGCGGCACGTCGGCGGGGGACAGGCACGAGCCGGCGCTGCCACGCCGGACGTAGACGAACTCCCGCTGCCCGGACGGGTCGGCGTGCTGCAGGTAAAGGCCGTGCTGCCCCGGGGTGCGGATCAGGCACGACGCGTCGATGCCGAGCGCGGCCACCCGGGCCACCAACTCGTCGCCCAACTCGTCGTCGGGCACCCGGGCCAACAGGCAGGTGTGCGCGCCGGCCGCGGCGGCCGCGGCGGCGGCGTTCAGCGCGTCGCCGGAGAATCCCAGCCGCAGCGCCGCGCCGTCGCGCAGCGGTTCCAGCGCGGTCAGTTCGACGAGGATCTCGCCGAGGACGAGTACGTCCGGGGCAATGCTCATGGGTGCACCGTGCCGTCTTCGAGGGCGGTGTCCACGGTGACGCCCTCATCGGTGATGATCTTCAGGGTGACGAGGTTGCGGCCCGGGCAGGTACTCGTGACCGTGCCGAGGCCGACCAGCGTGCCGTCGGGCGCGCCGCGGCGCGCGTCGCGCACCGCGCTGGCCCAGTCCGGGGTCGTCGCGGTCAGCTCGACCACGCGCAGGCCGTGACCGAACATGGTGGCGGTGGCGGCCCTGGCCTCGGCCGCCGTCGGCAGCCGCAGCACCGGCAGGACCCGCTGCCCGCGCAGCAGCGTGATCAGGTCGGTCACGAGTCTGGCTCCTCCTTGACCCGGGCGACCAGCTGCGTCGGGTTGACGTAGCGCAGGCTGACCACGAGCAGCACCAACATCATGGATGTGTAGATCACGGCCATGGCGTCCACCGACTGCTGTGCCCGGATACCCGCCGCGGACATGGAGTAGTACAGGGCGACCACGAGGGTCTGCGAGTCCGGGCCGGCGGTGAGGAACGTCAGCTCGAACATGCCCACGGTGCGCACCAGGACGAGGATGGCCGAGGCGAGCATCCCGGGCAGCAGCAGCGGCGACAGCACCCGGAGGAACACCGACCACAGCCCGGCGCCGCACATCCGGGCGGCACTTTCGATCCGCGGGTCGATCTGCTCGATGAACGGCGTCATCGTGAGGATCACGAACGGCACCGACGGCACGAGGTTCGCCAGCACGACGCCGGAGAGGTGACCGGCCAGGCCGAACTTGTAGAGCACCGTCGCCAGTGGAATGCCGTAGGTGATCGGCGGCATCAGGATCGGCAGCAGGAAGACCAGCAACGCCAGCCGCTTGCCGGGAAAGTTGCGCCGGGCCAGCACGTACGCTGCCGGCACCCCGACCACCAGCGACAGCGCCACGACCAGCAGGGAGACCTGCAGGGTGACCACGATGACGTCGAAGAGCGCGAACTCGTGCCACGCCTGCCCGTACCACTTGGCGGTGTAGCCGTCGGGGAGCCAGGTGTCGAACCAGCGCTGGCCAAAGGAGCTGACCAGGACCGATCCGACAACACCGAGCAGGTTGAGGAAGAAGAAGATCACCACGCCCCAGACCAGCCAGGCGGCGGGGCGCGCGACGATCCGCCGTCGTGGTCGAGGGTCGCCGGCGGCGATGGCGTCGCCGCGGTGGATGCCGGTGGCGGTGCTCATCAGCCTTTACCTCCCGTTGATCCGGTGTAGAGGCGGGTGCGGGCCAGCAGCACCACCGAGATGACGACCAGCTCGATCAGGCCCATGATCATGGCGATCGCCGACGCGTACGGGTAGTCGTACTGCTCGTAGGCCGCCTGGTACGCGGCGATGGAGATGACCCGGGTCTCGCCGGCCGGGTTGCCGACCAGCACGGCGGACGGGAACACGCTGAAGGCCAGCACGAACGTCAGGCAGAACGTGGTGGCGAGCCCTGGCGCCAGCAGCGGCAGGGTGATCATGCGGAACCGCTGCCACCAACCTGCGCCGAGCGTGGCCGCCGCGCGTTCCAGCGTCGGGTCGATGCCGGTGAGGTAGGACAGCACGAGCAGGAAGGCGAACGGGAACCCGGTGATGACCAGGGAGAAGAAGACGCCCCAGTAGTTGTGCACGAGCCGTACCGGCTCATCGGTGAGGTGCAGCGCGAGCAGCACGCGGTTGAACCAGCCGGTGGGGCCGAGGAAGTTGAGCAGGCCCTGGGCGGTCAGCACGGTCCCGAGCGTGATGGGTACGACCAGCAGGATGGTGACCAGCCGCTTGCCCCGGAACCGCCCCCGCATCCGGTAGGCGATGGGCACCGAGGCGAGCACGTTCAGCAGGGCCGCCGGCAGGGCGAGGCGCAGCGTGATCCACATGGTGTCCCGCTGGTAGGCGTCGCCGAAGAACCGCGCGTAGTCGCTGAACGGGCCACCCTCGGTGGGTTGGAAGGACAGGCCGAGGCCGTAGAAGAACGGGTACAGGAACAGCAGGACGACGAAGAGCACTGCCGGCGCGAGCAGCCACAACTGCGCATCGACGCCCCGTTCGGCCAGGCGGTGCCGCCAGTGCGCCCGAGGAGACTGCGGCGCACCGGCGGACGTTGTGGGGCGGGTTGCCGTGGCACTCATCCGACGAGCCCCGGTTCCTCGACCACCGCGTCCGCCGGGTCAACGGGGGCGGCGGGGGGCCGCTCGGGTGAGTCGGTCGGGAAGACCAGCAGCCGGTGCGGTGCCACGCGCAACGAGACCGCGTCGCCGGGGGCGAGGCGCTGCTCGGTGCGGACGTGGACCTGCAGGCCGGAGGCGGTGCGGGCTTCGGCCGCGAGTTCCCGGCCCTGGTACTCGACCACCTCGATCTCGGCGGGCACGCCGTCCGGTGCGCCCGGCTCGGCGACCCGGACGTCCTCCGGGCGGACCCCGGCGATCACCGCGTCACCCGGCGAGATGTCGCCGACCGGGTCGCCGACCAGCCGCAGCCCGTCGGCCTCCACCGTGACCAGGCCGTCCCGTACGGACTGGACCCGCATCGGCCACAGGTTGCGGTAGCCCATGAAGTCCGCGACGTGCCAGTTGCCCGGTCGGGTGTGCAGCTGCTCGGGCGACCCGATCTGCTGCACCCGGCCGCCCCGGAGCACGACCAGGCGGTCGGCCAGTGACAACGCCTCCTCCTGGTCGTGCGTCACGTAGACGGTGGTCAGTCCCAGCGACTGGTGCAGCCGGCGGATCTCGGTGCGCATCTCCAGGCGCAGCTTCGCGTCCAGGTTGCTCAGCGGCTCGTCCATGAGCACCAGCGACGGTTCGAGCACGACCGCGCGGGCGATCGCCACCCGCTGCTGCTGTCCGCCGGAGAGCTGACCGGGCAGCTTGTCGGCGTGCTCCTCGAGGCGGACGAGGCGGATCGCCTCCGCCGTACGCCGGCGGATCTCGTCCTTCGGCAGCCGCCGCATCCGCAGCCCGAAGGCGATGTTGCCGCGGACGGACATGTGCGGGAACAGGGCGTAGCTCTGGAACACCATCCCGAACCCGCGGCGTTCCGGCGGCAGGGTGTCGACCCGGCGCTCGTCCTGCCAGATGCTGCCCGCGGTCAGCGGCAGCAACCCGGCGAGACAGTTCAGCGCGGTGGACTTGCCGCAGCCGGAGGGGCCGAGCAGGGCGATGAACTCGCCCGCCCGGATGGTCAGGTCGAGGTCGCTGAGCGCGTCCTGGCTTCCGAAGCGGCGGGACACACCGTCCAGCCGCAGCTCGGAGAAGCCTGAGGTCGCGGTGCTCATCCCTGCTTCACCTTTCCGCTGCCGATCTCGCGGTCCCAGCGGTCGAACGCCGCGACGAGCGCCTTGGCGTCCAGCGGAACCTCGGTCGGGTTGTTGGCGATGAGCTGCTCGTACTCCGGACGGCCGAACTCCTTGATGGCGTCCTGGCTCTTCTGCGGCGCCATCGACAGGTCGACGCCCTTCACCGCCGGCCCCGGGTAGAAGTAGCCCTGGTCGAACGCCTTGGCCTGCTGCTCGGGGGTGAGCATGAACTTCAGCAGGGCCAGCACGGCGGCCTGGGTGTCGGTGGAGACGCCCTTGGGGACGACGGCGTAGTGGGCGTCGGTCACCCAGTGGAAGCCCAGCAGCGAGCTGACCTTCGCCTCCTTGGGCACCGTGCCGAGCACCCGCGGGTTGATGTCCCAGCCGGTGGTCGAGGCGATCACCTCGGCGGTCCCGTTGGCGAGGTTCTTCATCGTCTCGGCGGTGCCGCTGGGGTAGTACTCGACGTACTGGTTGAGCTCCTTGAGGTAGGCCCAGGTCTTGTCCCACCCGTTCACCGGGTCCTTGGGGTCCTTGTCGCCGAGGATGTAGGGCAGTCCCATCAGGAAGGTTCGGGCCGGGCCGGAGTTGGCCGGGCGGGCGTACTGGACCTTGCCCGGGTGCGCCTTCGCGTACGCGAGGAGCTGCTCGGCGCTGGTCGGCGGGTTGGACACCTTCGCCGGCAGGTATTCCAGGAGGGGACCGGACGGGTAGTAGGTGACCGTCACGCCCGCGTTGCCGGCCAGCTTCTGCATCGCGGCGGCCGGTTCCTGGTAGTCGTTCATTCCCGGCAGCCGGTCCGCGTAGGTGGGCAGCAGGTCCATCCACAGGTTCTGGTCGATGCCGGCGGCGAGGCCGTCGACGCCGGTCAGGACCAGGCCGATGTCGACCCGGTTGGCGTTCTGCTGCGCCTTGATCTTGCCGGCCAGCTCCGGGGCAGGCGACTTGGAGTAGGTGACCCGCGAGATGATGTCTGGGTTCTTCTGCACGAACTCGTCGATCATCCCCTGCGTCAGTTGCAGGTTGCCCGCCACGTCCAGGACGTTGAGCGTGACGGCCTTCTTCGGCTTGTCGGGCACGGGCGCGCTGCTGTCGCCGCTGTCCGAGCCGGGGCCGCTCGGCGCCCCGCAGCCGACGGCGAACGTGAGTACGGATGATGCGGTGGCAATCAAGGCACTGCGCCGGGTGATCCCCATGGAACGTCCCTTCCTCGGTCACCCCGAAGGTCGCGGCCGTGGGCCGGCGGTCGGGGAGGTGGTGGTCAGGTGGTTCGCGCAACCCCGGTGGAGCCGCGCACGAGAAGTTGAGCGGGCAGTTCCCGACGCGTGTTGCGCACGCTGTCGGGCTGCAACAGCAGGGCGAGCAACAGGTCGACCGCGGCTCGGCCCGCTTGTTCCTTGACGAGCGAAACGGTGGTGAGTGCCGGCGAGGACATCGCCGACATCTGGATGTTGTCGATGCCGATCACGCTGATGTCGTGCGGCACGTCGACGCCACGGTCCCGCAGCCGGCTGAGCAGACCGAGTGCCATGACGTCGTTGTAGGCGATGACCGACGTGACGCCGGAGGCGATGACGAGATCGGCCGCCGCGACCCCGCCCTCGAAGTAGGGCGGGAAGTGACCGGCCACGTACAGTTCCATGCCGGCGGCGCCGGTCGCGGCGCGCATGGCACGCATCCGGTCCCGGGTGGACCATGAGGTCCGCGGCCCGCCGACCCAGGCGACTCGCTGGTGGCCGAGCGCCTGGAGATGGGCGATCGCCTGTCGCACGCCCTCCGCGTTGTCGAAGACGACGGACGGAAGGTTGCCGAAGCGGCGGTTGACCATGACGAGCGTGGTGTGCTCGGTCAGCTCGCGGATCTCCTCCTCCCGGGCTCGGGGGGAGCACAGGATGAGGCCGTCCACCTGCTTGGCGAGGACCCGCACGAGCCCGATCTCGGCGGCCGGGTCCTCGTCGGTGTCGGCGAGGAAGACGGCGTAGTCCGCCTCCCGTGCCTTGGCCTGCACCCCCTTGACCACGCTGGGGAAGAACGGGTTGGTCAGGTCCGGGACGATCAGTCCCAGGTTGCCGGTGCGGCCGGTGATCAGACCACGGGCAGCCCGGTTGGGCGCGTAGCCCAGTCGTTCGGCTGCTCGTAGGACCCGCTCCCGGGTGGCGTCGTTGACCATCTCCGGCGTCGACAACGCCCGCGACACCGTCGACGCCGAGACACCCGCCTCGCGGGCCACCTCGCGGATCGTCGCTCGCACGGCTCACCTCCCTGCTCCGTGGCGTGCCTCGCAGTCTGAAACCGATTGCAGTTCTGTGTCAATACTCGGTTACGTGAATGTTTCCGGGAGACGGACGCAGCTTCCCCTTGTCGGTGGGCGAGGTCGATGCAATCCTTTGCAGGAGTTGTTCAGCCCTAGCCGGCAAGGAGATTTGCGTGGCCCAGCTGCGTCTGCACCCCGACCGAGCCCTGCCAGCCGGAGACGACATCCGCACCGTCGCCCGCCGGATCTACCAGGCGACGCAGGCGCTGCCGCTGCTGTGCATGCACGGGCACGTCGACGCGGCCGTCTTCGCCGACGACGACCGTTTCGCCGACCCGGCGCAGCTGCTGGTGGTGCCGGACCACTACGTGACCCGGATGCTCGTGTCCCAGGGCGTTCCGCTGGAGAGCCTCGGCGTCCCCAGGGCCGACGGGGGTGCGGTCGAGAGCGACCCTCGACAGATCTGGCGGCGCTTCTGCGCCCACTGGCACCTCTTCCGCGGCACGCCCAGCCGCTACTGGCTCGAACACGAGATCGTCGAGGTCCTCAAGATCGACGTAGCTCCCGGCCCGGACACCGCCGACCTGCTGTACGACCTGATCGAGGCCCGCCTGGCCGAACCCGGCTTCCGGCCGCAGGCACTGCTCGATACCTTCAACATCGAGCTGATCTCCACCACCGATCCGGCCACCTCCACGCTCGACGACCACGCCCGGCTCGCGGCGGCGGGCCTCGGCGCCCGGGTGATACCCACGTTCCGCCCGGACGCCCTGACCCACGTCGGCTCCACCGGTTGGGCCCGGCGGCTCCAGCAGCTGCAGGAGCTCTCCGGAGTGGACACCGGCGACTACGACGGCTTCCTCGCCGCACTGCGCAACCGCCGCGAAGCCTTCGCGCAGGCCGGAGCGCGGGCCACCGACCACGGTCACCTCACCGCCGCCGCCGAGCCCCTGCCGCAGGCCGATGCGAGGCGGATCTACGCCGAGGCGCGCGACGGCGGCGTGCGCGACAACGACGCGGCCGCCTTCGCCGGTCACATGCTGTTCGAGATGGCGCGAATGTCGTGCGACGACGGCCTGGTCATGCAGATCCACCCGGGGGTGCTCCGCGACCACGACACCGCCATCCACACCGCCTTCGGCGCCGACAAGGGATTCGACATCCCGGTCAGCGCCGAGTTCACCCGGGCGCTGCGGCCGATGCTCAACGCGTTCGGGCGCGACCCGAACTTCCGGCTCATCCTGTTCACCGTCGACGAGTCCGTCTACTCCCGCGAGCTCGCCCCGATCGCCGGCGTGTACCCCTCGGTGCGGCTCGGGGCGCCGTGGTGGTTCCTGGACAGCCCCGACGGGATGCGCCGCTTCCGCGAACTGGTCACCGAGACCGCCGGCTTCTACAACACCTCCGGCTTCGTCGACGACACCCGCGCGTTCCTGTCGATCCCCGCCCGCCACGACCTCGCCCGCCGCATCGACGCCGGCTACCTGGCCCGGCTCGTCCTGGAGCACCGGCTGTCGGAGGACGAGGCCGTGGAGACCGCGATCGACCTGGCATACCGCCTGCCGCAACAGGCGTACGCCCCAGCCGCCGGGGAATAGCCGCAGTCGTCCGCGCCCTGGACCGTCACGCAACGCTGGGCGGCCCGGCTCATGCGAATCAGGTGAGCCGGGTCGTACTCGGTGGGAGCCGATCAACGATTGAAACAAGTTTCAGTCTCGTCACGCATTGACCGCCGGCCAGCCCTTTGGTGTCGTGAACCTCGCACCGCAAACGATTGCAATCCTTTGCCGTACACGAGCAGGGTTCGGAGGAGTTGCCATGCCGCCGATCACGCATCCCACCATCACCCGACGAGGGCTGTTCGGCCTGGGGGCAGCCGCCACCGCCGCCACGACGCTCGCCGGCACCGCTCGGCCGGCGCGGGCGGCGGCCGCGGAGACCGCCGAGCCATCGAAGGACGCCTCCACTGAACTCCTGCAACAGTGGCGGGAGGCTCCCGGCTGCCACCCGCTGGTGCCGGACGTGTCCGCCGCCGGCTACCGGCTCGGCGAGCGCCCGCCGACGCCCCCGGTCATCGCCAAGGTCACCGACTTCGGCGCCCGCCCCGACGGGACGGACTGCACGGCGGCATTCAACGCCGCCGTACGTCACGCGGGCGAGCACGGCGGGGGAGTCGTCCTCGTGCCGCCGGGGACCTACACGCTGTCCGGGCCGGTCTGGATGCACTGGTCCTCAGTAGTGCTGCGCGGGGCGGGCCGCGACTCCACCGTGCTGCACTTCACCCGTCACCTCGAGGGCGGCTACCGGCCGAACCGCCAGCCCAACGGAAACAGCCGCTGGTCCTGGACCGGCGGCCAGATCTGGTTCGTCTCGCCCGAGCGCCGCGCCCGCTCAGAGGCCGAGGACTACGCAGGAACCGAAGGGTGGCTGCTCGGTGACGTGCTCGCCGAGGTCGGCGTCGCCTCCCGCGGTCAGCGGACCCTCATGGTGTCCAGCACGAGCCGGCTGACTGCCGGGGACATGGTCGTCCTGGAGTGCCAGAACCCGCCGGACGCGAGCCTGTTGAAGTATCTCGCCGGCGACGTGCCCGGCACCCGGGACTACGACTGGCCACGCGGGGCGCCCCAACTCGTCACCGGGTCCGGCGGGCAGTACGTGCAGTACGCGACCCTGCAGTGGCCGGTGCGGGTCGAAGCAGTGCTCGGCGAGCGGACGGTCCGGCTGGCCCAGCCACTCAAGTATGACCTCCGGCCCGGATGGCCGGCCCGGCTGCGCGCCATCGGCCCCACCGTCCACGACGCCGGCGTCGAGCACCTCACGATCAGGAACGAGCTCGTCCCGCAGACCGCGCACAACAGGCATCCGGGCTCGAACGGGGTGTGCTTCCAGGCGGTCCATGACTGCTGGGCGCGGGACGTACGAGTGGAGAACTGCGACCTCGGTTTCGGACTCACCTCCGCCAAGTCGATCACCATCACGGGAGTCACCGTCGGCGGACGCGCCGCCCACCACAGCTTCGCCTGCCGCATGCAGTCCAACGACAACCTGGTGGAAGACTTCGAGATCGAACGGTTCACCGTCCCCGTTCCCTCCGACGCCGTCCATCACGGGTTGAACCTGGAGGGACTGTCGGCCGGAAACGTCTACCGGGGTGGCCGCATGGCCGAGGGAACGTTCGACTCCCACCGGGCCATGCCCTTCGAGAACGCCCGGACCAACATCACGCTCGAGAACAACGGGCGGGTGGGTGGCTCCGCCGCGTCGGGTCCCCTCTTCGGCGCCCGGATGACCCACTGGAACGTCCGCATTACGAACGGCCGCCAGTACGCGATCACGATCGCCGACGTGGCGCCGCGCAGCGTCACGCTGGGCGTGCAGGGCGTCGAGAACACCAGCAGCGGGTTGTCCCGCGATTTCTCCGGCGACCTGGAATCGCTGCTCGCCGCCCACGGGTCAGCACCGTCGGTCGAGGACCTGTACGTGGCGCAGCGCGGACGGCGCTAACAGGGCGACCGCACGGGTTGAAGTCGTCGGTGTTCGGATACCGCCGCGAGCTGCGGTAGGCGTACGGGCACCTACTGGCTGACGTGTTGTGACCCAAGCCCCTGCCCCCCGGGGCTGCAGGTCGCCTCGGACGCCGTCCGCTGCGCGGCGGAACTGGAACTGACGTGAGAGTCGACGCGGTTCAGTTCTGTGGCGGATGGCCGGAGAAGCCGGACAGAGGACGGGATTTGGCCACATCCGGCCAGATACTAGCGACCTGCTTCGATGGCTCGATACTCTGGCTCGCAGGATTGCCCGACGTGTCGTCCTGCGCCATCGCGCCGGAAGCCGGGCACCGGCTAGGCGTGCGCGCCCGCCCGGGTTGGAGAGCACTGGCGACCAACGGGGCGGCGGCCACGCTGCCGGCACCATGCCGGGTGGTGCGCCGGGTGGGACTCGTGCCCGCGTTGTGAGGCCGAAGCCCCGCAGCTCGTCGGGGCAGCGCTCCGCTCTTGAAGGGTCTTGCCGAGTAAGGGAGACGACGACGACAAGGAAAAGGTTTACCCTCCACTTGTCAACCGACCGAGGAGACTTGCACATGCCGAGCCAACCGAGCCGCCGCACGTTTCTCCGCAGCATCGGCGCCATGGGTCTGGCGGCCTATGCGCTGCAGTCCGGCAGCGCCGCGGCGTCCCCGTTGCCGCCGGGCAGCCCGTGGGCCCGAGCCGAGTACATCAGCGGCAAGGTGCGCCGCCCCCACTTCCTCGACCGCTCGTACGACATCCGGCAGTTCGGCGCCGTCGGCGACGGCGTCACCAACTGCACCGAAGCGCTCAAGCGGGCCATCCAGACCTGCCACGCCGCAGGCGGCGGTCACGTGGTCGTGCCAGCCGGTCGGTGGCTGACCGGTCCGATCCACCTGCTCAGCAATGTCGACCTGCACGTCACTGCCGACGCGGTGGTGCTGTTCAGCCGGCGCCCCGCCGACTATCTGCCCGCCGTGCTGACGAGGTTCGAAGGGGTCGAACTCTACAACTACTCGCCGCTGATCTACGCGTACGAGCAGGAGAACATCGCCGTCACCGGCTCCGGCGTCCTCGATGGCCAGGCCGACATGGAGAACTGGTGGCCCTGGTGCGGTGCGGCCAAGTTCGGCTGGAAGCCGGGTGACCCGCGGCAGACCGAGGCCAGGAATGCGCTGTTCGCGCAGGCCGAGCAGGGAGTTCCCGTCGAGCAACGGGTGTTCGGCGACAGCGGCTACCTGCGGCCGTCCTTCGTCGAGCCTTACCGCTGCCGCAACGTCCTCATCGAGGGAATCACCATCGTCGGGTCACCGATGTGGGAGATCCATCCGGTGCTGTCCGAGAACGTGCTCGTGCAGGGTGTGACCGTCAACTCGCACGGGCCGAACAATGACGGCTGCAACCCGGAGTCCAGCCGCATGGTCGTCATCCGTGACTGCACCTTCGACACGGGAGACGACTGCATCGCGATCAAGTCGGGACGGAACGCCGACGGCCGTCGCGTCAACGTGCCGAGCGAGGACATCCTCATCGAGGGCTGCACGATGCGCGACGGCCACGGCGGGGTGACGATCGGCAGCGAGATGTCCGGCGGTGCCCGCAACGTATTCGTTCGGGACTGCGAGATGTCCAGCCCCAACCTCAACATCGCGTTGCGGTTCAAGACCAACAGTGTTCGCGGCGGCTTCATCGAGGCCTTCCATGCCCGCGACCTGACCATCGGGGAGGTCGGCGGATCCGTGATTGACATCAACTTCTTCTATGAGGAGGGTCCCGGCCATGGCTTCAACCCGATCGTCGGCGACATCGACGTCCGCAACGTCATCGTGGGGACCGCGACCCGGGCGCTGAACCTCCGCGGCTACGCGGACGACCACATCAGGGGGATGACCCTGACCGACATCGACTTCGGCGCCACCAGCCAGCCCAACGTCGTCGAGTACGTCGACGACCTCGTCCTCAAGAACGTCCGCCAGAACGGCGTGGAGCTGGTGATCTGAGCCTGGCCAGGACCCGAGCCGAAGAGTGTCTTGTGGTGTTCGGTCCCACGGTGCTCTGGAAAGGCCGGAGATCGTCGTGCTCGCCGGGCCTTTTGGGGCCCGGTGCAGCGAGCTGGCCGCGCCGACTGGATGACGCGGGACGAACGCGCCAGCCATCAGTTCGGCTGTTCCTCGAAACATGAACGGTAACGACACGCACACCGGAGGTCATACCGATGAAGAGGCGAGGTAGGAGACGGGTCATGGTCGTCGCGGTGGCCGCGCTGGTGGTCGCAAGCGCACCACGCGTGGCATGGGCAGATCCCGTCGAATCCCAGGCGAGCACGGTGGAACTGCGCTCCACCGGGACCGTAGTTGTCGCCAAACAGAACGAATCCGGCATGATAAAAACTGTCGGGACCTCGACCATCACTGTCAGGAACGGCGTGACCGTTCAACAGCTCAAGGCGCAGATCGTCGCCAAGGACACGTCGAGACAAAGCCACATCGTGGTGAACAAAGATCATCAGGAGAAGCGGTCGGGCGCTATCGCCGACGGCGATAAGCTCCAGGTTACCGCCGAGAACGGCGAGGACCGATTCGCTTATCGGTTGGCAATCTACGACCCGGACGCCAAGAAAAGAGACGGCGCGTACTGGAACGAGGACCAGTACAACGAGATAGACCAGACGGTCAACGCCAACACGCCGACCTTCAAAGACAACTATTGCGACATCACCGATCCGAAGTATGCCGGCCTGGTGCGACGCGCCACCGAGACGTTCTACGTCGGTAATGAGGCCGACAACCCGGCGAACAAGACGTCACCGTTGGTCGCAAGCTCGCAGGAGGTGTGGTATTACACCGAGGCGATTCATGCCGCGATCAGAGACTGTCACGAGAGCGGTGGCGGTATCGTCGTCATCCCCGCCATGGGTTCACGCAACGCCAACGGCGCCTACTACTCGGGGGCGATAACCCTCCTGAGCAACGTCAACCTGCGGATCGAGACCGGTGCCGTGGTCAAGTTCATGCGGAACAAGACCAACGAGTACTACCCGGTCGTCCTGAGCAGTTATGAGGGGACCGACTTCTACAACTTCTCTCCGCTGATCTACGCGCTCAACCAGACGAACATCGCAGTCACCGGCGGCGGGACGCTTGACGGCCAGGAGGACATGTGGAACTGGCGACCGTGGAAGAAGGGCTACTGGGGTGAGCCGTCGGTGGAGAACAAGAGCCTCGACGCTCCGTACGGTGAAAACGGCATCCTCAACCAGATGAACTTCGAGGACGTGCCGATCAGGAAGCGGATATTCACCGACGACGGGCACATGCCCAGCACGATCCCGGTGCTCGACGGGGACACGGTGAAGCAGGTTCCGCCGCCAGTAGACGCGGTGGCCATGAAGTCGACCTTCCGTCCGCATTTCATCGAAACGAACCACTCTCGCAACGTCCTCATCGAGGACGTGAAGATCAGGAACACGCCGTTCTGGATCGTCCACCCGCTCAACTCCGAGAACGTACTCATCAGGGACCTCGACATCTACAGCGACAAGACCAAAGACTTCGAGGCCACCGGCTGGAACAACGACGACGGCACCAACCCGGAGTCCTCCAAGAACGTTGTCATGGAGAGGAACCGGGTTACGGTCAGCGATGACGGTGCCGCGATCAAGGCCGGCCGAAACGTCAACGGCAGGCTGCATCGGCAACCAAGCGAGAACATCATCGTCCGGGACTCGCTGTACAACAACGACAACATCGGCACCTACTCAGCCGCGGTCTCGATGGGCAGCGAGATGTCGGGAGGCATCCGGAACGTGTTCATCGAACACAACGAGTTCGGTGGACCTGGGCTGGCGATGATCCTGAAGATCAAGACGAACTCGTACCGGGGTGGATTCGTCGAGAAGATCTATCTCCGGCACAACCTGCTGAAGATGGCGCGGTCCGCGATGGTCCAACTCGACAGCAACTACTCCGAAACCGTGTCGTTCCCCAGCGCCGACATCTTCAACCCGACAGTCCGCAACATCTACCTGGACGACGTCAACACCGCGCCGACGATGACACCAGGCAGGACCACGTTCCAGTTCTCCAGCGCAGCCTCGCGTTCACCGGTGGAGAACGTCTACTATCGGAATTCGACCTTCCACACGAGCAACACGCTGCAGGCCGCCTTCAACTCCAACAAGAACATAAAAAACCTGGTTGTCGAGAATGTGACCTACATCGACCCGTCGACCGGAGCGGAGACGGTTTACCACACGACACCGCTGAACGTCCTGGACGAGACGGTAGCTCACGCAGGTGATCAGACCGTGCAACTGACACCGGTGAGCACCAGCAACCCGAATGTGATCAACAAGGTCTCCGGACACAGCTTCACGATCACCGGCCAGGTCGACCTGGCCACATATCCCGGCTTTGTAAGCGGCGGCACGGCCCGCATCTTCGTGGACAGGAGTGGCACGGCGATTCCGGTGACCATGAACGCGGACGGCTCCTTCACGAGCGGCACGATCACCCTGAACGACGACCAGTACTGGTACACCGATCGTCACTATGTCGCGCTGAACCTGTTCAACGGAATCAACATCAACACGATCGTCTACCACGTGGCCGCCGACACAGGCACCTCTTGAAGTCCCTGACCATTCTCCCCGGGTGGCCGCACCGAACCGCGCGGCCACCCGGGAGACGATCTCGCGCCCCGATCCGTGCGGCCAGGCGCCGCCTCGTCCTCGAAGGTCGATCCCGCAGATGCTGCGTCGGCGGTCCGGCGACCTGACCACCGCCCACGTCGCCGACGCCTGCCTGCGGGCCGGCGTCCCGGTGCACTGGGCACGGGTGGGCCCGTGGACGGTCGACGCCGGCGACGGTGCGCTGGCCGACGAGGACGGCGCGCTGGTCGTGCCGGCCGACCGGGTGGGGGAGGTGTTCGACCTCGCCGAGTCGATCAGAGACGCGGAGCGACGGCAGGCCGACCGGAGGTGGGCCGGGGAACCGCCGTCCGCTCAGATCAGCCTCGGGGCACATCTGGCCGCCCGGGCCGAGAATCCGGCGCTGACCTTCCGGAAACACCTGCGGGCAGTGGGCGGGGCGATCGAGGAGTGAACTCGGGGGCGGGGGGGGGGGGGCGCCCCCCCCCCCCCCCCCCCCCCCCCCCCCAAACCCCCCCCCCCCCCCCCCCCCCCCCCCCCCCCCCCCCCCCCCCCCCCCCCCCCCCACGCCCGTANGGGGGCCACTTCGGCCCGCCCGGCCCTATAATCCGCGGCTCACCTTCCCCACCCCCCGGGGGGCGGGGGGGGGGGTTAGCGGGGGGGCAGGGGGGGGGGGGGGCCCCGGCGACGCCGCCCCCCCCCCCCGACCGTCCGTCACAACGCCGGAGCAAGCCCCTCCCACCGAACCACCCAGCCCTCCGGGAACCCGGGTGCGGTGCCGTCGGCGCCGGCCGCCCCGGCCGCCCCGCCCGGCACGTCTGGGGAGTCACCCCAGCCCGCGCACATCATCGCGACGGCGTAGAGCAGCCCGCCCGCGGCCGGGAAGTATGGCGAAGGGACGCCCTTCTTGCCACTGGCCGGCAGCCCGGTGTCGGTGAAGCCGAGCCGCTCGTGCAGCAGGAAGTCCACCGCCCGTACGGGGTCGCCGAGGCGGGCGGCGTTCATCGCCAGCAGCGGGAAGTCCCAGCTGTACAGGTCGGTCACCGGCCACGTCTCGTACACCTTGGCGGTGGTCGCCCGCATGGTCTCGACGTCCACGCCGTCGCCGGGCAGCATGCCGTACGGGGCGACCGGGTCGGGGTGGTTGGTGTTGAACCGGGTCCACATGTCCGGCACACCCTCGTAGAGCACGTACCGGCCGTCCTGCACGGGCAGCGGCGCCAGCCGGGTGAGCACGTCGTCCCAGCGCGCGTCGCGGCCCAAACCGAGGCGTTCGCGCCACTGCTGGGCGACCCGAAGCCCGAACCGCCAGTACGACAACTCGAAGGTCGGGTTCGTGGTGGCCCCGGCGGGGTTGCGCTCGTTGGCGCACATCAGCGGCGGCCCTAGGACGTAACGGCCGGTGCCGTCATCGTGGGCGAACGACGCCATGAACTCGGCGCTCTCGAAGATCACCGTCTGCCACTTGAGCAGCGTCCGGCGGGTCGGGTGGGCCTGGTAGTCGAGTTCGGCCAGGAAGATCGGGTGCGGCTGCTGCCAGAGCAGCAGGGCGGTCGGCACGTTCGGCGACTCGCGTCCGGTCGCGTCACCGACCGCGGTGGTCATCTTCGGCCACCGGGCGCCCCGGAAACCCTGCTCGGCGGCGAGCTGCCGGGCGCGCGGCAGGAACCGGGAGTAGATGTCGGTGCTGCGGTCCAGCAGCGGCCACCGGTCCCAGAGCGCGTAGTGCGCGGCGTGCCACCAGTACATCTCCATGTGAAACTTGCCGTACCAGCCGTTGTTCACCAGGCCCGACTCCTGCGGCGGCTCATTGCCCGCCTCGTTGACGGCCAGGTGGTACTGGCTGAGCACGATCCGCCGCTCCAGTTCCCGCCACCGGGGATCGCTGCTGCCGGACAGGTCGACCGCCCCTCCCGTGTGCCAGAAGCGGGGCCACCAGGACGCGCTCTGCGCCGACACCTCGGCGGCTGGTGGGGCCGCCCGGTCCACCTCCGGTGCGAAGTGGCAGGTGAGGTCGAGCCCCTCGGAGCGCCCGCCGGTGATCCGGTAGCGGTGCCGCGCCGGGTCCTCCCGGGTCACCGTCGCGCCGGCGGTGAAGGTGAGTGCGACCTGGTACTCGGTCTCGTCCAGGACGTGCGTGATCGTCGCGCCGGCGTTGCCGCGGGAGGACAGGGTCGTGGTGTGTGCCTGCGGCCGGTCCCAGAAACCGACGTACGGGGCGGAGAACTTGTCCTGCCCGGCGGCGGTCGCGTAGGGAAAGTCGAGGAACACCGTGAGCCGGCCGAGCGCCACCAGGGGCGAGGTGATCCGGACGCCGACCGCGTCGATGCCGGGGTGGCAGGAGGTCTCCACGGTGACCGGATGCCCGTCCAGCCGGAAGCTGCTGTGCAGCACCCCCGTCCAGGTGTCCAGCCGCTGCACCGTGTCGGTGAGGTCGGCCTCGGTGGCCTCGGTGCCGTCGGCCCTCAGCAGGTGCAGGCCGATCCGGCCCAGGTTGATCCGGTGCGGGTTGCCCCGCAGCCAGTTGTGCAGCTCCGGCTCGTTCTTGTCGCCGGTCCAGTAGTAGACCGGCCGGCCGTAGGTGTTCCAGACCGTGCCCTTGTAGTCGGCGATGGTCTTCCCCGGCGGCAGGGCGTCGCTGTGCCAGCCCCAGTCGGACAGGGTGGAGAACGGGACGAACGTCTGCAGGCCGGTGACGTCGGCGCCGAAGGCGAACCGGCCGTTGCCCACCTGGACCGGCAGTTCCCGGTCGTTGGCGTACCGGACGACCGGGTGGCGGGAGACCACCGCTCGCCGGTCGATGCGCGGTCCGGGCTGCGGGGGCACCTGCGCCGCTGCGGCCTCCGCGGCGAGGACCTGGGCCATCAACGGAGCGGCGGCGAGCGCGCCGGCTCCCCGCAGGACAGTGCGTCGGCTGATTCTGCGTTCTTCGGTCATCACTGCGCCTCTCCTCGGGCGGGCGGGACGATGCCTCGCGGTTCGGGGCGAACGTGAATCGATTCAAGGATCCGGGTCACGCTACAAAGGCACCGATGGCGGCTACAACCCTTGCCGGCGAAATCGGCCGGATCCGGCCACCCGCCCCCGAGCCCGCTGCGGCACTGGTCGGGCTGGTGGTCACCCAGCCGCCGCACGTTCATCAGGAGGCCGGCTTGCCCTTCTGGTACAGCCACGTCGAAGAAGGCGTCGAGGTTTCCGTTGGTATTGGTGGTCTGCAGGCGCTCGTCGCGTTCGCCGCGGCCGCGCCGCTCAGGCGCGGCGTTCGGCTGGGCCGGACGACTCGCGAAGCACCAGCTCGGTGGGCAGACGGATCGCCTCGCCCTCGCCCTGTCGTGCGGCGAACTGCTCGATCACGAGCTCTACCGCGAGCCGACCGGCGTGCGAGCCGGGTCCAGCCAGGGTGGTCAGCGAGGGATGGACGAAGTCGGCGGCGAAGATGTCGTCGAATCCGATCACGCTGATGTCGGCCGGGACTCGGACACCGCGCTGGGCGAGGCGTCGGATGATGCCGATCGCCAGGAGGTCGTTGTGGGCTACGACGGCCGTCACATCGGTGCGTAGTGCTCCGTCGGCGGCGGCCCCGCCGTTGGCGACGTTGGGGGTGTACGGACCGATCCGGTGTGCCGTCAGACCGTGTGCTTCGGCGCCGGCGCTCAGTGCCGCCCAGCGCGCCGCACCCATCCAGGAGCTGGGTGGCCCGGCGCAGTAGGTGAAGTTCTGGTGCCCGAGCGAGGCCAGGTGTTCCAGGATCTGCTGACAGCCTGCGGCGGTGTCGAACGTGACGCTGGTCAACCCGGGCAGCTCTCGGTTGAACAGGACGATCCGGTGCAGTTTGGCGAGGTCGCGCAGGATCTCGTCGCGGAGTCGGCTGGAGGCCAGCAGGAATCCGTCCACGCTGGAGGCCAGGTCGCGGATCTGGTTCTCCTCGATGCGGCGGGACTCCTCGGCGTTGACGATCACGAGCGTGATGTCGGACGCCTTCGCGCGCTGCTCCGCGCCGCGGATCAGTTCGAAGAAGTGGGGATTGGTGATGTCGGACAGCACCATGGCGATGGTGCGGTGGCGTGGACCCGGAAGGGCGCGGTTCTGCGGTCTGTGCTGGTAGCCGAGCTGTGCGGCGGCAGCGACTATCCGCTGTCGCGTCGCTTCGTTGACCCGGCCGGGTTTGTTGAACGCCCGGGAGACCGTCGATGCGGCCACGCCGGCAGCTTGCGCGACGTCGAAGATGGTGGGCTCCACGAACGCATCTAGACACGACAATGGCAATTCTGGCAACACCTTGCAGAAGTTGTCACCTGGTTCCTAGGTTGCGACCGTGCCGGCCGCACGGTGACCGTGTCGGACGAGAGGAGCGAGGGATGTCGCAGCCCGGGCTAAGAGGTCGAGGTGTGCAACACGGCAAGCGCAGTCGGGCCAGGCGATGGTTCGCGGCTGTCGTGACCGGCGTTGTGCTGGCCGCGTCCCTGACGTCGGTGGGGGTGGCGCCGGCGCACGCATCGTCGGGTGACTTCACCATCTTCAACGGTCACACGACCTCACCGATCCTGATCGACCCGTCCTACGGCGGCGACCACGCCGACCGGGACTACACGCAGGTGCGCCGCGCGGTTCAGGACCTGCGCCAGGACGTCGCCATGGTGACCGGGGCGATCGATCCCGGTGAGGTGCAGAGCCTGTTCGTCGACGACGAGTCGGCCAAGGAAGCGCGGTTGGCGAAGGCCGACCAGAGCAAGCTGCCGGCCCTGCTGACCCAGGCCGCGGGTCAGCAGAACGCGATCATCGTCGGCCAGATCGGTCAGAGCTGGCTGATCGACGAGATCGTCGCAGCCGGCAAGTTCGACGAGGCCGCCGGGATCAAGGGCAAGTGGGAGGCGTACGCGACCAAGACCGTCAAGAACCCGGTCCCCGGGGTCGACAACGCACTGGTGATCGCGGGCAGCGATGCCCGCGGGACGATCTACGGGGTCTACTCGATCTCCGAGGAGATCGGCGTCTCGCCGTGGTACTGGTACAGCGACGTGCCGGTCAAGCAGCGCGACGACATCGACGTCAGAGGTAAGACCCGGGTCGACGACGGGCCGGACGTCAAGTACCGCGGATTCTTCATCAACGATGAGGAACGCACCGTCGCGTGGGCGAAGAGGAAGTTCCCCACCGGCAACGGCACGCCTGATGTCAACTTCTACCGGCATGTCTTCGAGCTGATGCTGCGGCTGAGGCTGAACACGCTGTGGCCGGCGATGCACCTGGCCTCGAGGGCGTTCAACGCGGTCACCGACACCGGGACGTACGACACGGGGACGCCGATCAACGCTCGCGAGGCGGCAGCGTTCGGTGTGGTCGCGTCCTCGTCTCACGCGGAGCTGATGCTGCGCAACAACGAGGGCGAGTGGCGACAGTGGTACGACCGCAACAAGGACGCGCTCCACATCAAGGGCGCGGACGCCGTGGCCGCCTTCGACTATTCGATCAACAAGCCCGCGATCCTGGAGTACTGGCGCCAGCGGGTGGTCGCCAACGCCGACTTCGAGAACATCCTTGCCCTGGGTATCCGCGGCGTGCACGACAGCGATCCGGTGTTCACACCCGGTAACCCGTACGGGTTCAAGGACAAGGTCGAGATGGAGGCCGACGTCATTCGCGAGCAGCGCACGCTGATCGCAGCGGTCTACGGCAGCGCCGACGCGGTGCCGCAGGTGTTCATCCCCTACAAGGAGATGAACGACCTCTACAACGCCGGGCTGAAGGACCACATCCCCGCCGACGTGACCCTGATGTGGGCCGAGGACAACCAGGGCTATCTGCGCCAGGTGCCCACGCGGACAGAAGCCGCCCGGTCCGGCGGGAACGGCGTCTACTACCACATCTCCTACTGGGGCGAGCCGAAGAGCTACCTGTGGCTGAACTCGACGCCGATGTCCCTGATGGTGCAGCAGCTGCGTCGGGCGTGGAACTCCGGTGCGGGGCGCTACTGGATCCTCAACGTCGGGGACATCAAGCCCGGCGAGATCAAGCTCGACCTGTTCGCCAAGCTCGCGTGGGACGTCGAGGGCTACGACGACACGAACATCGGCAGCAGGTTCCTCACCGAGCACGTGCAGCGAGACTTCCGGCTGAGGGGCAACAACGCCGCCGTGGTCGCCGACGCGCTGAAAAGGTTCGACGCGCTCGAGAACACCAAGCGCGCCGAGTTCTGGGGGGAGATCAACTCCTCCAACGCGAACTCAGGCAGGATCCACGCCGGTCAGGTCTTCCCGTTCAGCGCCACCTCGGACGGGGATGAACTCCAGCGCTACATCAACGAGTCCAATGAGCTGGTGAGGATTCTCGAGGGCGTCTCCGCGAAGCTCGACCCGCGCTATCGCTCCGCGTTCTATCAGCAGGTGCTCCACCGGGTCCGGTCCTACCGCAACATGGCGGAGCAGATCGGCTACTACTGGAAGAACCAGCTCGCCGCCGCCCAAGGCCGCTACGCCAGCGCGGGCAGCTACGAGCTGCTCTCGAAGCAGGCCCGTGAGCGCATCCTCGCCGACGAGGACTACTGGAACACGATCAGCGACGGCAAGTGGGACCACGCCATCGGCCACAGCCATCCCGAAGGCTTTCCGAACGAGGGCGCCATCATGCTCACCAACGACCGGTATGCCCGGGTGGCCGCACCGACCGATGCGGTGGGCGCCGCCGCCGAGGGGAGCAAGGAGCCCGGGCGCGGCACGCTGACGTTCAACTCGGCGGCGCCCGATGACAAGCGGTTCTTCGACGTGTTCTCCCGCGACGACGTCGCCAAGCCGCAGGAGTGGATCGCCGAGGCGGACGCTGCGTGGATCACCCTGTCTCAGCGCTCAGGCACGACCGCGACAGAGCACCGAGTGACGGTGACGGTCGCCAAGGACCACCCGGCCACGACGGGAACGATCCGGGTCTTCAACGCCGCCGACGGCGCCAAGGCCGGCGACCCGGTCGCGACGTTCACGGTCGACGCGAAGCGGGCCGCCGTGGACCTGCGCCGGGTCGCCGAGCCGGCGCACCTGGAGGCCAACGGATACGTGGCCCTCGAGGCCGAGCACTTCTCCGAGAACGTGCCCGGCGCCGACGGGAGCCGGTGGGCCCCCCTTGAAGGCGTGGGCCAGCGCGGGGCATCGATGGGCAGCTTCCCGGAGATCGCGCCCCGGGTCGACTCCGGCTTCGAGACGACCGCCCGCCTGAGATACCGGGTCCACTTCACCTCCACCGGGAGGTTCACCGGGACCTTCTACCGAATTCCGACGCTGAACGAAGGCACCGAGGACAACGGCACGCCGCGCACCGCGCGCACGGCCGTCGGGCTCGACAACCAGGTCCCCAGCCTGCTGCGCGGCAACTCCGTCGCCGGTACGAGCACCAGCCCCTGGGGATTCAACATCATGCACGGGATCGAACCCCTGACCTTCACCGTCGAGGTGACCACGCCGGGCTGGCACGACCTGATGGTCTACCGCTCGGACACCGCGATCCTCTTCGACCGGATCATCATCGAGACTCGCGACGGCGCCGTCGGCGACGGCCTGGTCGGCCCGCCCGAGAGCCCGAACAACATCGCCGCACCCCAGGCGGCGACCGTGGCGGCACTTCCCGGCGTGATGCCGCAGCTTCGCCGGCTGCCCGCGATCGAGACGTCGGTGGGCCGGACGAGCAGGGTCGAGGGTGTGGCGGGCGTGGTGGCCGCGGAGTCGGACAACGAGACCGCCGTGTCGGTCGCGGTGAAGGACGGTGCGGTGAGCATCACCGGACGCAGGGCCGGGCGAGCCGAGGTCTCCATCACCGCCGGTGGCGGCGAGGCCTGGGTGCTGACCGTCGCGGTGCGGCGGGCGGACGGTGCGCCGGTCGGCCCGTACCTGGAGCAGGACGGCCTGGTCGTCCTTGACGCGGCCGACGCGGTCGAGAACAGTACCTCCGCCCATGCGACCGACAGCAACAACGGCACGCACGGCTGGGCGCTGGCTCGTAACGGCCTGCAGGTCGTCCCGCCGGCCGACGCCAGCGCGAAGGCGCAGTGGCTGGCCACCTCCGCGGCCCAGGCCGAGGCGTTGTTCAAGGCCGGCCCGACGCAGAAGGTCAACGGGAGCTCCGCGCCAGGAGCACCACCGCAGCTCGACTTCACCGTCGACATCCAGACCGGCGGCACGTACTACCTCTTCGTGAACTCGAGCCACCCCAACGCCGACGCCGACTCCTACCACCTTGTCGTCGACGGGCAATGGAGATACCAGTCGGGCAAGAGCGCACCGGAGACCGGGTTCGAGACCTGGTACGGCAGCATGAGCGTCACGGGTGCCGCGCTGGCGCTCAAGCCGGGCGAACACACCATCACGCTCGCGCCTCGCGAGGCCGGGATCGTGCTCAACCAGATCGCCCTGACCACGAACAGCACGCCGGGCTTCTCCGGATTCCTCACGCCCAGCGGCCGGGGCCACCGGCTGCCGGCGATCCAGGCGTCGGTGGGCCGGACGAGCACGGTCGAGGGCGTGGCGGCCGCGGTGGCCGCGAAGTCGGACAACCAGACCGCCGCCACGGCCGCCGTCCAGGACGGCGAGGCCAGGATCACCGGGCACAGGGCCGGGACGGCCAAGGTCTCCATCACCGACGGCCGTGGTGAGACCTGGGTGGTGCCTGTCACGGTGAGCAGAGGAGAAGGTGCGCCGACCGGCCCGTACCTGGAGCAGGACGGCCTGGTGGTCATCGATCCGGCGGACGCGCTGGAGAAGAGCGCTTCCGCCCGTGCGACCGACAGCAACAACGGGACGCACGGCTGGGCGTTGGCTCGTAACGGCCTGCAGGTCGTTCCGCCGGCCGACGCCGGCGCGAAGGCGCAGTGGCTGGCCACCTCTGCGGCCCAGGCCGAGGCGTTGTTCAAGGCCGGCCCGACGCAGAAGGTCAACGGGAGCTCCGCGCCAGGAGCACCACCGCGGCTCGACCTCACCGTCGACATCCAGACCGGTGGCACGTACTACCTGTTCGTCAACTCGAGCAACCCCAACGCCGACGCCGACTCCTACCACGTGCTCGTCGACGGGCAATGGCGATACCAGTCGAACAAGTCCGGGCCGGAGACCGGGTTCGAAACCTGGTACGGCAGCACCAGCGTCGCTGCGGCCGCATTGGCGCTCAAGCCCGGTGAGCACACGATCACGCTGGCACCTCGCGAGGCGGGGCTGGTGCTCAACCAGATCGCCCTGACCACGAACGACACACCCGGCCTCACCGGCTTCCAGGCCCCCAGCGGCCGGAGAACGAGCGCTTCATGACGCTCTGACATCGAGCAGAGCACCATTATCCTGCCCCCGCTACCAACCGAAACGGCCGGACCTTCCAGGTCCGGCCGTCTCGTCAGGTACGGAGTGCTACTCGGCGCCCGACCAAGATGGTCCCGCTGGGCGGCGTCGTGCGTCGCGCCTCAGCCCACGCCGCAGTTGTTGTTGCGCGCCGGCTGCGTCAGCTTCTCCTGGCTGCCGAACTTCGCGTAGACCCGCAGATAGCACGGCAGATCGACGTCGCCGTAGTAGCTCGTGACCGTGTTGTCGTAGTGAGTGGTGCCGCTCTGCGCGACCTGCCAGGTGCCGCTGTCGCCCGACTGCACTTCCCAGTAGACGTCGCCGGAGCAGCCCTCCAAGCCTCGTGCCCAGGAGATGATGTTGGCGCCGTTGTAGATCTCGGATTGCACCAGGGTGCAGGTCGCCGCCTGTGCCGGAGCGGCGCCGGCGAACAGCCCGGCCGTCAGCAGCGCCCCCGCGCCGAGCGCTGACATCAGCTTGCGCATGGTCCATACCTCCCAGGTGGACGGTGGATCTTCCATCGGAGGGTATCTGTTTCCGAAAACAAGCTTCAAGGCCGACCAGCAAATCCGGCGGAAACCTTCACACGAAGTTGTCGTTCCGCCCGTGCTCGCCGGCCCGTCGGTTCCAGCGGATCTGGATATTGGACGGCCGAGATCGCGTCAACGCCGTGAATGGTCGTCTCATGGGCCTGGCGCCGCGCCCAGGATCGACGGGGCGCCGGAGCGTCCCTGAGGAACACCATCGCCGGGGCGTCGTCCGCCGTCGTGCACAAGGTCTCGACCAAGGCGGCGAGGCCGTCGTAGTACCAGCGGACCAGATCGGCGGAGACCCTGCCCCTCGGCTTGTGATGCGGACGTGTCGTGGCCGGGCAGGTTAGCCGCCGCCCAAGGATGCACTGGTGCACGGGTTGCCCTCGGGACCGTGGTGGTGCTCAGTCCGGTGCGGGGGTCAACGGCATGCTGCGGGACAAGATTGCGGATGTGAGCGCGGTGGTGGCCTGCTCGGGAGCGTGAGGATTGGTCAGCAGTACCAGGTCGAGAGCGGGCAGTACTGGGAGCCCGGTCGAGGCGGGTAGCTCGACGAGGTCCGAGGGCAGAAGGGATCGTGCGAACACCGCGATGCCCAGTCCGGCCCTGACTGCGGCGAGGACTCCGTTGACCCCTCGAGCCACGCAGGTGATCCGGTAACGCATACCTGCCGCCTCAAGAGCCTCGACGCTCATCGATCTGCTCAGGCTCGGGCTCTGGTAGGCCACCAGTGGTACCGGCTGCGCCAGCACCGGACTGGCCTCTGCTGCGGCCCAGACCCACTGATCGCGGCGGACCAGCTGGCCCTGATTCGCGGCTGGCACGCCCGCACTCCGCTTCACGAAGGCCATGTCGAGGTGGCCTGACTCGATGCGACGCAACAAGGCGTCGTTCTGCAGCACGGTGAGCTCGAGGCCAATTCGCGGGTTGAGTTGCCGGAAGTTGCGGAGAATTCGTGGCAGGGGTGTCAGGGCGAGGTCGTCGGTGACACCGAACCTCAACCGGCCGGCGAGGGTCGGACCGGTGAAGTGTTCGACGGCGCGTTCGTGGGCGGCGAGGATGTCGCGGGCCAACGGGACCAGCGCCTCTCCATCAGCCGTCAGCGTCACGCTGCGGGTGTCGCGGACGAACAGTGCGCGGCCGACTTGCTCCTCGAGTCGGCGAATGTGCTGGCTCACCGTGGGCTGGCTGAGTCCCAACCTTCGTCCGGCTGCAGTGAAGCTCAGCCCCTCGGCGACGCCGAGGAACGTGCGCAGCAGCTCCGGGTCATACACCGGTTCCTCCCCGAGGTCCTCTCAGAGTCATTACTGAACCCAATCGGAGTTATCGCAGCGATTGGATCCAAGTATATGTCGTCGCGGGGGAGGATCGGACGAACCGACGCCTCTCAGAAGGACCCCATGAGCACCGCGGAGCCCGCCCCTCCCGCCACCACCCCAGCTCGCTATCCCCGCGCCTTCGCCTCCATGGAGAACCGCACCTTTCGCATGCTGCTGGTTGGATGGCTCGCTGCCGGAACCGGCTACTGGATGCAGTTACTCGCCCAGAACTGGCTCGTCCTCACACTGACCAACAGCCCCTCCGCAGTAGGCCTCGTGACAGCCGCCCAGTTGCTCCCGACGCTCCTGCTCGGTCTGCACGGCGGCGCGATCGCCGACACCTTCCCGTGCCGTCGGATCGTGCTCGTCACCAACAGCGCGAAATGTGTGCTAGCGGCGGCGTTCGCCATGCTCACCGCCAGCGGCCATGTGGAGGTATGGGAAGTCACCTGCCTCGCGATTGCACTCGGCGTGGTCTACGCCATCGACAGCCCAGCCCGCCATTCGTTCCTCACCGAAACCGTTCAAGCCAGCCACCTGCGCAACGCAATCAGCCTCGTCTCGCTGGCCTTCCAACTCGGCGCGATGATCGGCCCCGCACTGGGTGGCGTTCTCATGGTCACCTTCGGCACGGACTATGCCTTCGGCGCCGCCGCCATCGCCTACGTGGTCCCCGCCACCGTTGCAGCACGGCTGCCAAGTGCGACCAGTCGGACCCACGTCAGTGCAGCACCACGGACTGGAGTCCGCGAGGGACTCCGCTACGCGATTCGCACGCCGACCGTGTTGTGGCCATCACTGATCGTGGGATCGTTCGGGTTCTTCATGGTCAACCTGCCGGCCACGCTAACGACGTTCGCGAAAGACGAGTTCGACTCCGGACCCACAGGGGTAGCACTGCTCAGCATCTCCCTGGCGGCCGGCTCACTTCTCGGTGCCCTCCTCACCGCCCGTCGAACACGCCCGCTTCGCCTGCGCACCATCGCGGGCTCCGCGATGCTGCTCGCCCTGGCACTCCTCCTGGCAGCGGCCGCGCACACCCAGACCATCCTGGCCTTGCTCCTCACTGCCGTCGGAGCGACCTACCTCGCCCTGCTCACCTCAGCACAATCCCTAGTACAACTGACCACCACCGACACGCTCCGCGGCCGCGTGATCGGCACCCACCTGTTCGTCTTCCTCGGCAGCGGATGTGCAGGCGGGCCTGCACTAGGCCTCCTCACCGAGCACCTCGGCGCCCGAGCCACCCTGCTGCTCGCAAGCGCCATTCCCGCCCTGATCACCACCATCATCGCCCACCACCTAGCCCGCCTCGCCAACCTGCGAGTCGGCCTGACAACCATCTCCGTACAACTACAGCGCCCCACGCTCGTCCCTCGCAGTTAGGCGAGAACCTCGGCCGCCGATCGGCTGGTAGCCTCCGTCACCGCGGTCCGCGAGCGCGCCGACACCACGCCGATCGTGCTCGCCCGCAGTGTCCTCACCGCCGGTCGGATCTTCCCGGACGCGGTCCGCCGGCGACTCACCCGCCGATGGCCGGCGCTGGTGCTTGTCGCGGTGCCGGGCGAGGTCGGGGCCGCCTGGCTGGCCGCGCGTACGGCGTGTCATCGCCGACCGGCTCGGCGAGGCCGACGGTCGTCGCTGTCAGCGGCACTGGGCGGTCCGGCCATCTGGGTCAACGCTGGACGCGGGCGCCGGTCCCTCGGATGAGCGCCTCCACCTCCTTGTGGCTGGCCATCGAGGTGTCGCCCGGTGTGGTCATGGCCAGTGCGCCGTGGGCCGCGCCGTACTCCATCGCAGTGGCCAGGTCACCGAGCTCCAGCAGGCCGTAGATCAGACCGGAGGCGAAGCTGTCGCCGCCGCCCACCCGGTCCATGATTTCCAGGCCGGGGCGGTGGGTCGCCTCGACGAAGCCGGTGTCGGCGGACCAGGCGATGGCCCCCCAGTCGTTGATGGTGGCGGTGCGCACGGTTCGCAGGGTGGTGGCGACGACCCGGAAGTTGTCGTAGTCCTTGGTGACGTCTTCGATCATCTGCTGGAAGTTGGCCACCTTCAGCTCGGACAGGCTCTCGTCGGTGTCGGGCACCGCAAAGCCCAGACTGGCGGTGAAGTCCTCCTCGTTGCCGATCATCACGTCGACGTGCCGAGCGAGCCGCCGATTGACTTCCTGGGCGCGGGTCTGCCCGCCGATCGCCTTCCAGAGGCTGGGCCGGTAGTTCAGGTCGTACGAGATGATCGTCCCGTGCCGGCGTGCGGCGGTCATCGCCGCTTCGATGGTGTCCGGGGCGGTCTGCGACAGCGCGGCGTAGATGCCGCCGGTGTGCAGCCACCGCACCCCGAGCTCGCCGAACAGGTGGTCCCAGTCGACGTCGTCCGGTCGCAGTTGGCTGGCGGCGGTGTGGCCGCGGTCGGAGGTGCCGACGGCGCCCCGTAGGCCGAACCCGCGCTCGGTGAAGTTGAGCCCGTTACGCACGGCGCGGCCGACGCCGTCGTAGGGCATCCAGCTGATGAAGGAGGTGTCCACTCCGCCCTGCAGGATCAGGTCCTCGATCAGTCGGCCCACCTCGTTGTCGGCGAGCGCGGTGACGATGGCGGTACGTAGCCCGAAGCAGCGGCGCAGTCCGCGGGCGACGTTGTACTCGCCGCCGCCTTCCCAAGTGCGGAAGGTGCGGGTGGTGCGGACCCGCGCCTCGCCCGGGTCGAGACGGAGCATGACCTCACCGAGGGAGACCAGGTCGTGGCGGCACTGCTCAGCGGGGCGTAGGTCGAACGGCGGCATGGCTCCTCGTCAGCATTCCCGGGCGGCGAACACGGCCGCGGCGGTCAGGTCGGTGATCTCGTCCCATCTGCCGGCGGTGATCAGGTCGGGGGCGACCATCCAGGTGCCGCCGACCGCGAGGACGGCGGGCTGGGTGAGGTAGTCGCGCAGGTTTGCGGGGTTCACGCCGCCGGTCGGGATGAAGCGCACCGAGCGGAAGGGCGCTGCCAGGGCTTTGATCATCGCTACTCCGCCGAGCTGTTCGGCGGGGAAGAACTTCACCGTGTCGAGGCCCGCGTCGAGTGCCATCTGTATCTCGGTCGCTGACGCGACGCCCGGGAAGATGGGGATGCCCAGCGCCTGGCAGTGGTGGACGACGGCAGGACTGAATCCGGGGCTGACGACGAACCGGGCCCCGGCTTCGACGGCCCGGTCGACCTGGGCTGTGGTCAGCACGGTGCCGGCTCCGACGAGAAGGTCGGGGTTGCCGGACAGGGCGCCGATGGCGTCGGTGGCCGCGTCGGTGCGGAAGGTCACCTCCACACTCCGGGCGCCGCCAGCGATCAGCGCGGCTCCCAAGGGGGCGGCGGCCCGGGCGTCGTGGAGGACGACAACCGGAAGGATCCGGCCGGCGGCGATGGCCTCCACGGCCCTCGAGCCCCTCGGCGTTTGTTCACGAGGATGAATATCGGTCATGTATGTGACCCTAGCGATGCCGCGCCCCATGTCAATGCCGCTACAGTGGCGGCGTGATGTCGGGGGAGAGGTTCCAACCGGTCAAGTCGGCCGACCGCACGCTGGAGGTGCTGGAAGCCCTGGCCGCTTCCGGGCATCGGCGGTCGCTGGTCGACCTGGCGCGGTCGCTGGACATTCCCAAGAGCAGCCTGCACGGCATCCTGCGGACGATGATGCAGCGCGGCTGGGTCGAGGCCGACGAAACCGGAACCCGATTCGGGCTGGGTGTGCGTGCGCTCCAGGTCGGCGCCGCCTACCTGGAGACCGACGACACGGTGAGCCTGCTGGCCGGTGTGCTCGACGATCTGTCCCAGCAGTTCGGCGAGACCGTGCACCTCGGCCGCCTCGACGGCCCGAACGTCGTCTACATGGCCAAACGGGAATCGGTGCATCCGTTGCGGCTCTACAGCGCGATCGGCCGGCGGTTGCCGGCGCACGCCACCGCGTTGGGCAAGGTGCTGCTCGCCGAGCGCACCGACGAGGCCGTTCGCGGGTTGCTGAGCTGGCCGCTGGCGGCCCTGACCCCGGACACGATCACCGACCCCGATGCCCTGTACGAGGATTTGGCGGCCACCCGCGAGCGTGGCTACGCGATCGACAACCAGGAGAACACCGAGGGCCTGGCGTGCTTCGCGGTGGCGGCACCCCTGCACAGCCCGGCCGTCGACGCGGTGAGCCTGTCCATCCCGATCGCGCGGCTCGGCCCCGGACTCGAGGAGCGGATCGCCGGGGCGCTGAGCCGCTCGGTCAGCCAGGTGCGCGCGGCACGCGGCCTGCTCTCGGACCGCCCTCCCTCGCCCGCCACCGCGATGTAGCGGGCCCGGGGCGAGCCGTGCCGCGGCCAGCCGGCTGGCTTGTGACTGTGTTGAAGGGTGACGGCGGAGAGGGGCGGCCTCTCCGCCGTCGTCCGGGTGGCTCGGTCAGGGGCAGTGGATCGGCGGGTAGGGCACCTGCCGCACCTGGTAGGACGGCTGGCCGCTCGCGGCGACGACCGAAGCATCCACGGTCACCTTCCCGGCGGGAAGCGATACCGACCCGGTGGGAAAGGTCTCGGAGACCCGCGTACCGGGCGGCACATCGCGGAACTCCTTGCGACCCCATGGAGTGGTGATGCGGACAGCGGCTGCCAGCAGCTCCCGGTTCGTCACGTCGACCGCGACGGCGCCACCGGACGCAAGGCACACCGTACGCGCCTGTGTCGACAGGTCCACCTCGTCACCGCCGGGAGGCATGAGCCGCAGGGCGTGGAACAGGCTCGGATCCTTCGTTTCGGCGACACCCTTGCCCCAGGTGCTCCAGCCGCGGCGGCCCGACCCGTCATTCTCGTTGATCGCGATGGTGGCGGCCATGATGCGATTGGCCGGGTCGACCCCGAGCGCCGTCCACGTCGCTGCCAGCTCGTAGGTGGTCGTCTTCGTCTTCTCGTCCCGTTTCACCATGGTCGCGATGCCGTCCGTCCCGCCACTGACGGGTAGCCATCGGGTGAGGTCGACCGGTCCCGCGTCGGTCAGGGCGGTGCCGACCTCGCCGACGGGGCGCCCACTTTCGCCCGGCCAGCCGGGGGACGACCCGAGTTGGAGACTGTCGCCCTGCCAGATGGCCGCATCTCTCGCGGGCTGTGCCTGGACGTCGTCGACGATCTGCGCGGTGAGGTAGAGCCGACTGTCGTCGTGTGTGATCCACAGGCTTCCGCTGAGGTCCTGCGGGCCCTTCCATCCGGTGATCACCTGTTCGTCCTTGCCCAGCGTCTGGGCCGGGAGCTTCTCCAGGGCGCGGTCCACCACGCCGTCGATCTTCACCGGCTGGTACGGGACGTCCACCCCCACCGAACTCGCCGCCACGACGACGCCGCTCGCGGTGTCGGTCGCCGGTCCGGAGACGGTCGCCGACCACGCACCGAAGGCGGTGAGCGGAACATCCTGTACGGCCGTGGCTCCGCCTGCCACCTGCGCATCGGCCAGCGCTGTTCCCCTCGAACCGCCGACGGTCCAGGTGACGCCGTCGAGGCGTACCGCGTGCGTGCTGCGATTGAGAACCTTGAGCCGCAGCACGTCCGTGCCGGCAGCGCTCAGCGCGTGCTCACCGGTCAGCTGCAATGCGGGAACGACCTGCGCGGCGGCGGTGAGGACGCCGATCGCGTGACCTCCCTCCCGTACGACCGCGGTCCAGGTGCGCTGCCCCACCTGAGCGGGTGCGAGCGCCGCCGCGACGTCCTGCGTCGCCCCGGCGGGCACGGTCGCCTGCGTGGTCAGCCCGTCGGAGACGAGCGAGAGGGTGCGGGCCGCCGTCCCCGGGTTGGCGATGTGCCAGGTGGCATCCGGCGCGCTTGCACCGACGGCACCCGTGACGGCCAGCGAGAACGGCGAGGTGGTCGCCACCTGGCCCAGTGCGCCTTGCAGATAGATCGGCTCCGCACCCACGGAGACGTGTACCCGTCCGTCGGCGTCTGGCTCAAGGACAGTGGTGCCGCCGTAGAGGTTGGTGACCGTTACCGCGCCGGTCGCCTGGACGCTCCACGTCTGCGGCGTCAGTGCCCACAGCGCCTGCATCCGCGTGTCGGCGGATTCGCCCGTACGCGGGCCGAACTCGACTCCGTAGCGGCCGGTGCCGAGCGACATGACCGCGCGTACGGGGCGCTCCGCCGTCTGGCGAGTGAGCACGCCCGCGGCGGTGAATGCGGGCTTGGGGACGTACGCACCACGAGCGTCGACCTCGTTGCGGATCATCCCGAAGTTGTGCTCGGCATCGGCCGGGTTCGTGCCGTCGTCCTTGAAGTCGTAGACGGTGTAGCGCCCGATCCCGTCGCCGAGGCCCAGGAGTTGGGCGCGCGCGAGGTTGCGTGCCTGTACGCCGGGCGCTACGCCGGGTGGGTTCTGCGTCGTGTACCAGCCGTGCTCGGTGAACCAGATCGGCATGTCGGGGTGCCCCGCCGCGGCGAACTTCTGCCGCAGGATCGCCACGTGGGTCCGGAACGCCTCCGGCTCGGCGGTGAAGTTGTACGGGTGGGTCGAGAACGCGTCGATGTGGTCGAGGCCGCCGGCGGCGATGAAGCCGTCGAGCCAGCCCTGCCAGTCGTTCATTGGCGCGAGGGCAGGCCCGGCCAGTGTCGCGTCCGGATGCGTCGCCTTCACCTTCGTGGCCGTCGCGGCGAGCAGCGCGACGTAGTTCTGCGGCGTCGCCCCCGCGGGTCCGGTCACGTCGCGGATGTTCCACTCGTTCCACACCTCGTACGCCGCGCGCGCGGTGCCGAAGTGATCGACGGAGGCCTGGGCGTACCCGGCGAAACCGGCTCGCCCTTCATCGGTCGCGGGCGCCTCTCCCTGGTGGTAGAGCGCGTTGCCGTAGTCGAGGACCTGCAGGAAGTCCACGCTGTTCGCGCGTAGCGCCGCATTGGCGTTCTCCACGCGCGCGGGGAAGGCGTACGTGCCTTTGACCCGTTCGACCTCCGACCAGTACGCCTCGTCGCGAGCGAAGCCGAGACCAGCCTTCCCGAGCAAGGGTGCGGAGGCCGTCGGCCACCTCCCGCCGTAGTGGGTCGCGGCACCGATGCGCCGTTCCCGCAGCGTGGTCGCGGGCAACACCGAGACGTCCGTGCCGCCGTTGACGGTGGTGCCATCGGGCTGGACGGCGGCGATGTCAACCGTGTACCAGCCGGTCCCCAGGGTGCCGAGGGAGATGGTGTTCCCGAGCTGCGCCGGGGTGCCGGAGCCGGCGGCGACGACGGCCCCGGACGCGTCCCGCGCCGACCAACTGAGGGAGGTTGCGGCCGTGTCGACGCCGAACGAGACGGTGTCGCCGGTGGTGAAGGCGTTGCCGAGCGTGGTCGGCCTGACGGCGAGCGGGGGTGGCGGTCCCTGGGCGATGACGTCGTCGACGTCGAGCGCCACGGCGGGGCCGGGAGAGATGCGGAACGCGTCGATCAGCAGCGAGATCTGCGTCAGCGGCCCGTGCCACACACCGTCGTTGGCGCCGCCCCAGTGAACGTACTGAGCTCCACCCGCGAAGGTGGTGACCGACAGCTTCTGCCACTGCGTGCCGGGGGAGAGCGTGAGGGTCTGCTGGTGCGCCTGCCCGGTGCTGTCGACGAGGCGCAGGACCAGGCCGGTCAGCTGGGCGCTGCGTACCGAGAGGTCGAGTCTTCGCAGGTCGACCGACGGGACGGCGCGCGCCATCTCGACCGTTCCGCTCGGCGCGTTGGCCTGGACACGGGCGGACGCGGTGCCACCGGCGGGGGTGTCGGTGGTGGTCGTGAGCGTCGCTGTGGCGCCGCCCGTCGTCACCGGGAACCACGGATCGGTGCCGTGTTCGAAGTCGCCGATCACGACGGGCCCGGTGTCGGCGGCGGCGGGCTGTGGGGCGGACAGCAGCACCATGACGGCGGCGAGGGAGGCCAGCAGTGCGAGCGCTCGGCGGGAGAGCGCCTTTTCGGAAAGCGGAGAGATCGTCCTGGGCATGAGCGCTCCTCGATGAGGCGTCGGATGATCGCGATCGGGGGACGGGGAGGCTTTGCGGTGCGAAATCGGTTTCGCAGTTCGGCATTTTTCGCCGGGCGGTCGGACTCTGTCAATGCCTTCGCGCCGGTATGCTCTCGGCATGCCGTCGAACCGCAACGTCCGGTTGAGCGACATCGCGGCGATCGCCGGGGTGTCGCTCTCCACCGCGTCCAAGGCCCTGAACGGGGGCGATCGGATCTCGGCGGAGACCCGGGCGCGCGTGCGTGAGGTCGCGGAGCGGCTCGATTTTCAGCCGAACGCGCTGGCGCGCTCCTTCGCGCTCGGGCGCAGCCGGACCATCGGGGTCCTGACCTACCGCGCGGCCAGTACCTTCGCAGGTCCGGTTCTCATCGGCGCGGTGCTGCAGCTCGGCGAGCTGCAGCAGGCGTCTCTCGTGTTCGACGAGGACCTGCTCGTGCCGCGTCAGATGACCAAGAGCATCCGGGCGCTCCAGGCGCGCCGCATCGACGGTCTTCTCGTCGTCGGGGACGGTCACGAACGCGTGTCGCCCTCGGTGACGCATCATTTCGGCGTACCCGTGACGTACGCGTTCGCGGCGTCGGACCAGCGCGAGGATGTCGTCTACCTGCCTGACAACGAGGGCGCGGGCCGCGTCGCGACGCGGCACCTGGTGGAGCGTGGTCGTACGCGTATCGCCCACATCACGGGCAGTCGGGACAGCATCGCCGTGCGCCTGCGTGAGCGCGGAATGCGTACGGAACTGGAGGCTGCCGGGCTGAAGCAGGCCGGCGACACCCGGCACGGATCCTGGTCTCACGGATGGGGTGCGGAGGCGATGTCCGACCTGCTCGATTCCGGTGCCGAGATCGACGCCGTGTTCTGCGGCAACGACCATATCGGCCTGGGCGTGCTTGAGGTCTGCGCCGCGCGCGGCCTCCGGGTGCCCGCGGACATCGCGGTCGTCGGCGTCGACAACTGGGAAGGCATCGTCCTGGACCAGGGCATCCGTCGGCTCACCACCGTCGATCTGGAGCTGCAGCGGCTCGGTCGGCTCGCCGCCGCCGATGTCCTTTCTCCCGAGCGGGCGCCCGGCGAGCACCTCGTGGCGCCGACCCTGGTGCGCGGTCCTTCCTCCTGACGGCACGGCCTTTACCGCACAGCGTTCCTGACCGCACGGCAGTCCTGATGGGACTGCCGTGCCTCGGCGTGCGCCGGAGCGGGCCGTCGACATCCGTGTATTGACATCCTCTGGCGCCTGTGCTTCTCTGCTGCGAAAGCAGTTTCGCAACTCTGGCTCCGACAGTGAGGATTATCGGCGTGCCTGAGCTCATCCGACCCGCCCGAGTGTTGGTCACCGGTGCCGACGGGACCGTTGGCCGGCCGACGGTCGAGGCGCTCGTCGACCGCGGCATCGCCGTCACCGCGCTGTCCCGTACCTGGTCCGCGCCGACCCCGGCGGACCGGGTCTTCACGGGCGACGCCGCCGATGAAGTCCTGGTGCGAGAGGCGCTCGCGGACGTGGACGCGGTCGTTCATCTGGCGGCGACGGCGCATCCCGACCTCGACACGCCGCGTGCCGTGTTCGTCGGGAACACCTCCGCGACATTCACGGTCCTCGCGTGCGCCGGGGAGGCGGGCATCCGCCGGGCGGTCATCGCCAGCTCGATCAACGCCTTCGGGGTACCGATGAACCGGCACGACGTGATGCCGGCGTACTACCCGCTGGACGAGGCGTCGCCCGTGGCGCACGACGACGCGTACTCGCTGTCGAAGTGGGTCGACGAGCAGATCGCCGCGTTCGCCTGCAGCCGTTGGGACATGACCGTCGTCGCGCTGCGCTTCCCGCTCGTCCGCGAGCTCGCCGCGTTGCGGGACACGGTGCGGCGCATGATCGCGATTCCCGATGAACGGGCGCGCCTCGCCCGCGAGGGGTGGGCGTACCTGGAGATGGCCGATGCCGTCGACGCGATCCTGCGCGGCCTCACCCAGCCGATCTCCGGGATGCACACGCTTCTGGTCGCCGCTGCGGACACCATCCTGAACGAGTCCACGGACGACCTTCTCGACCGCTACGCCGCCCACGTCGAACGCAGGCAACGATTCGACGGGCGTCGAGCGCCGATCGACACGTCCGCCGCGCGCCGCGTACTCGGCTGGGCTCCCGTCGTCTCGCTCGCCGACGGCGAGGCATCCGTCATGGAGGCATCCGCATGAGCACGCAGGACGCGACGTCCCCCTTCGCCCAGCCCTGGGAAGCACCCGACGACGTGCGCATCACCCGGGTCCGGGCGATCGCGACCGCACCGGAGGGCATTCCGCTGCTGGTCGTCAAGGTCGAGACGAGCGACGACGGCCTGTACGGCCTGGGCTGTGCGACCTTCACCCAGCGCTGGCGGGCGGTCGCGACCTACGTGGAGGAGCATCTCGCCCGGCTGGTCATCGGCCGCTACCCGGGCGACATCGAAGACCTCGTCCGCCTCGCCAGGTTCTCGTCCTACTGGCGTGAGGGCCCGGTCGGCAACAACGCGGTCTCCGGGCTCGACCAGGCGTTGTGGGACATCGCGGGAAAGCGGGCCGGACGGCCGGTGCACGAGCTTCTCGGCGGCAAGGTACGCGCGGCGGCCGACACCTACCTGCACGCCGCCGGCGCGACCGTCGAGGAGACCCTCGACCAGGCAGAACACCTCCGGGAGGAGGGGCTACGGCACATCCGGCTGCAGACGGGTCAGCCGGGTGCTGGCCACTACGGTGCCCCGGCGGTGCCCCACACCGCAACCGCCGACCACCAGTACCCGGGCGGTTGGAACGTCGAGGAGTACCTGCGGCTCACCCCCGAACTCTTCGCGGCGGCCCGCGCCCGGCTCGGCCCCGACATCGCTCTGCTGCACGACGTGCACTCGCGACTCTCGCCGAAGCAGGCCGTCGTGCTCGCCCGCTCACTCGAGCCGTACCGCCTGTTCTTCCTGGAGGACGTCATCGCGCCCGAGCATTGGGACCGCCTGCCCGAGGTACGGGCAGCCTCACCCGTGCCCCTCGCGGTGGGCGAGCTCACCACGTCGCTGACGGACGCGGCGCGCCTCGTGCTCGGCGGGGGCGTTGACTTCATCCGCTCCCACGTCTCCGGCATCGGCGGCCTCACCGCCGCGCGCAAGATCGCCGCCGCCGCGGAACTGGTGGGGGTGCGCACGGCGTGGCACGCCCCCGGCGACACATCGCCCATCGGTGCGGCAGCCAACGTCGCGCTGGATGTGACCAGCCCGGCCTTCGGCATCCAGGAAGGCCATGTGTACACCCCCGCCGTGCACGAGGTCTTCCCCGGGACGCTGCGCATCGAGCGCGGCTGGCTGCGCCCCAACGAGGCACCGGGCTGGGGGATCGACCTCGACGAGGCCGCCGCCGCCCGGTTCCCCGCCGGACTCTCCGGGCACGACGCGTGGGCCGCGCGGGTCCGCGGCCGGGACGGAGGACTCATCGCTCCCTGACCGGCAGCACCACTCACACCGAGTGATCCACCACCAACACCGTTCGAGGAGACCCATGAAAAGCACAAGAACCCGGCTTCTCGCGCCGGCGGTCCTGGCCGTCGCGGCGCTCGCCCTCGTCACCGCGTGCAGCGAGTCGAACAGCAAGGCAACCGGGCCGGTGTCGATCACTGTCGCGGGCATGCCCAACAATCAGCAGCCGGAGCTGCTCAACAACTTCAACCGAAACATCGCCGACTTCACCAAGGCGAACCCCGACGTCAAGGTCGTCGGCGACGAGGCCGTCTTCGATGTGCGGACGTTCCAGGCCCTGCTGGCCGGCGGCAAACTCCCGACCGTATTCTACGTCCCCTTCACCGAGATGCAGGGCCTCATCGCCCGCAAGCAGATCGCCGACATCACCAGCGCGATCGGCGCCGACTCCATGGTCAGCCGGATCAACCCGTCCGTCATGAAGGTGGTCAAGGACTCGAGCGACCACGTCTACGGGGTGCCGATTCAGGCGTACAGCATGGGTCTGCTCTACAACCGTGACCTGTTCAAGAAGGCGGGCCTCGACCCCGACAAGCCCCCGACGACGTGGGACGAGGTCCGCGCGGACGCCAAGGCGATCCAGGCGGCCACCGGCGTACAGGGCTTCGGGAGCATGACGAAGGACAACACCGGCGGCTGGGTGCTCACCACGATGAGCTACGCCAACGGCGGCACCATCGAGTCGGCGGACGGCAAGAACGCGACCGTCGACAACGACGCCACCCGCGACGTGCTGGAGTTCTACCGTTCCCTGCGGTGGGAGGACAACACGTTCGGCTCGAACTTCCTGATCGGCTACAACGACGCCATGAAGGCGTTCGCCGGCGGCAAGATCGGCATGTTCGTGCAGGGCGCGGACGCGTACACGACGCTCGTGTCGAACATGGGCATGAAGCCCGACGACTTCGGCCTCGCGCCCTTGCCGCAGGGGGCCCAGGGGCTGGGTGCGCTCGGCGGCGGTACCGTCGCGATCATCAACCCGCGCGCCTCGGCAGCCGAGGTCAAGGCCGCGATCAAGTGGCTGGAGTTCGTCAACCTCCGCAAGTACGGCAGCGAGCAGGAGGCCGTCGCGGACGCGAAGGCCAAGGTCGCTGACAAGCAGCCGGTGGGCGCCCCCGCGCTGCCCCTGTTCGACCAGGCGACGACCGACCGGTATCTGGGCTGGGTGAAGGACTACGTCAACGTGCCGCGGCAGAACTACGCCGGGTACTTCGCCACGGCGCAGACGCTGGCCCTGGTGCCGGAGCCGCCGGCGAAGGCGCAGGAAACGTACGGGGCGCTTGACGCTGTGGTCCAAGCGGTCCTGACCCGCAAAGACGCCGACATCGACGCGCTGCTGAAGGACGCCCAGCGCAAGGTGCAGGCGATTATCGCCGCCGGCTGATTCGTCATCCGACCGTCTCTGTCGCGCCGCGATTCCCGCGGCGCGACAGCGATCCGCCCGCGTACAGATGAGGTGATTCCCCTGACCGTCCCTGCCCGGTCCAGGCCGGCGTACCGCATGCACGAAGCCGTGCCGAGCCGTCGTTCGCGCGGCCTCATCAACTGGGTACGCCGGGGCGGACTGTCCACGCTCGTGTTCTTCCTGCCAGTGCTGCTGTCGTTCGGGTTGTTCTCGTGGTGGCCGATCCTCCGGTCGCTGCCGCTCAGCGTCCAGCGCACCAATTTCCTGACCACCGACTGGGTCGGCCTCGACAACTTCACCCGAGTCCTGGCCGACCCGCTGCTCCTGACGGCCGCGCTCAACACGCTGTGGTTCGCGCTGCTGGCCCTCGTGATCGGGTTCCCCGTGCCGGTGATCCTGGCGGTCTTCATCGCGGAGTTGCGCCGCACCCGCGGACTGGCCTCGGCGCTCGTGTACCTGCCCGTGATCTTCCCGCCCGTGGTCGCCGTCCTGCTATGGAAGGCATTCTTCGACCCGAGCCCGACCGGCGTGCTCAACACCATCCTCGGATGGGCCGGGCTGGGCCCGTTGTCGTGGCTCAACGACGGCGACCTCGCCATGACCTCGATCGTGCTGCAGGCCACCTGGGCGTCGTTCGGAACTGCGACCATCATCTATCTCGCCACGCTGATGGGCGTACAGACCGAGCTGTATGACGCCGCGGAGACAGACGGGGCGAATGCACTCCGGCGGTTCTGGCACGTCACTCTCCCGCAGATGCGCGGCGTGCTGCTCGTGATGATGCTGCTGCAGCTGATCGGCACCTTCCAGGTCTTCACCGAGCCTTACATCATGACCAATGGCGGTCCCGAGAACCGCACGGTCACGATCCTCATGCTGATCTACCGGTACGCCTTCGTATCCGGGGACTACGGGCGCGCGACGGCCTTGAGCCTACTGCTGGCGATCGCCCTGTCGGGCCTGTCCTGGATCTACCTCTGGGCGACCAAGCGCTGGAGCACCTCATGACCGCCGACGCCGAACGCAGCATCCTGTCCCGTCTCGACCGGCGCCGCCCCGGCGTACGGATCGCACTTGTCGCCGTCCGAGCGCTGGTGTTCGCCGCACTCGCCGTCTTGTGCGTGGGACCGCTGTTCTGGCTGTTCAAGGCCGCGACATCGACGACGACCGAGACACTTTCCGACCCTTTCACGCTCTGGCCGAGCGGGATCCACTGGAGCACCTTCGCCGAGGTGTGGACGAAGATCGACTTCGCGCGCTACTTCGTCAACACCCTCTGGCTCATGACGGGGTCGCTGTTCTTCGGGCTGCTCGTCGCGACGACCGGCGGCTACGGGCTCGCCGTCCTGAAACCGAGGTACGCGAAGGTCGTGTTCGCAGCGCTCCTCGCGACGCTGTTCATTCCCGGCGTCATCTCGCTCGTCTCGCTCTACCTGACCGTGATGGATATGCCGCTCGTGCACGTCAACCTGATCGGAACCCTGTGGGCGGTGTGGCTCCCCGCCTCAGCGAACGCGGTCAATGTGCTGCTCATGCAACGGTTCTTCGCGGCCATCCCGGCCGACCTGTTCGAGGCGGCCCGAATCGACGGCGCAGGTCCCTTCCGGGTCTTCGTCTCGCTCGTGCTGCCGATGTCGCGGCCGATCCTGGGCGTGGTGAGCCTGCTGACGCTCGTCGGGGCGTACAAGGAGTTCCTGTGGCCGCTACTGGTGCTGCCGAATCCGCAGGACCAGCCGATCTCGGTCGCGCTGCCGCGGCTGGAGACCGCCGTCGACTTCGCGCAATTCATGGGCGCCCTGTTCATCTCCGTGATCATCCCGATGGTGCTCTTCCTCGTGTTCCAGCGGCAGTTCCTGCGGGCGGCCGGCAACTCGGGAGCCCTGAAAGGTTGACATCCCCCTCTCCCTAACAGGAGGGGATTCTCCCGGGCCGCCCCAAAGGTTTCCGCTGCACGGCCGGCCGCCCTCGTCCGCACGGACCGAATGCCTGCTCTCGGAAGGAACCCCATGCCTCGATTCGACCTCCCCCTCGACGAACTCCGCGCCTACCGGCCCGAGGTCCGCGAACCGGCGGACTTCGACGACTTCTGGACGCGTACGCTCGCCGAGGCGCGCGCCGCGGGCGACAAGCCGTCGTTCACGCCGGTCGACTCGCCCCTGGCGGCATGCCAGGTCTTCGACGTGCGGTTCTCCGGGTACGCGGGTGACCCGGTCGCGGGGTGGCTGCTCGTTCCGGCCGATGCCGAGGCGCCGCTGCCCACCGTCGTGCAGTACCTGGGTTACGGTGCGGGTCGCGGCCTGCCGCACGAGTGGCTTCCCTGGGTTGCCGCCGGATACGCGTTCTTGGTCATGGACACGCGCGGGCAGGGGGCCCAGTGGGGCGTCGGCGGCCGCACGCCCGATCCGCACGGCAGCGGCCCTGCCGCCAGTGGCGTCATGACCCGCGGCATCGACAGCCCCGAGACCTACTACTACCGCCGGGTGTTCACCGATGCCGTATGCGCGATCGACGCTGTTCGGGAGCATCCGCTGGTCGACGCCGCTCGCGTGTCGGTCTGCGGAGGCAGCCAGGGCGGCGGCATCGCGCTGGCCGCCGCCGGGCTGTCCGGCGACCTCGTCGCCGCCCTGCCGGACGTCCCGTTGCTGTGTCACTTCGAGCGGGCGGTCGGCCTCACCGACCGTGACCCGTACCAGGAGATCGTCCGATACCTCGCGGTGCAACGAGGCATGACGGAGCGGGTCTTCACGACTCTGTCGTACTTCGACGGGGTGTCCTTCGCCTCTCGCGCGTCTGCGGCGGCGCTCTTCTCGGTCGGTCTGATGGACCAGACCTGCCCCCCGTCCACAGTGTTCGCCGCGTACAACGCGTACGCGGGGGAGAAGGCGATCACGGTCCACCCCTACAACGGTCACGAAGGTGGAGCCGCGGGTCAGTGGACACTCCAGGCGTCGTTCCTCGCGGATCGGCTGGGCCGGTGAGCACCTCAGTCCGCTACGGCGTCAACTACCTGCCCAGCCGCGACTGGTGGTACGCGTGGGTCGACTGGAACGACGCTGCCATCGCGCGTGATCTCGACGTCATCGCCGGACTCGGCTTCGACCACATACGCATCCAGTGCTTGTGGCCCTTGTTCCAGCCGAACCCGGCGTACGTCTCCTCGGCCCTCCTAAACCGGCTCGTACGCCTGCTCGACCTTGCCGAAGCGCGCGGCCTGGCAGTCTGCCCGACAGTGCTCGACGGCTGGTTGAGCGGCTTCGACTTCCGTCCCGCCTGGCTACGGGATGCCAATCCCTTCACCGATCCGGACGCGGTGCAAGCCGCCGCGCTGTTGGTGACCGCAGTCGCCAGGGCCGTCTCGGCGCACCCGGCCCTGTGGTGTCTCGACATCGCGAACGAGCCGAACGTGCTCATGCGACAGTCCGGGCTCGGATCAGGTGCCTGCGATGGCTGGGCGCGCCGCATGGTCACGGCCGCGCGCGCCGGGACTCCGGGCGTACCGGTCACTGTCGGTGTCGATCACGAACCCTGGATGACCGGCGACTGCGCGCTCACCGCAGAGGCAGTGGTGGACATCTCGGACCTGGTCGCCATCCACGCCTGGCCGTACTTCACCGGGGCGCTGGCGCGGTTCGGTGACCAGGAGCGCGGCGCGTGGGCGATCCCGGACTATCTCGCCCAGGTCGCGTTGGCGACCCTCGGCGGACGACGGAAGCCGCTGTGGGTGCAGGAGGTCGGCGTGTCCGACCTCTGGCTCGACCGGGCGACGGTGCCGGACTTCGCCGAACGGATGCTGCGGCGGATCGCCGCGATCCCGGAGGTCACCGCCGTGACGTGGTGGGCGTCGCACGACATCGATCGCCGATTCCGCGGCTTCGACGAGCTCGAATACGGGCTCGGTCTCATCGATACGAACAACTCCGTGAAGCCCGTCGGGGCGCGGGTCCGCGACGTGATCGCTGAGCTGCGGGCTCACCGCACGCCACCCGAGCTTGCCGTACCAGGCATTCCGCTGCCGGCGGGAACCGTTCCGGACCTGGACTTCGCGTCAGAATGGTTCGCCCAGCTGGGAACCGACGCCGGCCCACGGATCGTACGCGAGGACGCCCGATGAGTGCGCCAGCTCGTCAGCGCCCGACGCGTCAGTGGTGCCCGACCCCGGCCGACCGGCCAATGAACCCGAGGTGCGAGAGGGGAACGACTGCGTGAGTACGCAGCTGCAGACGGATGTTCTGGTGGTCGGCGGGGGAGTCGGCGGCGTCGCCGCCGCGCTGGCCACCGCCAAGCTCGGCCGCAAGGTGATACTCGCCGAGGCCACCGAGTGGCTCGGCGGCCAGCTCACCAGCCAGGCGGTGCCACCGGACGAGAACGCCTGGATCGAGACCCAGTTGGCCGCCGTCAGTTACGCCGACTTCCGGCGGCGCATCCGCCGTCATTACCGGGACAACTACCCGCTGACGCCGCGGGCCGCCGCCGATCCACTGCTCAACCCGGGCCTGGGTCACGTCAGTCGGCTGTGCCATGAACCCCGCTCAGCCCTTGCCGTCATCGATCAGCTGCTGGCACCGTGGCAGTCCGCCGGTCGCGTGACGGTCCTGCTGCAGCACGAACCGGTCGCGGCCGACACCACCGGGGAGCAGATCACCGCGGTCACCCTGCGCCGCCCCGACGGCAGCGACATCACCGTCACCGCCGACTACATCCTCGACGCCACCGAACTCGGCGACCTGCTCCCATTGGCCGGAGTCGAGCACGTCATCGGCGCCGAAGGCCAGGACACCACCGGCGAACCCCACGCGCTGCCGGTCGCCGACCCGCTCAACCAGCAGGCAATCTCCTGGTGCTTCGCCCTGGAACATCGGCCCGGCGAGGATCACACCATCGACCGCCCGGCAGGCTACGACTTCTGGCGTACCACGGTCGCCCCGTTCTGGCCCGGCCCGCAGCTGTCCTGGATCGACGTCGAACCGATCACCCTCAGTACGCGCAAGCGGCCCATCTTCCGCGATGACCCCGGCAGCGGGCCCGCCGACGACCTGTGGCACTACCGGCGCATCCTGGCCGCCCGCCAGTTCACCGGCACCGCCTTCGCCGACGTCACCCTGGTCAACTGGCCGCAGATCGACTATTGGCAGGCCCCGCTGCTCGGCGTCGACGACGCCACCCGGGCCGCCGCGCTCGACGGCGCCCGCGACCTGTCGCTGTCGTTCCTGCACTGGATGCAGACCGAGGCACCGCACCCGGACGGCGAGGGCACCGGATACCCCGGGCTACGGCTGCGGGGCGACGTCACCGGAACCCGCGACGGGCTGGCCATCGCCCCCTACATCCGCGAATCACGCCGTATCCAGGCCGAGTTCACCGTCCTGGAGCAGCACGTCGGCGTCGGCGCCCGCCCACCCGGAGCCGGCAGCCAGGTCTTCTCCGACAGCGTCGGCATCGGCCACTACCGCATCGACCTGCACCCAAGCACCGCCGGGCGCACCTACGTCGACATCGAGTCGTACCCGTTCCAGATCCCGCTCGGCGCCCTCATCCCGATCCGGGTCGACAACCTGCTCGCCGCTGGCAAGAACATCGGTACCACCCACATCACCAACGGCTGCTACCGGCTGCACCCGGTCGAGTGGAGCATCGGCGAGGCCGCCGGCGCCATGGCGGCGTACTGCCTCGACCGGGGCGTGCCACCCCGCAAGGTCCGCATCGACCACACCCACCTGGCGGACTACCAGCGGCTGCTCACCGACACCCTCGGCGTCACTCTCGCCTGGCCAGACGAGATCCGCAAACACCGAGCACCGTGAATCCGCCCGGGAAGAGAAGGAACATCACATCGCGTCCATCGGGGACGGGCCGGTGGGGTTCCGAGAAGCTTCGGCATGCCGGTGCGGTGGGTGGCGAGGGCGGCGGCCTGGCGTCGATCGGGTCGGACGCCCCTGCCAGCGGCGGCGGTGCCCTCGATCCCGACCAGCACCGGGGTGCCGAACGAGCGCAGCCATGCCAGCGGCGCCCTCGACGAGTTGCTGTTGATGGCAGTGTCCGTCCTGTCCTGGCCGGCAGGTCGGCGCGCACCAGCCGGGCGAGGGCGGACAAGACACTGGTCCGGCGAGTGAGGACCTGAGGGCCTATGTGGCGGTCCATGCGATGACCTGGCCGCGCTCGACGAGTCGGGATTGGAGTTGGGCAACGTCGATGTCCTGCACGTCGGTGTGTTCGCGCAGGGACTGCACCGCGGCAACCGCTGCGGATTCAGCCAGGACGGAGAACACCGGTTCCATCCGGGTGGCCGCGTAGCCGATATGAGTGGCAGACAGGCAGACTGGGACCAGCAGGTTTCCGCAGTCGGACTGCCACGGGGTGACTGCCCGGTAGGGAATCGGATACGGCTCGCCGGTGCCCATGTGGCCGCCGAGAAACATGTCGCCCTCGGTCGCCACACCGAGTTGCCCGGTCGCCGGATCGCAATGCGGAATCCGCCGTACCGGATAGACGTCCACGCCGAACAGGGCGAGGCCGATGCTGTCGCTGGGATCCGTCTGGTTGGCAACGTCCGCGTATGTGACGGTGTAGATCCCGTCGAGCCGCCGCGACACCCGCACGTAGAGCTGCGGTGGCCAGCCGTCGGTGTCCGGGAAGACGCTCGCATCCAGGCCGTAGGTCGCTGTCTCCGCTCGGAACTCCTCAGGTACGGCGGGATCCGTCGACAGGAAGTGGTGGAGACCGCGGAGATAGTCGATGTGGTAGCGCCACAGTCGCGAACGGTCGTTCCAGTCGCCGTCTTGGTATCGGCGGCTCACTCCGACGGGAGCGTTGGTGATCAGTGACGCGCGCTGGTAGTTGTACTCACCCGAGTTGAGCCAACCGGGGAAAATGCCGCGCAGCGCCTCGACGTCGGATCCCAGATGTCGGACGTAGCGCCGTACCAGTTCGAAGTCGTCGGGGGTGTAGTCGTCGGGCGGAGTGAGCTCAGCCCGGCGTGCCGGGTCGGTCGTGACATAGAAGCGGAAGTTGTACGCCTGCGTGTAGTCGTCGGCTGCGCCGATGGGCAGACCGTGATCCCCCTCTACCAGTGCCAGCAGTCCGCTCGTGCTGTCCCCCGGTACGACGTACGGGTCGATAGGCGTCCAGTTCGTGACCGGGCGAACGCCGGCGACCTGTTCGCCGAAGGCGTCTCGTGACTCGCGTCCGGTACGGTAGGGGACCTTGGTCAGTGCCATCAGGTCGCCCTCGTACGAAGCGTCGATGAAGACCGCCGCCTGCACGGCGATGTCGGGAACCGACTCCGAAGCCGGCAATGGAACACCCCACCGGTCCGGCTGCGAGGTCTCCAGCTGGACGGCGGTGATGCGGTTGCCTTCTCGTCTCACCGAACGAGCGCGGCGCTCGAAGATCACCTCGACGCCCGCACTCTCGATCCACTCGTGGAAAGCCAGCATGACGCTGTGGGGGTTGTCCCCGAAGCCGAAGACCACCTCGCTCGTCAGGCCGCCCGCGATCGTGGAAATCGGGCAGTCCTGCCGGGGCTTGATACCCGAGCCCAGCATGCCGCCTAGCCAGCGGCTCGGCTCGATGAGGATCACGGACGCGCCCTCCTGATGCGCCGTCATCGCGGCGATGCAACCCGCCGGCGTTCCTCCGTAGACACAGACATCGGCTGTAGTCGTCATAAGCATGCACTCTGCCGCCGCGGGAATCTGCTTGGGCATAGCAGTTCCGGCCATCCGCATATACTTTTTTGCCATGGTGACGCTGGACGGCTACCTGCTCGCCCCGTCCCAGGATCAGTTCAGCCTCAGTTTCGACAGGTACGACGACTGGTGCCTGCTGCTGCCGAGGACTGGATCCTTCACCTTCGAGGTCTCCGGCGGACCGCGAGGGGTTGCCAAGCGCGGCGACATCGTCGTCTGCCCGCCGGGCGGCACGCTCTGGCGCCGGATGCAGACTCCGACCTCCTTCTTCCATGCGCGCTTCACCACTGAGCTGGAGCCGCCGATCGGCCGTACGCGCGTACCGGACGTCGACCGGTACCGCGCCGACCTCGCGATGCTCGAAGCCGCCGAAGCCCACCCCGGCTTGCTGGCCGCTCATGTCGTCACCGACCTCATCCTGATGATGCGCCGCACCCACCGCGGCGCGCCCGGAGACGAGCTGGTGCGGCAAGCGACAGTGTTGATCCTGGATCACTTCACCTCGCCGGACCTTTCGCTCGGTGATCTGGCCGCGGCACTCGGCATCAGTCCAACGCAGCTCTCACGACGCTTCCGGGCCGTCCGGGGCGTCACGCCGGTCGCGTACCTCCGCAGCGTCCGGCTGCAGAAGGCACGGGAGCTGCTGACCGAGACCGACGACACACTGCAGGCGATCGCCGAGCGCTGTGGGTACCGGAGCGCGTTCTACCTCAGCCGGGTCTTTAGCAACCACACCGGCCAGTCGCCATCGCAGTACCGGCACGACAGCCGTGTCTGAGTAACGAGGGACGTCGCAGCGAACGATCTCCCCACCCTCGCCGGCACAGTGCGATTGCCGAAAACCTCGTCCACGCAGGTCACGCCGAATTCTGGTACTCGTGGAGGATGCCGCCGAGGCGATCGCGTCGTCGTATCTCGAGTTCACGGCGGCCAAGCTCGAAGACCAGACGACGGGCACCCCAGCGGGGATGGTCCGGCGCAGCTCACAGATCAGCGCCTCCACCTCCGGCGGGGTCTGCCCTGGCGAGGAGCGTGGCCGGCTGGACCGATCGGCCAGCCCTTCCAGACCCTCGTCGGCATACCAGGCCAGCCAGCGATGCACGGCCTGGCGGGAGACTCCGAACCGTTCGGCGACCCCTGATCCCCGGCGGCTGGCGCGGAAGGCGGGGAGCCAGGAGGGCCGCCGCAGAACGACAGAGTGCTTCGAGCCGGCGGTCACCCGACCCGGGGGCAGCGGTCTGCCTGCGGTGACCGGGGCGAAATCCATGGCTGATGTAAGAAACGGTGTGCCCGAGACATTTCTTGGTGATGGAGAACCTCTGACAGGAAGGGTCGAAGTCAGTGCCAGAACCTCAACCGGAGGACCATTTCACCTCTGTGTACCGGGCGCACTACCGGCAGGTGTATGCGTATGCCGTCGCGCGCGCTGGTCGTCAGCTGGCCGATGAGGTCGTCGCCGAGACGTTTCTGGTGGCGTGGCGGCGGTTGCCGGCGCTGCCGAGGGCTGCGCCGCTGCCATGGCTGCTTGCCGTCGCTCGCAATGTGGTGGGTGAACGATACCGCGCGGAGGAACGGCGGCAAGCGGTCGCTGCCGAGATGCGCGCGTGGATCACCGACGAGGAGTTGTCCGTCGCCGACGTAGCAGACAGTGTCGCCGAGCGGGCTGCAGTGCTCGCGGCTCTCGCTCAATTGTCCGACGACGACCGCGAATTGTTGACGCTGGTCGCCTGGCATGGGTTGGCGCCAGTTCACGCGGCTCGGGTCCTCGGCTGCTCTACAGCGACGTACTACGTGCGCCTGCATCGCGCCCGGCGTCACTTGAAGGCCGCGATGGCCGCCACCACCGAACCGGAATTCCCTCGATCCGCCGCCACGCTTATTCCGAAGGAGTCAATCCAATGAGCCGCTCACCAGACGTCTTGAACCTGCTTGCCAAGGCCAGACCGGCACGACTGAACCCACCGCCGAACCGGGCCGAGGGCACCGCACAGGCCATTGCCGGCATCATGGCCGATGCTTCAGCCGCCGACCGGCATGCCGCGCTCGACCAGCCCCGCACGCCCCGACGTCGGCGGGCGGTCTTGCTCCAGGCGGTAGGGGGGGCCGCGGCGGCTATCACCGCCGTCGCGGTGGCCGTGGCCGTGGCCGGGCCAGGCACCGCTCCGCGCGATGCACCCAACGCCGCATCCAGTGTCGCGTCGCCGGCCCCGCAGAGGCCGATGGACGCTAGCCGGTTGCTGCTCGTAGCAGCCGAACACAGCAACGAAACCTCGTCAGACAGCGGGCGCTATCTGACCATCCAAACGGAGAGCGGCTGGGCGGTGCCGGTCGAGGCCGCCAACGGCACATACACCATGTTCGAAAGGAGCGGTAGCCAGTACTGGCTGGCCCGCTCCAGCGCCGACCGCAGTTGGGTCATTTCGCAGTCGCTCGGCGCTGCGCCCGCCACGCCAAGTGACGAGGCCGCCTGGCGCCGCAACGGTTCCCCGGCAGTCATCAGGATCACCAAGCCGAAGCCGTTCGACCTGCAGATCGCCCCGGGCAAGGTCCACGGCAACACAGTCGACGCAGCGCATCTCTTCGCCCTCGGCGACCGAAACGTGTCGCAGGCAGAACTCGACGCCCTGCCGACTGACCCGGTCGCCCTCCGCGGCGCACTGCTCAGCCGCTTTGACGGGGGAGGCAGCGACATGCCCACCGACCGCGATCAGTGGCTGTTCACCGTCGCCGCCAGCGTGGTGATCGACCTGCCGGTCAGCAACAAGGTCCGCGCCGCCGCATACCGCATGCTCGCCACGTTGCCGGGGGTCCGCGGGCTGGGCCTCGTGCACGACATGCACGGCCGGCCCGGGCAGGCGATCGCATTCGCCCAGGAAAGCCCCACGTTCGGTCGCTTTGAGGTGCGTCTGATCATCGACCCGGACACCGGGCAGGCCCTCGGCAGGGAGATGCGCGCGGTGCAGCCGCGCGGCCCGCAGTCGCGGATCGAGCCAGGCGCTATCAGCACGTACCAGCTGGTGCTGGTCTCGCAGAACACCGACGACAATCCGCCGAAGGTCGACGTCACCGACTGAGCCACCGCGAGTGGACAAGACACGTGCGAGAGCTGTACCGAGCCTGGTGCTGATGGCCCTCGCGTCACCTTGCGATTAGGCGTAGGCCCCCACGGACCAGCCCCAGTGGGGGCCTACGTCTACCCGACCGCGACGGCGCCAAAGGCGCCCTGCTCGCCGCATACGCGGCCACGCCCATCCGGCACGTCTTCGTCGACACCGGCTTCGCCGGTCGCCTCGTCGACTGGGCACGCGACACCCTCCGCACCACGATCGAGATCGTGCGCAAACCAGCCGACCAGCGCGGATTCGTCGTGCACCCCCGCCGTTGGGGTGGTGGAGCGGATCCTGGCCTGGCTGACCGCCCACCGCCGCCTGGCCCGCGACTACGAGACCCGCCCCGCCGCCTCGGAAGCCATGATCCGCTGGGCCGCCATCGCCGGCACGCTCCACCGCCTCACCCGAGGCGAACCCGCCACCCGCCAGCAACGCCGAACCTTCAACACACCCGGCTGAGCCACAATGTGAAACTCCCTCTCAGATGGCGGTGGTGGAGAAATTGCTGTTGGCCGTCCGGTCAGGGGGAATGCCGACTCTGGCGGCGTCTGAGTGTGCACCGTGCACAACGCGATGGGGCATTTGAGCATCGTGCACGGTGGCTCTTAGCAGGAGCTGCGTCATAGCGTGCTCTCGGTGCGGATGAAGATCGCACTAGCTTCAGAGAGGATGTAATCCTTGAGATACCTGACGACGGTTCGAGGCGGACTCGCGCGTTCTCGGCGTGCGGTTGGCGGGGCCCTCGCTCTCGCGACCGCGGCGTTCGTGGTGTTCGCCGCGCCGGCGCCGGCCATGGCCGCCGAGGATTGGTACAAAGGCTGCAACGACGGTGAAACCGCATGCCAGACCGGCGTCCAGGTCGGAGCGGGGGAAGGCGAATGCCATTCAACCCCCTACGGCAACACGACTGTCTGCGTCGACTACTACGGTGACTACGTCTACGTCAAGGACGGCAAGACCGACGGAAACTCGGCGATCGGGGCAGTCAGCGCCTACGAGGGCTCCTACTCGTTCCGATACTGCCGCAACCCTTATGGATCCGGTACCTGGGCCAGGTGCAACTTTGACTGGATCGAAGGGGCTTACAAGGAGGCTTGGGCCGGCTACCGGGAGAGCACCCCCCTTCTGCATCTGCAAAAGCTGTGGGGTTTCTACGGTTAATCAGCGTCATCAGGGCGTCCCGGTAGCCGTTGGATCGGCCGCCGGGACGCCCTTCCCGATCACCAGCCGCTGTTCCTCACGATCCGGCCATGGTTTGGGTACGCGACACCGGGGCGGCAACAGGCACGGGGCGTCGATCATCGGAGTTTGTTGTCGGGGAACCGGCAGGTGTCCGCGCTGATCCACCGGGCCGACTTCGAGACGGAGACGCGCCTATGGGTGCCGGTGCTGTCGGTCCTGGAGGCGGAGAGGGAACATCTGCTCGACTGGACGATTGTCCGGACCATGCCCAGGCTCACCTCTGACCGGTGGGGAGCGATCCTCTACACCGAGCAAGCGGGCTTCGACACCACGCCTCCTCAGCCGGAGGCATAGCGGCCACAACTTACAAGCGAGAGGTCGGAGGTGGGGATAGGGCGCCGCGCATCGACGATGAGGACCAGGTCCAGGCCATCACCAGGCCGCCCATAGGCAGACGGAGGCGACCAATGATGACCACAGGGATGCACGGCGGTGAGTAGGCTCTCCAGTCATGCCCCCGGAGAACGTCACGGCCCACTCCGTGCAGCTGCACTACGTCCTCACGTCGGACGACCTGCTGGACGGCTTCGCCGCCCAGAACCGCAGCATCGCGCGTCCCTGGTATCTGCGGTGGCTGAGCACCCTACTGACGGTCGGCCTGCTCGCTGTCGTCTTCGTTTCCTCTGCATTGTCTGCGAATGTGGCGGCGGGCACCGCTGTGATAGGTGCCGTCGTGCTGTTCATCGTGGTGGTGCCCGTCACCGTCGGGTTCAGCCTGCTGCTGCGCCGGTTCTTCGGCGGCTCCCGCTGGATCTACCGGCTTCAGGTTCGGCAGATCATGCGCGGCAATCCTGCGCTGTCCCAGCCCATGCAGGCCACGGTTACCGACATCGGGGTGCATCTCAGCAGCGCCGCCGGACAATCGACGACAAGTTGGGCTCAGTACCCGCTGCACGTCGAGACCGATCGGTCGTTCGTCCTGCTTGCATCTGAGCGGCGCGGCGGAGCAGTGCTCGTACTCCCGAAGCGGGGGCTCGATGCGGCGGGCCCGGCACCGCTGCGCTCGTTGCTCTCCGCCCACTCCCGCCGACTTTCCTGACCGACCACCTACCGGCGTTGCTGATGCCGTTCGATCTCCCTGTCCAGCAGCGCGAGGAGCGCATAGATGTCAGCGAGGTGCGCTGCTGCCTGCTGCGTACGAGCATGCAGGTCATCCAAGGTGCGGCAGATCTGGTCCTTGGCGTGATCTGGGACCGGAACGGGCGTCTCGGCCGTCGTCTGCCCTGTTCTCCCCAGGTCGAGCAACCCGCAGCGGCGCAGCAGCCGTACCCGGGCCTCTGACCAGGTAAACCATCATGCCGTGCTCGCCCCGTGTCATTGGCCTGCGATCCACTTGATCGGCCGGGCCGCGCCGAGGGGCGGGCGGAACCGCTCGAGGTCGTCGGCGCGTACCAGGTAGTGGTGTAAGCACCTTGACGTCGTCCCCGAAGGGCGAGCGGTGGTCGGTCGCGAGCGGCTTCAGCCGGCCGGCCACCTGAGCGTCGAGTGCCCTACGCCCGCGCGGCCAGCCCTTCGTCACCTGCTCACCGAAAGCAGGACCAGCGACACCACATCATGAACACTGTCTGCGCACGCTCGCTCACGCAAATGTAACGGCTCGGAGGGGCGTACCGCTTGTCATGGTGGAAGGCCGAGGGGCGTGGCCCTCGCGGCAGACGACACGAACTCGTCCCGCTCACCCGAACAGAGCACCAGACGCTCCGTTGGAGGCAAACCGGTGGCGTACTCAACGACCCGCACCGAACCGACACGCCGGCGTGGCCGCCACGCTGCCGTATCCGTCTGGAACCAACCCACACAGCTGCTGCGGCAGCTCCATCAGCGTTCACGGCAGGGGCCGCCGCGCGTCGTGGTCGCCGTGATCGTCCTGCTGGTCATCAGCGTCACCATGATCGTGGCGATGTTGGCCCGATGACCTCGTGCCGACTCGTGGCAAGCACTGGCAGACCTGTACCGAAAAATCGTCCCCGTCCGAGCAGACCTGCTCCCAGCCACCCGTGCAGCCCCAGGCCTAGGCATTCAGTCCGCCGTCAGGGGGCGAAACGGTGCGGTACAAGTGGCGGTCTGAAGGTTGGCTCGGTGTCAGCTAGGGGGTCGCCTGCGAGGCAGGTGGAAGGCGCACCGGCCTGGGTGGCAGCCCGCAGAATCGAATCGCCCAGGAGACGCCCGCGCCGTGTGCGAACGGCAGTGGGGTACCCGGAGAAGTCACCGCCGGTTACCCCACCCCCGACCTGCCGGTTCCAGGGCGGTCGCGTTGCTGCCGGAGCCGGTCAATGGATGGTGGTCGGCGCGCTGCCGGACCGGCAGGATGAGGCGGGTGGCGGTCAGGTTCAGTGTCGCGTTCACCGTGGTGTTCGGTGGCCGGTAGGTGGGTTGGTCGATCTGCGCCAGGTCCAGTCGGGCCGCGTGGGTGCGCTGTTGGGCTGCCTGCGCGGGATGCGCTCACTCCGTTGTACCGGGGATTGAACGGCGGTGCTGCCGGTCGGGTGATCATCGGTAGCACCGCCAGGCGTACGGGTCACCCGGATTCGATGTCCGTGCGTAGGCGCCCGAATCGTACGTGTCGCGGCAGGCGACGTCCATGTCGACGATGGACGCGGAGAGAAGCCTCGTACATTGCCAGCGGCCGTCGTTGCGGGCCTCCGCTGAGCCTCCGGTGTACCGATCGCAGTATCGCTGGGCCATGTTCGTCACACCGCGGCTGCTCGATGGGCCGAGCAGGACCGGGCTCGAGCTCTGCGTTTGCGTAGGCGCGACGGACGGTGTGGCGCTGGGCGTGGCGGAAGACGTGACACGCGGTGTGGCGCTGGGTGTGAGGGAAGGAATCAGCGACGGTGTGGCGCTGGGCGTGCCGGAGGAACTGCGTGGTGCCGCTGAATTGGGCGACGTGGACGGCACCTCCGGGAAGGCGATCGGCTCCTCGGACGGGTCCGGCGGTGCGGTGGTCGCCGAAACCGGCAGCCCGCCTTCCGGTGGGTGGCCCGAACCCCACATGAACGCCAAGGCGCAGAGCAGCGTTCCTAACGCGAGCCCTCCGACCGGAATCAGCCAGCGGCGCCGTCGGCTGGCCGGTCGCGGGCGGGCACGCCCGTGGCTGTGCTTCCCTCGATGCCGCCCGCCCTCCTCCGCCTCGGGGTCCTGCGGGCCCGACTCGTCGTGGCGGTACTCGTTGCGGCCGGCGGAAACATCCTGCGGGTAATACCCCTCGTCGGTGTAGCCCGCCTCCGGTGGGGCGTACCTTTCCTGCGGCGCGCCGTACGCGCCCTCGTGGACCGAACTGGCACCGATCGGTCGGTACGGATCGTGGTCCCGGCGTTCCTCCCGATAGGCCTGGTCGTGCTCGTGGTACAGATAGGCCCGGTCGGGCTCGTCGTACTCGGGTTCGGGGTAGTCCAGCGGGTCGGACGGTCGATACGCGTGCCCGTGCTGGCGGTACGCCCCGTCGTACTGCTCGTACTGCCGGTGTCGATGCCTTGCGTGCCGCCCTTCGCGCTCCTGGTGGACGTTCTCGGGCTGGTACGGCTCCGACAGGTCCTCACGCCACTGCGACGCGGTGTCCCCCGGCCACTCGTAGGACGAGTCGGAATCGTCTGCTGCCAGTCGGGACTGCCGAGAGACCCAGCTGTCCAAGCCATTCGCCGCGTCGCCGTGATGTCGCGCAGCCCGATCGCCGGAATAAGCGGTCGATCTCTCGGCCACGGTCGCTGGCCTCCTCGGAAAGCACAGATACGGACAGCAAGCTGACCTTACTCACCATCGGCCAAAAGTCCACCCGGCCATCACGCGAACAGGCGACCTTTGAGCCCGTCCAGACGACGTGCGCAGAGGCGTTAGGCGGGTGTAGCGGGCTGGCACAGCAACTCGCCCGTGGCCGGATCCTGGCACAGGTATCGGCGGCCCTCGTGCATCCACCCCCAAAGCCAGTCCTTGAACAGGGGTCGCCGGCAGTGCCGACAGCTTGCGCTTAGCGTTTCCTCGGGATCCGGTTGTGCCACCTGGACAGGCGTTTCCACCTCTGCAGGCGCCACAACTGTGGGTTCCGACGAGGCGGTGGCAGCGGAGTGGCGGGCTGGCCGGGGCTGCGGAGCTTGGATTGACGGTTTGGTCTCGACCATGCGTGTACTCCCTCTGCGCCTATACGACCGGGCCGGGCGGCACCCTCGGTTTGCCGCCACACCCGTCAGGGAAGGTGCTTAAGCCCGTTCTCTCCACAAAAGGAGGCGTTGCGGGTCGCCTTGCCGTTACGGCACCGCTGGTTAGACCGGGGAAGGGGCGGGGGCCGTGCAGGTCAAGCGCAACCTCGCCCGCCTCGCACCGCAGGACGTCGCTTTCAAGTGACGAGATCGCGTACCCGCGGTCGCAGCCGCTCGGGCTCGCGACGCTCGGCGCGGGCGGTCAGCCCGACGTCGTGCCGGTGGCCGTCGAGTTCGACGGGACCTTCCTGTGGGTCGGCGGTGGCGCCACCGTGCGCGGCACCCGGAAGTTTCGCAACATCGCCTCGAGAAACCACAAGGTGGCATTGGTGGTCGACGACCTGGTGTCGCTCGAACCATTCGTCGCCCGGGGCATCCGCGTGTACGGCCACGCCGAGCAGCCTTTCGAGCGGGTCGGCCTGGTCGGTTCGGGCACCTACCTGCGCATCACGCCCACCGTGTCCTGAAGCTGGAACCTTGCCGGCGTGCCTGCCGGCGACACGTGGTACCCGGCGAACAAGACAGCGCACTAGCCCAGAACCGAACGTGTGCTGCGGCGCACTTGGCAGAGCTGCTCGCCGCGCACTGCCCAGCGGCCCGCTGACCGAGCCGCGAGAAGGCAAGGGTGGGCCGCATCCGGGGATGGGGCGCTGGGGCTTGGCTCCGGCGTTGTGGGCGCCCTGGCCCCAGCCCACGAGCGAGATCTGGGGCTGCCACGGCATCGGGGTCATCGGACGAACCATCAGGAGTTCCTCATGGTGGGCGTCGCCCCAAGCTGGACAACGCGCCATCGGCACCGAGGAAAGGACCGGCCGGCGTGACACCGCCCATCGATCCACCGACCGTCGCGCGACAATCCACGAACACGCTGAATTCAATTGAAACGGAGTCTTAAAGGGTTGTAGGCGGACGGAACGGGGGCGACGAAGGCGAATCGTTTCCGCGACTAAGATCCCGCGCGTGGATCAAACCGCCATCATTCCCGCCGTACCAGAGCCACCCCCGGTCTTTGTCGATCCGAGCGGTCGGCGGCGGCGGTGGCTGCGCCGCCTCGCGTACGGCTTCGGCGTGCTCGGTGTCGGCTACACGCTGGTGGTGGGGGTGAGCTTCGCCGGCGGTCCGGCGCGTCCCGAGACCGTCTTACCGTTTGTCGAACCCACTGCGAGCCCGTCCTGGCAGCCGCCCCCCGCCCTCTCGCCCGATCAGTCGCCGACCGCTGGTGCCTCCGCCAGGCCTTCGGCCCGGCCCACCTCGCTGCGTACCGGCACGCCAGCCGCCGGCTCTGGCGCAGCATCCCGTAGCTCCGCGTCGGCCAGGCCGAGTGCGCCCCGGCCCTCCGTCCCGACGTCGCCGAAGCCCAAGCCGGGGCCTACATCGCCGGGCCCGACCGGGCAGGGGCCTGCCGGTGAGTGACCGCAGTGGCGTGGGGCTGAAGGCCCAGCGTCACGCGCGCCGGACGTACCGGCGTATTGTGCCGCGCCCCAGTTGGACGGTGCTCGCGATGGTGTTCGTGCTGCTCGGCGGGTTGCTCTTCGTCGAGGCGTACGCCAACGCCGCCTTCGTGCCCGATCACAAGGCCACCCCCAGAGGCCAGGACAACGTGCCCACCGAGGTACGCGACGGCGGCCCCATCCTCAACGTCGGCGCCGACGGGCGTACCCAGTCGCACCGCCTGCCGCCCCGTACCCTGGCGCTGACCTTCGACGACGGACCGGATCCACGCTGGACGCCGGAGGTGCTCCGGGTGCTGGCGCGGCACCAGGTGAAGGCAACCTTCTTCGTCCTGGGCACGCAGGTTGTCCGGCATCCTGAGCTGGCCCGAGAGATGGTGGCGGCCGGACACGAACTCGGCGTGCACACGTTCACCCACGCCAACCTTGCCGACCTCCCCGCCTGGCGACGGCAGTTGGAGTACGAGCAGACCCAGATGGCGATCGCCAGCGCCACCGGAGTCCGGACTTCCCTTCTGCGCTTCCCATACTCCTCGCGCGCGGACGCCTATACGGACGGGGACTGGCCGCTGCTGCGGCAGGCCGGTGAGCTGGGCTACCTCACGGTGGTCAACGACGTCGACAGCCTGGACTGGGCGAAGCCCGGCATCGAGACGATGATCGCCAACGCCACGCCGTCGGGATACGCGGGAGCTATCTCGCTGTGGCACGACGCCGGTGGTGACCGGTCGGGAACGGTCACCGCCCTTGACCGGTACATCCCGCTGATGAAGGCGCGCGGTTACCGCTTCACCACGGTGACCGAGGGGCTGAACCTCGCGTTGGCCGGGGCAGGTGTTGCGGTGGCGGGGCACACCCCGGTCAGGCTCGGCGAGCGGTGGCGCGGTGACGTGCTGGCGCTGGCGGTGCGCGGTGCCGATGCCACGTTCAGCGTCTTCGGTGTGCTCTTCGTGATCGTCGGGGTGCTCACGCTCGGGCGTACCGTCCTGCTGTTCCTGCTCGCTCTGCGGCACGCACGCCGGCGACGGCGTCACGACTTTTCGTGGGGTCCCCCGGTGACCGAACCGGTCTCCGTGGTCGTCCCGGCGTACAACGAGAAGGAGGGCATCGCCGCGGCGGTGCGGTCCCTGGCGGGCGGTGACCACCCCGGCGGGATCGAGGTCGTCGTCGTCGACGACGGGTCCACCGACGGTACGGCCGACATCGCCGAGGCCCTCCGGCTGCCGAACGTACGAGTGGTGCGCAAGCCGAACGGGGGCAAGCCGAGCGCATTGAACACCGGCGTCGCGTTGGCGCGGTTCAACCTGATCGTCATGGTGGACGGGGACACCATCTTCGAGCGCGACGCGGTCCGGCGACTGGTCCAGCCGTTCGCTGATCCTCGCGTGGGTGCCGTGGCCGGCAACGTCAAGGTGGGCAACCGTGGCAGCCTGATCGCCAAGTGGCAGCACATCGAGTACGTCATCGGATTCAACCTGGATCGCCGCCTGTACGAGACCCTGCGGTGCATGCCCACCGTCCCAGGCGCGATCGGGGCGTTCCGCCGGCAGGCGCTCAACGAGGTAGGCGGGATGACCGACGAGACGCTGGCGGAGGACACCGACATCACCATGGCGTTGGGCCGGGCCGGCTGGCACGTGGTGTACGAGGAGACGGCCCGCGCGTGGACCGAGGCGCCGACCACCCTCGGACAACTGTGGAAGCAGCGGTACCGCTGGAGCTACGGCACCATCCAGGCGATGTGGAAACACGCGGCTTCGGTCTTCGACCGGGGCGCCTCCGGCCGGTTCAGCCGCCGCTGCCTGGCCTTCCTGGCGCTGTACGGTGTGCTGCTGCCGCTCGGCGCGCCGGTGATCGACCTGCTCGCCGTGTACGGCCTGCTCTTCCTCGACCGGACGGAGACCGTACTGGCCTGGCTGGCGATGCTTGGCCTGCAGTTCGTCACCGCGATCACGGCGTTCCGGCTGGACCGGGAGAAGCTTGGAGTGCTCTGGGCGCTTCCGTTGCAGCAGTTCGCCTACCGGCAACTGATGTACCTGGTGCTGCTCCAGTCGGTGGTCACCGCGTTGACCGGCGGCCGGCTGGGCTGGCAGAAGCTGCGCCGGACCGGGCTCGCGCCGCCAGCACCCGGCCGAGGCTAACTGGTGGTCTGTCTCGACCTGGGTTCCGTTCTGGCCTGGGTTGATGTGATGTTGCGGCGCGTCCGGGGTCAGCCGGCCGCGCCGCGGGCGAGCGCGAGGGCATACTCGGGCCACCAGACCCCGCGCTCGGGTTCGCCGGGGCGGCAGGCTCCGTCGGACTCACCCGGGTACTTGATCCAGAGCAGCGCGTCGACCCGGTCGAGGCCGGGGGCATCGGTGGGTTTCTCGCCGAGCGCCCGGCCCGGCGGGTTGCACCAGCTCGGTGCGCCGTCCACGGTGGCGCCAGCGGCCGGGCCGTTGCCGTTGCGACTCGTGTCGATCACGAACCGGACATCGCCACCAAGGGCGTCGGACAACCGGTGGCCGTACCGAACGTTGTCCCGCGTACGGAGGAAATTGGCGACGTTGAGCGCGAACCCGTCGGCGTCCCTGACGCCGGCCTGGCCCAGTGCCGTGGCCAGCGACGCAGTGTCGCTGATCCACTCGGGGTGCCCGGCGTCCAGGTAAACCCGGGCCGCGCCGGTGCTCTTGAGCACGGCGACCGCGTCGCGCAGTAGCAGGAGCCGTTCCTTGAGGTTGCGGACGCACCGATCCACGGCGTCCGGGACCGCGCCGGGTTCGAGGACCACGATGACCGGCCTGCCCTCGATCCCGCCGGCCAGCTCACGGATCCAGCGCTGGTACTCCTGGCCGGTCGCGGCTCCCCCGGAGCCCAGCCGGTCACAGTCCCGGTCCGGCACGTTATGAATGACCAGGACCGGTGTCTGGCCCGCGATCGTCGCCTGGGTCAGGTAGTCGTCAACCTCCTCGCGAACCGGGGCATCGCCGCCGACCAGCCACTTCGCGCTCGGGCGGGTGCTGATCCGGCGCAGCGTCTCCGCGTCGGCGACCCGGCCGGCACGCTCCCATCGGTCGACCTCCTGAGCGGCCTCGCTGTCCGGGTCCACGTAGAAGACCGGTGGCGGCGGGGGCGGCGAAAACGACGCGGAGTTGTCGACCCCACGTTGCGCAGCGCCACCGCCGCAGCTCGACAGCAACGCGATCAGTACGACCCCGGCTGGCACAAGGGCCCAACGGCGTCGCCCGGGACGGTAAATGGTGCGTACCACGGCGGTCAGGCTACCGGCGTCGGCACCGCCGACGGTTTCGCGGGCACGTCGAGCACCGTCTCACCGTCGTGGACCAGGCGGTGGGCGCGGGTCTGGGCGGTGGAGGGCTGCAACGGCATCGGCAAGCACATCTACGGGCAGGTGCGGCACCGACAAGGCCGGCTACGCCGACATGCTCACGGCCGGTCGCAGGTATCCGGATCAAAGCGTTCGGCCACCATCGAGGTCGTCGACGAACGCGGCCGGGTGCTGGCTGTGCGGTCCATCCCGATGATCACGCTCATCGGCGCCTCCCTTGGCTGAACTCGACGGAGTTTGTCACAAGGAGGGCACCGCTACTTCGAGCAGAACAAGCCCCTTTCCAGCCACTCCTGCGCGGTGCCCGGCGAGACCGCAGGCCATGAGAGAGCTACACCAATGACACCGGTCTGCAGCCGCAATGTGGGAGCGTCTCGGTGGGCACCTGGACCGAGTCTGGCCGGACACCGATCCCGGGCCAAAATGTGCCAGGCGGTGGTAGGTCAAAGCCATTCGGCCCCGACTTGGGTGATGTGAGCGACCAACACATCACGAGTCCGGGTCCGTGACCAGATGTCGACGCATCGGCTATCGCTGCCGAGGTCGACTACGTCAGCCCCTTGCTCCCAAGAGGCTGGCCAAGCATCGAAGCGACGAACCCCTATTAGGCCGTACGCCGTTAAGGAGGCCAGCGCCGGCCCAAGGAGGGCAGCCACCTGCTCTGTCGTCGGTAGCTCGCCCACCACGCAGTCGATGAAGGCTTCCGCGATCTCCCAGAGCGGTCGTGGCGTGTCTCCTTCCAGTGGGCTGAGCACTAGGTACTCGGTGTTGGCCAGCCCGTCTAGGTCGGCCATGGTGCGGATTGTCCCCCGCCGTGCCCGTTGTGAGCCGGGCGGCCGGTCCGGGCTCCGGGAGTCATGATTTCCCTGGCCTGCCGTTTGATAATGCCGGGACCAGGTCCGGGCTACGTCGTACCCCGGCCGGATCATCCAGCACCTGTTCGGCGAGTCTCCGCCCGATTTCCACCGCGTCCGAGGGGCCAAGCGCGGCCGTATCCGCCGGCAGCCCGTGCCGAGTCAGTGCCCGACGCCAACCGGCCATCCGGTCGTCGCTGACGCTTGAGCCGTGCTCCCAGCCGAGGTATGCGATTCTGCGGTAGCCGCGTTGGACGCAGTGGTCGACTGCCTTCTCTGTGCCTTCCGCGCCGTCGACGTCGACCCATGGATAGGCCTGGCTGCCGCCCCACGGCCGGCCGAACGCGACGAAGGGGACCCCTATCGCCTGCAGCAGGGCTGGCCGGGGATCGTCGAGGTGAAGTTCTGTCAACACGACGCCGTCGATACTCCCGCCGTAGTAAAGATCCTCGTACGCCCGCACCTCGACGTTTCCCCACGACGCGGTGACCAGCCGGACGTCGTGGTCTCGATGCGTCGTCTCGCCGCAAAGTTCCTTGACGAACCGGTCGAAAATCGGTCCGTTGAATCCGTTCGGCACCGACGTGATCCGCATTGCCACACACCGGGCGGCGCCACGGCGCATCGCCCGCGCAGACGAGTTCGGCCGATAGTGCAGCTCCGCCACGGCGTCCAGCACTCTCTGCAGCGTCGCCGGCGCCAACCGCTCAGGAGTGTTCAGAGCGTTGGAGACGGTTTGCCGAGATACTCCGGCGTGCCGGGCCACCGTTTCGATTGTCGGGCGCTGCCCGTGGCGCGTCCCTGGCCGAGCCGGCGGAACATCATCCATGACGGATATTCTGCAACCGACCGCAAGACCAGCACGGTCTGCACGACAGTCCAGCGGGACGAGATGAGGCCGGCGAGCGGGACCATGACCGCTGGGCTGCACTCTTAGCCCGAGGGCCGGCGACCGAACCGTAGCTGGCTGTCGACAGCAATGGTGACAGCAAGCCAACGACTAGAAGGGGCCGCTTCGTGGGCATGGAGTTGATCGGGCGCCGGTTGTCGGCGGGGGAGTTGGCGGCAGTGCTCGCCGACCCGTCGGTGGTCGACATGCTGCTCTACGGCGATCTCGACGACGACGAGGCCGAGATGCCCGAGCCGGAGCTGGATCTGGACAAGTCGTGGCACGGCATCCACTACTTGCTCACTGGCACGGCGTGGCAGATCGGGGAGAGTGCTGGGGCGGCGATCCTGGGGGGCGTCGAGATCGGTCCGGATGGTGGCTACGGCCCGCCCCGACTGCTCGATCCGGACTCCGTCCGCGCCATCGCCACGGCGCTCAACGGGCTGGAGGTGGAGACATTGCGCGCCCGCTTCGATCCGGGTGCCATGACAGCCGCCGAAATCTATCCGGACCTTTGGACCAATGGCACCGACGATTTCGACTACCTTATGTCGCACTTCGCCGAACTATGCCAGTTCTATCACTCGGCGGCGGTGAGCGGGCAAGCTGTTTTGCTCGCTATCACCTGAGGCAGGCGCCCGCCGTCCGGTGACCCCTTCGGACCGGCCATGGCCGGGGGAGTGGGAGTTCTTAGTATTCCCCGTCTGGGTGGCGGCCACCGCCGACGGTGCCCCTCGCGTCCAAGGGTGAGCGTTACCCTTCCACCGCTCTCTTGAGCACCACGACATGCCCCCGCGGTCTACCGTCGTGACACCCATATCAAGCGGGAGAGGCCATCACCATGAGCAAGCCCATTGATTACGACGCACCGCGCCGGCCCGTTGTTGAGGTTGAAGACGACAGCTTGGAGGAGCTCAAGGCGCGCGGCGCGGCGTCGCAGTCAGCGAGAGTCGACCTCGACGAGGCCGAGGCTGCCGAGAACTTCGAGTTGCCCGGCGCGGACCTGTCCGGCGAGGAACTGACCGTGGCTGTCGTGCCGATGCAGCCGGACGAGTTTCGATGCGTGCGCTGTTTCCTGGTGCACCATCGCAGTCAGCTCGCCGCGCAGTCCGACGGCCGGGAGGTTTGCCGGGACTGCTCCTGACGTCCGCTGTCGGGCACCATTTCCCGCCACTCCGGGCGGCCACCCAGCCACGCGTCGGCGAGGATCTTTGCCGACGCCCGACTCGGACAGGGGTGTAGCTTCGACCGGCCCGCGATGCCGCCGGTTTGCGCCTCCACTTCCCATCGCTGGCCGTCGGTGCGGATGTAGACGTCGCGGCGCCCTCGCAGGCTCCGGTCCCCGTTCCACCAATGACGCTCGATTCTCACGTGCTGACCGTATAGCACCACTTGCGGAAAGACGAACGACAGGGATCTTGAGAGGAGGCGGCCGGACTGCCCTGCGGGAGGCGTGGAACCTTGGCGGGCTGATTCGTTGGCCGAGGTTCCCGGCGACTGGGCCGAGCAGATGAAGGCCCGCGCGCCAGCGGATCCGAGCGGCGCCGGCGTTGACCGATTGGTCCCAGTTGTCCACTCGTTCGTGAAAGTCACCGTTTCCATAGCCAGGTTCGCCGCTGGTCAGGCAGTCGCCGAATACGTGGAGCACGTCGATGAGGTTGCCGGCCCGTGGCGAGTAGCCGACCGTCTCGACGATGAGGGGCCACTGCCCAACGTCCCGGTACCCATGGAGCCGAGCATCGACGGCGTAGTAGTAGCATGGCCGAGGTCCGGAAACAACAACGCCTCGGCAGCGGCGTCGAGCTGTTCGAGGACCTCAGCCGAGCGCACAATCGAGCAGTCTAATCAGCCAGGGCTGGGGCCCTGAGATGTCCACATCGGTCCGGGCCCTGGCCTTCGCCAGCGAACGACCGGGTCGTTCGATGGTCGGACAGGCTCGCCGCCGTCGATCATGGGATCAGGTAACTTCGCAGGCAGCGAGCAGAAGGGTGGCGGATGGGCCGCTGCTGCCGGCTGTAGAACTCCAACACCAAAGATCGTTAACCGCGCAGCGGCTGCCTTAGACCTGTAGATAGATCAGGAGGCCGATCGTGGTGTTGGCGACCACGTGGGCGGCGAACGGATAGCCGATGCCGCCGGTCCGCAGCCGGATCACGCTGAGCAGGTAGCCCCACACCCCGGCCATCACGATGCCGAGCGGCCCGGAAGGGATGCCGTTGGCGTGCGAGATGCCGAACGCCACCGACTCGATCACCAGTGCCAGGTGGATTCCCCAGGTGTTGATGAGTTCGGTCTGCAGAACGCCACGGAACAGCAGCTCCTCCCAGGCGGAATTGACGAGGGCGAATCCCAGGATCGCGGCGAACGCCTGCCACGGGGAGGCGTGCTGCAACTGGCCCAGGAACTCCGAGAGCTTGGGGTCGTCGATGAGGGTCCAGAGGAACAGCCCGAGGACGCTGGTGACGACGACGGCGATGAAGAGCGCGATCCCGCCGGGCGTCAGCGGACCCCACCTCAGCCACGGCGCAATCGGACGCAGCAGGCCGCGCCGGTGCAGCACCCAGCCCGCCACCGCCGGCGCGACCACGAACAGCGTCGTGACCAGCGCCGGCGGGAAGCCCGCGAACACGTACAGGGAGAACAGGAATGCGACCAGGTCGCAGCAGATCACCATGCGGAGCACGGCGGGCGACGGCCGCAGGGCCGCGACCAGCGTGATGAGCAGCAGGGCGATGCCGCCAGCCAGGGTGAGGGCGGGGCTCTCCGGCACGAGGACCACGGCGATGGCGATGGCGGTGCCCAGGGTCAGCGCTCGCTCGGTGCGGGAGGAGGAGGCCACCACCGGCACGGTCATCAAATCGTGCATCGTTCTCCTATCCGAATTGCGCCTCGAACTCCTCAATCTCCCATTGTTCCAGTTCGACCAGCGCCACGTCCGAAGGGGTGAGTCCGTTGGCTCCGGTCCGGGTGACATAGTCACCCAGTTCGTGAAGGATGGCGAGCCAGCGGTCTGCGATCTCGCCGGCCTTTCCCTCGTCGAGGACCTCTTCCGGCCAGGTCATCCGGAGGGACAGGCGGGGACCGCCCGGTTCCATCTGGACGATCGCCACGACGTCCAGGGCGTGGGTCAGCGGCATCTGCGGCGGCTGATCGGTCAGCGCGAAGGAGCCCTCGTCGGTCAGCCAGTAATCGTCGCCGCCCCTGGCCATCCGGAACCGGCCGAGGTAGTTGAACCGGACCTCGGGGGCCGGCAACGCGGCCAGCACCGGGCGGGTCACAGGGTTGAGGTAGCGCAGCAGCCCGTACCCGACGCCCCGGAGGGGCAGCGCGCGCAGTTGCTCCTTCACCCGCTTGACTGACTCGACCGCGCGGACGCCAGGAGGGAGGTCGCCGGCCAGGTCGAAGCGCACCGGATAGATGCTGGTGAACCACCCGACGGTGCGGATCAGGTCCAGGCCGGGCACGACGTCCTCGCGGCCGTGGCCCTCGAGATCGATCGGTACGCCCGTGCGGCTGCCGGTGATCTCGGCGAGCGCCATCGCCAGGCCGGTGACGAGCACATCCTGCGCGTCAGCGCCGAACGCCTGGGCGGCCCGGTCGAGGAGCGCCTCGGTCTCATCGACGCCAAGGGTGCGCACCAGCGACCCCACCTTGCCGGCCCGGTCCCGTTCCGCATCGAGGGGGCGGCTGGCCAGCGTGGGCGCGTCCGGCACCAGCATGCCGGTCCAGACCTCCAGGGTGTCCGCCAGCGCGGGGTCCTGGGCCGCCAGCACCAGCTGCTCGGCCCAGCGCTTGACGGACGTCACGGGCCGGTCCACGGTGGCCTGCCCGGCGGCCGCCAGGTCGGCTAGCAGAATGTGCCATGACACGGCGTCCACCGCCAAGTGGTGGGCGACCAGCAGCAACTGCCCCGCGTCGGCGAACCAGACCACCTCCAGCATCCGCCCCGCCGCGGGATCCAGCCGATCGCGGGCTTGAACGAACTCGCTGCTCAGATCTCCACCGGTCACCCGCCGTACGCAGTTGCGGGCGTCAACCGTTCCGGCCGACGGGACGGACAGGCCCCACACCGTGCCGTCGCCGCTGCTGACCAGGCGCGCCCGCAGCGCGTCGTGCCCGTCGAGGACCGCCTGGACCGCGGCGACGAGCTGCTCCTCGCCGAGCGGCGGTACCTTCGCCACCAAGCTCTGGTGGAAGCCCTGGACGTCGCCGCCGATCTCGCGCAGCCAGTGCATGACCGGCGTGGCCGGGATCCGGCCGGTGCCGTCGTCCGGCGCGGCTCCGCCCGCGTCCTCAGGCGTCGCGGTCGACGCCGCGCCGGCCAGCAGGGCAGGCGTTCGATGCCGGAACACGTCCCTGGGGGTCAGCAGCATGCCCGAGTTGCGGGCCCGCGCGGCCACCTGGATGGCCAGGATGCTGTCGCCGCCGAGCACGAAGAAGTCGTCGTCGGCGCCGATCCGGGCGATGCCCAGGACGTCGCCGAAGATCCGGCACAGGTCGTTCTCCTGGGGCGTGGCCGGCGCACGGCCACCGGACCCGGACGCCAGGTCCACCGGCGGCAGCGCCTTGCGGTCCACCTTGCCGTTCTGGTTCAGCGGCAGGGCGTCCAGCGGGACGAGCACGGTCGGTACGGCGTAGTCGGGCAGCTGGTCGGCGGCGTATGCGCGCAGGGCCTGCAGATCGGAGCCGCCGACGACGTAGCCGATCAGGACCTTCTGCCCGGCCGGGCCGTCCACCGCGACGACCACGGCGTCGGTCACGCCCGGCGCGCCGCGCAGGACCGCGTCCACCTCGCCGGGCTCGATCCGTTGTCCGCGGATCTTCAGCTGGAAGTCGCGGCGGCCGAGGAAGTCGAGCTGCCCGTCGGGGAAGTAGCGCACCCGGTCGCCGGACCGGTACATCCGGGCGCCGGTGTCGCCGGCGAACGGGTCGGGGAGGAACTTCGTGCAGGTCCGCATCGGATCGGCCAGGTAGCCGCGGCCCACCCCGATGCCGCCGATGTAGAGCTCGCCCGGCATACCGAGCGGCACCGGCTGCAAGTTGTCGTCCAGCACGTACAGGCGGGTGTTGCGCAGCGGGCGGCCGACCGGCACCCGGGCCACGTCGTACGGGGAATCCTTGGTGAGCACGGCGTGCGAGACGTCGTCGGAGCACTCGGTGGCGCCGTACGCGTTGATGATGTTGGCATTCGGGTGGAGGGCGAACCAGCGCACGCACATCTCCGGCGGCAGGACTTCGCCGTTCACGATGTACCAGCGGAAGGCCGGCAGGTCTGGCGCGGCGGTGGCCGGCCCGCCGCCGCTCCACGCGGCGAGCGTCGCGCGCATGAAGGACGGCACCACCTCGAGGATGGTGACCTTCTCGGCGGCGATCAGCTGGAACAGCGCGAGTGGGTCGGCGGCCATCTCGTTGCCGACGATCCGGGTGTGGCCGCCGACCAGCAGCGGCGCGACCATCTGCCACACCGAGACGTCGAAGGTGAGCGGCGCGTTGTGCGCCACCGAATCGGCGGCGGTCATGCCGAGGTCGCGGGCCTTCGCCACTAGGTGATTGATCATCCCGTGCTGGGAGACCATCGCGCCCTTCGGTCGGCCGGTGGAGCCGGAGGTGAAGTAGACGTAGGCGAGATAGTCCTCGTCCCCGGCCAGCGGACCGAGGTTGTTCGGGGCGTCGCGGTCCTCGTCGAGGACCACGATCTCGATCGGCCGGTCCGCAGCGGCGGCGATCGCCTCCGCCAGCCCGGCGTGCTCAGGCTCCACGAGCAGAAGACCAATCCCGTTGTCGTGGACGAGCGAGGCGTTTCGGGTCAGTGCGGCATCCACATCCAGCGGGACGTACGCCGCGCCCGCGCCCCAGATGCCCAGCATAGACGCGACGACCTGCACTCCCCGGCCGGTCAGCACGCCGACCAGCACCTCCGGGCCGGCGCCCGCCTGCCGCAGCTTGCCGGAGATCGCGCTGCCCCAGCCGACCAGCGCGGCGTAGTCCAGGCTGGTCCGGTCGTCCACTGCCGCGACGGCCCGGGGTGACTCCGCGGCGACCTTCCGGATGCGCCGGACGACGTTCTCGAAGGACTCGCCCTCGTCGGTGGCGTTCCAGTCGACCAGCACCCGCTTGCTCTCCGCGGGCAGCAGGACCTCGGTGTCGGCGATCGGGCGGTGCGGGTCGGCGGCCAGCCGTTCCAGGAAAGCCAGCACGCGATCGGCGTGCAGGTCGAGGTCGTCCGCGGTGTAGCTGCGCGCCGTGGCCGCGAGGTCGAGCACCAGGTCGAGGCCGGCTCCCGGGTGCGCGGTGAAGGCGATGTCCTCGACCGGGCCGTACGACACGTAGCGCAGCGTTGCCGGCGTCCCGGCGAAGTCGAACCGCTGGTCGATCGGCAGGACGTTGACCTCAGGCCCGTACAGGCGGCGCCCGGAGTCGAGATAACCCAGGTCGCGCCGGAGGAACTCCTGGTTGTACCGCTGATGCCGGACCAGCCGCTGAGTCTGCAGGCCGACGGCCCGGATCAGGTCCACGACGGTCGCGCCCGGTTCGACGGTGAGCCGCAGCGGCAGGACGTTCGACATCATGCACGGCGTCCGGAGGGCGGCGGGAGTGCGCCGCGCGGTCACCGTCATTCCCAAGACGATGTCGCGCGCGCCCGTGGTGCGGTGCAGGTAGGCGGCGACCCCGGCGAAGAACGCACCCGGCCAGCCCTGGCTGGACAAGCCCGCGGCGGCGGTCAGCGAGTCCAGGGCCGACGGCGGGATCGTACGGGTCAGGCGCAGCTGGCCGTTGCCGGGCAGCGACACGGTGTCCGCGAAACCGGCGACCTCGGGCCGGTCGGCGAGGTGGTCGTTCCAGAAGGTCCGGTCACGCTCGAAGTCCGTCGAGCCGCGGTAGCCGGCCTCCTCCTCCAGGAGCTCTTCGACCGTGGCCCAGGATGCCTCGGGGCAGCGGGCCCCGGTGACGTCGGCGGTGTAGAGCTCGGCGACCCGGCGGGCGAGCAGGCCGGCGCCGTACCCGTCGATGACGACGTGGTGCCCGCGCATGTACCAGATCCAGTGCTCGTCGCCGAGGGCGAGCAGGGCGGTTGCGAACAGGTTCCGCCCGGTGAGATCGGCCGGGCGGTCGATGTCGGCGGCCATCCAATCCACCGCGGCCTGCCGGGGCTCAGCTGTACCGGTCAGGTCGACGTGCGGGAAGTCCATGTCCTGGGCCGGCGCGACCACCTGGTGGAAGCCGTCATCGTCGACGGACACCTGCAGCCGGATCGCCTCGGACTCCTCCATCACCCGGCGCACGGCCCGGTGCATGGCGGACCGATCGAGCGGGCCGGTGATCTCCACGTACTGGCCGGCGGTGTAGGAGCGGTCGTCCGGGTTCAGGTACTGCGCCGTCCACACGCCGGACTGCGCGGCCGAGAGCGGGAGCCGTGACTGCATGCGTATCTCAGCCCTTCTGCACCGCAGAACGCGGCAGCGCGGTCGGCATGGCGGTACGGGGCACCCGGTATTCCGGGTCCACCTCGCGGGCGGCGGTGCGGCGGGCCAGTGCGGCCTCGATCGCCGGGGCCAGCCGCTTGGCCTTGGCCAACTCCGCGCTTTCGTGCCGCTCGGCGAACTCCGGCATCACCTCGCGGGCGAACAGCTCCATCGAGGAGCAGATGTGCTCGTGTTTGATCCGGCCGGACTGGGCGATCAGCAGGATCTGGTCCACGCCGGCCGCCTCGTATTCGCGGAGCGTCCTGCGGATCTGCTCCGGGGTGCCGATGCCGCTGTACGCGCCCTCGAGCACCGCGGGAAACTCCTTGTCGACCTGGTCCCGCGGCGTGTCGAGCCCGAGGTCGCGAGCGAGGTCGCCCTTCCCGGGCACGTGCGAGCCCAGACCCCAGTAGTAGGCGAGCGACCGGGCGAAGAACCGGTGGTCGGCCAGCCCGCGCTCGCGCGCGGTGGCCTCGTCCTCGTGGCACATCAGGTAGAGCGTCATGGCGACCTGGGGGTTGACCGAGTAGCCGGCCGGCACGCATTCTTCCGACTCGATGGTTGCGTAGTAGTCGCCGATCCACTTCTCGGCCTCGTCTGGTGCGACGAAGGAGAAGGTGAGGGCGCCGAGGCCGTGCCGGGCGGCGTGCGTGAGGCTCTCCCGCTTGCTGCACGCGGTCCACATCGGCGGATGCGGCTTCTGCAGCGGCTTCGGCACGATGTTGCGCGGCGGCATCTGCACGTACGTGCCGTCGTAGCCGGCAAACGGCTCCTCGACGAACATGCGGGTGACCGCGTCGATCGACTCCCGCCATTGCGCTCGCTTGGCCGACATCTCAATGCCGAACGCGCCCAGCTCGACCTCGGTGCTGGACTCGCCGGTGCCGAACTCGGCCCGGCCGTTGCACAGCAGGTCGAGCATGCCGATCCGCTCGGCCACCCGGGCCGGTGCGTTGATCCCCGGCGGGAGCACCATGATGCCGTGGCCGAGCCGGATCCGCTCGGTGCGCTGGCTCGCGGCGCCGAGCAGCACCTCGGGCGCCGAGCAGTGGCTGTACTCCTCGAGGAAGTGATGCTCCACGGCCCACGCGTAGTCGAAGCCGAGCCGGTCGGCCAGCTCGATCTGCGTCAGCGTGTCGTGCACGATGCGCAGCTCTGAGTCAGGCCGCCACGGCCGAGGGAGCTGAAGCTCGTAGAACAGACCGAACCGCATGATCGCCCCTTCGAGAGGAATGCTGCCGCCGGGGAATACGATAAGAGGAACTCGCGGCCTGCCGGGCCCGAGTTTGCCGCCGGTCCCGGTCGCTCTTAAGCGCCGATTAAGGTGCCTTTTATGGCCTGCTGTTACTGTCCTGACAGTCTCGCCCGCGATACCCAGTGCCGCGTCCGGAGGAATAGCGATGGAAAAGAGCCTTGATATCAGGAACACGAGTGAGCTCCAGTCCTGGTTGCGGGAGCGGATCGCGTTCTATCTGGACCAGCCGGCGGACACCATCGACCCGGACACCGAGCTGACACACTATGGCATGAACTCCGTCTACGCCGTCAGTCTGCTGGCCGACCTGGAGACCAAACTCGGCGTAGAAATCGATTACATGCAGGCGACATGGGGCTATCCCACGGTCAACAAGCTCGTCGAATACCTCGAGGCCCTGCCGGCGAATCGCGAGGGTGAATAGATGACTGGATTGTTGTCCCCCGCCCAGGTGCTGGCGGGTGCCTTCGACGATTACCTGGGCGACCCCTACGCGGGCGGGACGCCGTTCTCGTACGACGAGATCGTCGCCGGTGACGAGGCCTCGGAACTGCCGCCGAACGCCCGCTCGACGATCGAGAAGTGGGGGTTCCACGAACTCCTCGTGCCGGTGGAGCAGGGTGGCCGGCTGCGCACCCTGGACGAGCTGCTGCACGTCTGCCGGGTCCTGTCCCGGCGCAACCCGACGATCGCCGTGATGTACGGCTCCACCCTGCTGGCGGCGAACCCGGTGTGGCTGTGGGGCAGCGCGCGGCAGAAGCGGGAGCTCGCGGACGAGCTGCTGTCCGGTGGGCTGGCCTGCTTCGGGGTGTCCGAGGCCGACCACGGCAGCGACCTGCTGTCCACCGAGGGGACCCTGGTCCGCGAGAACGGCGGCCTCCGCCTGAACGCGGCGAAGTGGCCGGTGGGCAACGCCACCCGGGCCCGGTTCGTCACCGTGCTGGCCCGCACCGGCGAGCACGACCTCTCGCTGGCCCTGGTGGACAAGCAGCAGCTGTCCGACGGCGCGGTGCGCCACCTGCCGTTCGTGCGCACCCTCGGCCTCAAGGGGCACGACCTGAGCGGAGTCGAGTTCCACGACGCCGTGCTGCCGGGCGACGCGTTGGTCGGGCCGCCCGGCATCGGGGTGACCCAGGTGCTCAAGACCCTGCAGATCACCCGGACGGCCATCGCGGCGATGTCGCTCGGCGTGATGGACGCGGTGCTGCGCATGGGGCTGGGCTACGCCATGGACCGACGCCTGTACGGCGACCGGATCTTCGCCATTCCGATCATACGGCACCAGCTCGTACAGGAGCACGTCAACCTCTTCATCGGTGAGTGCACCACGCTGCCGATCTCCCGGGCGCTGGTGCTCGCGCCGGAGCGGCTGAGCCTCTGGTCCGCGATCGCGAAGTACCTGGTTCCGGTCATGGCCGAAAAGACGGTGCACAACGTCGGCGTGGTGATGGGCGCCCGCAGCTACCTGCGCGAGGGCGTCGCCTCCGGCGCCTTTCAGAAGCTGCAGCGCGACCATGCGATCGCGAGCGTGTTCGAGGGCACCACCCACGTGAACCTGCACTGGATCGCCGAGCAGTTGCCCGCCGTGGTGGCCGGCGCCGGCGAGCCGGACGACGCGGCGCAGGATCTGCTGCGGCAGCTGTTCGACCTGGGCGACAACACCGCGGCGTGGCACCCCGACGGGCGACGGCTGCGCCTGGCCAACGGCGGCCTGGACGAGATCACCGCGGCCTGGCCACTCGCCGTCCGCCGCGCCGAGGCGTTGCTGCGGGGGCCGCGTCCGCCCGCGGCCGGCGCCGAGATTCTGGACCTGTGCGCCCGGCTGAGCGAGCTGCGCGCCGCCCTGCACCACCGAATCGTGGCCACCGAGGCCTGGCAGTCAAGCTCGGTCGCCGCCATCACGGCCGCGGGTGAGCACTGTGCCCACCACGCCGCCGTGTCATGCCTGCTGATCTGGCTCGACAATCGGGATCGCCTCGGCGGTGCCTTCGCCGACGGCGGGTGGCTGGTGCTGTCGCTTCAGCGGTTGCTGCAGCGCCTCGGCGTGACCGTGGCGGTCGACGAGCGGCACGAGGCGGAGCTGGCGCAGCAGTTGGAGCACGGCGCCGAGAAGAAGGACTGGTTCACCCTGGCATCACTCCCGGCCGGATGAGCGTCGGCGTGTCCGACTCGCCGTGTAGCCGGTCGAGACATGCCAGAGCGAGAGCCTGGAGGCTGGACACCATGGCGTCGGCGGGCAGGCCGGCGGCTTCGTACGCGATGGGCAGTTCGGTACAGGCGGCCAGCACCGGAACCCGGTGCTGGCGCCACAGCCCGCGGGTCGCCGCCGCGAACACCTGCCCGGCTTCGGCCGTCCGTCCGGCCTTGACCAGGACGCTTGTCTGCTGAATGGAAGCCTGAGCCGCGGCGCCGGGCACGTGCAGCGGGTAGCCCAGCCGGCGGGCCCGGTGCTGGTAGAGACCGCTCGCCACGGTGCCGGTGGTAGCCGCGAGCCAGCCGCCGCCGGGCGCCCGCCGGACGGCCTCCCGCAGCGTGGCGTCGACGATGTGCACCAGGGGCAGCGGCAGCTCGTCGCCGATCCGGTCGATGAAGGCGTGCGCCGTGTTGCAGGGGACGGCCAGCAGGTCTGCCCCCCAGCGCACGAGATCCAGCAGGGCCGCCCGGATCGGGATCAGCGGGTCCAACCGGCCGGCCAGCACTGCGGCGCTGCGGTCCGGGATGCCCGGCTCGGAGATCAGGAGTACGCGCGGGTGCTCCTGATCGCTGGTAGCCGGCGATTCGGCGGCCAGCAGGCGGAGGAACTCGGCCGTCGCGGCCGGACCCATCCCGCCGAGGACGCCGAGGTTTCGCCGGATCGTCATGAGGCCGGGGAATCGCCGGCCGAGAGTTTGCCGGCCGGCCCCTCCAGCTGGGCCGCGATCCGGGCGGGATCGACACCGGCAGCCGGCCCGCCGGTCCAGTGCAGACGGAGTCGTCCGTCGATCAGGTTCACGCCGAGCTCCAGCGGATACACGGACGGCAGCGCGGTCAGGCCGTGGCCCGGCAGGGCTGAGGGCTGGAACGGCTCGGCCTGGCTGGCCTCCGCCCCGAACGGCCCGAAGTAATGCAGCCGGATGGGCGCGATGTCCGGCCCGGCGACGGGCCCGACGGCGAGAATCGGGCCGAGCGTGGTCTTGGACCCCGCCGTGTGGTCGACGACGTCCACGGTGAGCGGGGGAGTGCCGATCACGGCCAGCACAGCGGTGATCTCCGCGGGCTGGGCGGTGGGCGGAGCTGCCCGGTCGAGCTGGGCGAGGAACGATCCGGCCGGCGGCGGCTCGGGAGCCGCGCCGTCGAGCCAGTCCCACACGTCGGCTAGATCGGTCAGCAGCAGCCGGAACGAGCGGACGTCGAGGACCAGGGCGTGCGCGGCGACCAGAAGCAGGCGTGCGTCGTCGGTGTCGACGACCGCGCAGCGCACCACCGGGCCGGCCACCGGGTCCAGCTGTGCGAGCAGCCGGTCCGCCAAGGCCGGCAGCAGGTCGGCGCGCGGCTCGGGGCGCCCGGTGAGGTCGACCCGCGGCACGGCGATGCGCCCGATGCCGCCGTCGGCCTGCGTCCACCCGCCGTCCGGGCCGTCCGGGCCGTCCGGGCCGGGCGGCACGAAGCGCAGCCGGAGCGCGTCGTGGCGCAGCATGAGCCGCAGCACCGCCCGGCGGACCTTGGCGAGGTCCGCGTCGTCCGGCAGCCCGACCAGGGCGACCCGTCCGGGCGTGCCGCTCTCCGCCAGGATCCGCTGCTGCGCGGGGGTTAGCGGGAACGACTCGGCGGATGCTTGAGCGGATTTCGGCTCGACGGTGACCGGGGCCGGGGAGGGCAGTTCCTGCCGCTGCAGCACGCCGCCGTCGCGAGGGATGCGGTCGAGCGCCACCCACTGCTCGGGAACGAGGAAGTCCGGCAGGGTCCGCGCGGAAAAGCTCCGCAGCGTACCCGCGGTGACCGGCCCGCTCGCCACGTAGTAGGCCACCAGACGGCGGCCGAGGCGCTGTCGGTCGGCCGGATCGGCATAGCCGATCGTGGTGAGCATGCGCCGGACCCGCGGGATGTCCACGGGCGTGCGGAGCTCCTCGTCCGCGGCGGCCCGCTCCAGGTGGCCGAGCCGCACCTCCCAGCGGGTGGGCGACTCGTAGTTGTGGTAGCCGCGCTCGGCACTGTGGACGTACACACCGACGTCGTTTATCAGGCAGTTGGAGCTGCAGAAGCCGGTGTCGGTGGGCTGCGTCCAGGCGGTCGCCTCCTCAGCCAGGTAGCGCAGGATCTCGCCCTTGGTGACGTTGCTGTAGCGGAAGAAGTCGACCACCTCGGACGCCTCGACCGCGTTCGGGTCGACCCGCTCACCGATCTGGTGGTAGACCCGGCGCCCGACCGCCAGCTGCTCCTCGATCTCCCGCGGATCGAAGATGCCGCGCCGGTAGAACCAGCTCAGGCGCTCGTCGATGATCTGGCCGCGGGACAGGCCGGTGACGATGACCGGGATCTCGCGTGCCGCGGCCAGTTCGGTGCTCAGGCTCAGCAGCGAGCGAAAGCATCCGTTGCACACGCTCTGGTGCTGCCGCAGGCTCTCCACGAAGACCCGGTTCTGGTCCGCCCGGCCGAGGGTGACGTGCTCGATGCCCAGCTTGGCGGTGATGTTCTCGACATTGCGTAGCGCGGTCTGCGAGATGAACCCGTTGTCGAAGGTGAACGTCATCACCCGCAAGCCCAGGTCCACCAGGCGGTGCAGCACGTACGTGCTGTCCTTGCCGCCGCTGAACAGGAGCAGGACATCGTATTCCGGGGCGCCGCCCGCGGTCTTCTCCCGCACCTTCCGCAGGAAGCCGTCGACATCCCCGAAGTACGAGTGGATCGCCGCTTCGTTGCCGGTGTAGAGGCGGCAGAAGTAACAGGTGCCGCCGTCGTCCACGTCCGCACCGGGGTAGGCGGCGTCCATGCCGCAGCGCACGCATGCCCGGGCCACCGCGGCGGCCGGCGCGGAGCCCTGGTACACGACGGCGCAGTCCGCGACGTTCTCGTGCGCCAGGATCGCCGTCTCGACCTCCTGCTCGAGAACGCGCGCCTGGCCCAGCTGCAGCGTCGCCGGCTCCACCTGCGTCATCGCGTACCCCCCGCAACGTCGGTCAGCGCGTCGAGCAGGTCCTCGGCCTGATCGGGCTCGCTCGCCAGGGCCTCCTCGAGCTGCCCGGCCAGCGCCTCGATGGTGCGCGCGGTGAGGAACGCCTGGAGGTGCACCTCCACGCCGAACTCCGCGCGCAGCCGGGAGAGCATGGTCATGACCAGCAGTGAGTGCCCGCCCATGTCGAAGAAGTCCTGCCGGACGCCCACCTCCGCCACCGGAAGCAGCTCCTCCCACAGCCGGGCGAGGGCCTTCTCGGTCGGCGTGCGCGGCGGCACGACCTCCTGGTCGTCCTGGGCGGCCGGAACCACCGGAACCGGCAGGGCGCGCCGGTCGATCTTCCCGCTGATGGTCCGCGGGAGCTGGTCGAGCGGCACCAGCACGGCGGGTACGGCGCTGGGCAGCAGCCGCTGCGCGACGTGCCGGCGGATCTCATCGCTGTCCGACGGGCTGACCAGCTCGAGGAAGGCGCACAGCGAGGACGCCCCATCCGGCTGCTCATGCACCACCACCGCCGCGTCCCGTACGGCCGGGTGGGTGCGCAGCACGCTCTCCACCTCGCCCAGCTCGACCCGGACGCCGCCGACCTTGATCTGGTGGTCCTTGCGGCCGATGTACTCCAGCTCGCCGGTCGCCAGCAGACGGCCGAAGTCGCCGGTGCGGTAGACCACGTCCGCCGGGTCCCCGGTCAGCGGGTTGGTGACGAACGCGGCGGCCGTCTCCTCGGGTAGGTCGCGGTAGCCGAGCGACCGGTGCGGCGTCCGCAAGTAGATCTCGCCCATCCGCCCCTCCCGGCAGGGCCGCCCGGCCGCGTCGAGAAGCAGCACCTCCGTCTCCGGCATGGGCCGGCCGATCGGGATCGAGGCGGCCTGCGTGTCCTCAGCGGTGACGAAGCGGTAGGTCTTCGTCATCGTCGTCTCCGACGGGCCGTACAGGTTGAGCAGGCGGATCCGCTGGCCGTACCGCTCGAACCACCGGGCCGCGTCGGCGGGGGACAGCCGCTCGCCGGACATCGCGATGCAGCTCAGGTGCTGCAGCGCGAGCCCGTCCACCGAGGCAAGGCCGCGAAAGATCGACGGGACGCAGTGCACCAGCTGGATGCGCTCCGCATCGATCCAGCGGAGCAGGCCGGGCGGGTCGAGGAGCAGGTCCGGCGGCGGAATGACCACCGTCCCGCCGTTGGCGAGGGGGACGAACAGGTCCCGCAGCATGGCGTCGAAGGCAGGCGAGGCCAGGTGGCTGACCCGCCAGCCGTCCTGCGCGCCGAGCAGCTCGGTCTCCCAGCGGATGTAGTGGTCGATGGCGCCGAGCCGGCCCACGATGCCCTTCGGCCGGCCGGTGGAGCCTGAGGTGTGCATGACATAGCACGGGTCGTCGGCCGTCGGGATGTGCCGGACCGCCTCCGCGTCGAGCGTGTCCTGATCCGGGTCGCCCACGTCCGCGTACAGCAGGCGGGCGCCCGGCAGGTGCGTACCGCAGAACTCCTCGGCCGCCGCGCCCTGCACGATCGCGTGCCCGGCGGCGGTGCCGGCGAGGATGTCGCCGTTGCGCGCCTGGGGCGCCGCCAGGTCGACGGGGACGAAGACGGCACCGATCTTCAGGACGGCCAGGATGGCGATGATCGTCTCGTCCCGGCTCGCGGTGAGCACCGGGACGAGGTGGCCGGGCCCGACACCCGCCGCGCTCAGCCGGCCGGCAAGCCGGTTCGCCGCGTTCTCCAGCGCCGCGTAGGTCAGGGTGCGTTCGGGGGACGACACCGCACGGCGTCCCGGCGACCGCTCGGCCGTTGTGCGGACCAGCGAATGGATCGCCTCGAAAGCCATCCTCTTTCCTTCCTCCGTTACGGCCATGCCAAATGCCGGGTTCAATGGTGGTCGGGCAGGTCGAACTCATCGAGCAGCACCCCGAAGCTGAGGACGACCAGCAGCAGGTCGTCGCCCATATGCGGATGCACGTCGAAATCGGCGCTCAGGTATTGGGATTTGAGCCGCTCGACAGTGTCGGGATTGAAGTAGCCCTGTCGTTTGATGCGGGCGTGTGACAGCAGGTCGTTCGCCCATTCCGGATGCTGGCGCAACAGCCAGGGGCTGCTGGGCGCCCGGAAGCCGAATTTCTCCCGCTGAATGATCTCGGTGGGCACCAGCCCGTGCGCCGCCTGCCGGAGTAGGTGCTTCTCGCCGCCCTGCGGGGTCACCATCAGGCGCGGCGGAATGGTCCGGGCGAAGTCGATGACGTCCAGATCGAGGAACGGGTAGCGCGCCTCGACGGCGTTGGCGAGCCCCATCCGGTCGCCGTGGTCGGCCAGCAGGTGATCGGAGAGCCGCAGCTTGAAGTCCAGGTAGGACCGCTGGTGCAGCGGATGCCGGTTGCGCAGCATCTCATGGTCGACGAGCGGCAGGGCCAGACACTCGAAGGTGTCGAATTCGGCCGCCGCCTCCGCCGAGTACAGCTCCAGCTTGGTGTCGCTCCAGGCCAGGTAGTCGCGTTCGTAAAAGACCTTCTCGTCGCCCCACAGGTGCTGCCGGGCCTCGGCCTCCAGCAGGTCGAGGACGCCGCGACGGTGCGGCAGGCCGGTGCGGTCGATTTGGTCGAAGCGATAGCCGGGATAGCCGCCGAACAGCTCATCGGCGCCCTCCCCGGTGAGGATGACCCGGACCCCCGCCCGCCGCACCGCGGCCGACAGGGACAGCGAGCAGGTGTTATAGGTCTCCTTCACCGGGCACTCGGCGTGCCGGATCATCCGGCGGAAGCTCTCGGCGGCGTCCGCGACGCCGAAGATCTCCTCGTGATGAACCGAGGAGAGCTTGGCCGCCATCAGCCGCTGGAAGGGCGACTCGTCGATGCCGGCGTCTCGGAAGGCGATCGAGAAGGAGTGGCGCCGGGTGTGCGGCGAGACCTCCCCGACCAGGGCGCCGATGAGCGACGAGTCCAGTCCGCCGCTCAGGTAGAACCCCACCGGCACGTCGGCCAGCAGCCGCCGCTGCACCGACGTCGCGAGCAGGCCGCGCAGCCGCTCGACGTAGAACTCCTCGGGCCGTTCCGCGGGTCCCTCGCCGAGTTCGGGATAGTCCAGGTCCCAGTAGCGGACCTTCTGCACCTGCCCGTCCTGGACCAGAAGATAGTGGCCGCTCTCCAGGCTGTGCACGCCGGCGAACATGGTGCACGGGCTGACCAGCCCGGGAAACGTGAGCACCTGGTCGAGGCCCGCCAGGTCGACCGCGCGCGGGACGGCCGGGTGGCTCAGGACGGTCTTGTTCTCCGAGCCGAAGACGAAATGGCCAGCGGTCCGCGCGTAGAACAGCGGCAGGATCCCGACGTGGTCCCGGGCCAGGAAGAGCCGGCGCCGCGCCCGGTCGTAGATCGCGAAGGCGAACTGCCCGCGAATCACGTCGAGCAGCCCCGTCCCGCGCTCCTCGTACAGGTGGACCAGAACCTCGACGTCGCTTCCGGTGCGGAAGGTGTGCCCGCGGGCGGTCAGCCCGTCCCGGAGCTCCCGGTGGTTGAAGATCTCGCCGTTGCAGACGAGGACCACGCTGCCGTCCTCGTTGGTGATCGGCTGAGCGCCGGTCGCGAGGTCGATGATGCTCAGCCGCCGGAAGCCCAGTCCGATCCCCGGGTCGGTGAACCGCCCGGCACTGTCCGGGCCCCGGTGCTCCAGCGTGGCCGTCATCGCCGACAGAACCTCCTGGTCGACGGGGTGGTCCCCGCGGAGGTCCAGATACCCAGCGATTCCGCACATGGCTCCGCACTTTCCTCGGGGCTGATGGCCGCATACATCATGCGGGCCGGTGCGGTATTCAGTCATCGGGCCCGAACCGGCCTGAAGACATCCTTTGCCGACCACCATGCAGCCGCTTAAGCCGCAGCTAAGTCGAGTGTTAGGAGCGATTGTTAGCCTGCCGGAAGCCAGTACCGGAATCCATTCGAGACGGACCGGAGCATCGCCGTGACGAATCCTTTCGACGACGAGGGCGCGCCCTTTGTGGTTCTCGTGAACGATGAGGGTCAACATTCCCTGTGGCCGACATTCGTAGACGTGCCGGCCGGCTGGACCGTGGTGTTCGGCGAGGCTGACCGCGCCGCCTGCCTGACCTACGTGTCCGAGAACTGGACCGACATGCGGCCGAGGAGCCTGGTCCAAGCAATGGAACGGCAGGCGTGAAGTGGCGGACCGGGTCCGAGTGGTGGACATCCTGCCACTGACGCCCTTCCAGGAGGGCGTGCTGTTCCACGCCCTTTACGACCGGGAGGGCCCGGACGTGTACCACGTCCAGTACTCCCTCGACCTGGCTGGAGACCTGGACCCGGCCGCGATGCGTGCCGCCGCGGACGCTCTGGTGCGGCGCAACGCGGCCTTGCGCGCCGCCTTCCGCCAGCGCGACAACGGCCAGTCGGTGCAGCTGATCGTCGAGGGCGTGGCCGCGTCATGGCGCTTCGAGGACCTCCGGCAGCTGCCCGCCGAGCGCCGGGACGTCGAGGTGGCCCGGCTGACCGCGGCGGAGCTGGACCGGCGCTTCGACCTGGCGCAGCCCGCGTCGATTCGCTTCACCCTCATCCGCAGCGCCGACGACCAGTGGCGCCTGCTGCTCACGAACCACCACATCCTGCTGGACGGCTGGTCGATGCCGGTGCTGCTGCAGGAGCTCTTCCGGCTGTACGAGCGGCGCGGCGACGCCGGCGCGCTGCCGGCTCCGGTGCCGCACCGCGACCACCTCGCCTGGCTGGTCCGGCAGGACACCGAGAAGGCCCGGGAGGCATGGCGGGCGGCCCTGGCCGGGCTGACCGAGCCGACGCTGGTCGCCCCGGCCGACCCGGCCCGGCTGCCGGTCATGCCGCACAAGCACACGATCGTGCTGCCGGCCGAGTTGGCGGCGGCGATGACCCGGCTGGCGAAGGGGCACGGCCTTACCGCGAACACGATCATCCAGGGCGCCTGGGCGATCCTGCTGGCGCGCCTCACCGGCCGGGACGATGTGTGCTTCGGCGCCACGGTCAGCGGCCGGTCCGACGAGGTGGCCGGCGCCGAGGAGATGATCGGCTCGTTCATCAACGTCGTGCCGGTCCGGGTTCGCCCGCGGGCGTCGCGCCCGGTGGTCGAGCTGCTCGCCGAGCTGCAGGAGCAGCAGGCCGAGTTGCTGCCTCACCAGCACCTGGGCCTGACCGATATTCAGCGGACGGCCGGCCTGAGCCAGCTCTACGACACGGTGGTGATCGTCGAGAACTACCCGCTGGACCTGGCGAAGTTCAAGAACCTCGGCGCGGGGCTGTCGCTGGCCGGTGCCGACGTGCACGACGCGGCCCACGTCCCGCTCCGGCTCGTGGCCATCCCGTTCCCCGACTGGCAGCTGCAAATCGACTACCGGCCGGACCTGTTCGCCGCGGCCGAGGCCAAGACCATCGGCGACCGGCTCATCCGGCTCCTGGAGCAGATCTGCGGCCACCCCGAGCGCGCGCTGGGCCGGCTGTCGATACTGGGTCCCGACGAGCGGGCCCGGCTCATCACCGAGCTGACCGGGGCGCACCGGCCCGAGGCCATGAGCAGCCTGCTGGAGCGGGTGCACGAGGTGGCGGCGGCCCACGGCGAGGCACCAGCGGTGATCGCGGACGGCGTCCGCATCACCTATGCGGAGCTCGTCGGCCGAGCCGGCGCGCTGTCCCGTCAGCTGTTGTCCCTCGGCATCCCGCCGGGCGGCAGATGCGCCATCTACGCCGAGCGCGGCGTCAACGTCATCGTCGGGGTGCTCGGCACGCACGGGGCCGGCCACGCCTTCCTGCCGCTCGACACCCGCGCCCCGGCCGCCCGCAACGCGTCGCTGCTGCAGTCGAGCGGGGCGGATGTCCTGCTCGCCGGCCCCGAGCACGCCGAGACCGCCGCGGAGATCTCCGCGGCTGCGGGGGTGCGAGTCGTCGTCCTCGGCGAGGCTGCCCAGCCGGCCGGCATCGAGCCGCCCCCGGTCCGGCCGGATCAGGCGGCGTATCTGCTTTACACCTCCGGCAGTACCGGACTGCCCAAGGGCGCCCTCGTCCATCACCTCGGCATGGTCAACCATCTGGCTGCCAAGAACGAGGACCTCGACCTGGTCGCCGCCGACGTCGTGGTGCAAAACGCCCCGCTGACCTTCGACGTCTCGGTGTGGCAGATGCTCGCGGCGCTTACAGTTGGCGGCTGCGTCCTGGTCGTCGACGACGACACCGCCCTCGACCCGGTGGCGCTGTTCCGGCAGACCGACCGGGAGCGGGTCACAGTACTGGAGGTGGTGCCGTCGCTGCTGCGCGCCGCGTTGGACGCCTGGGACGACGGCGCGCCGCTGCCCGGGCTGGAGACGCTCCGCTGGCTGCTGGTCACCGGCGAGGCCCTCTCCGCCGACCTGTGCCGGCGCTGGTTCCGGCATTTCCCCGGCGTGCCGATGGTTAACGCGTACGGGCCCACCGAGTGCTCGGATGACGTGACGCACGGGTTCATCCGAAGCGCGGCGGACGTCGCCGGCGTGGTCGCGCCGATCGGCCGGGCGGTCCGCAACACCGAGCTCTACGTGCTGGACCAGACGCTCCAGCCGGCCCCGGCGGGCACGGCGGGCGAGCTGTACGTCGGCGGGCAGGGCGTGGGACTCGGCTATCTCGACAATCCGCTCGGCACGGCGCTGGCGTTCGTGCCGGATCCGTTCTCCGGCCGGGCCGGCGCGCGCCTGTACCGCACCGGCGACCTCGTACGCAGACTTCCCGACGGACAGCTCGAATTCCTCGGCCGGACCGACCACCAGGTGAAGATCCGCGGGCGGCGGGTCGAACTGGGGGAGATCGAGGCGGCGCTGCGGACCACGCCTGGCACCCGCGACGCGGTGGTGATGCTGCGCGCCGACACGGCCGGCCACGAGCGGCTGGTGGCCTACCTGGCCGGGCCGGTCGACCCGCATGACGCGCACAAGACGGCGGAGTCCCTGCTGCCGCCGCACATGGTGCCGGCCGTGTTCGTGGTGCTGGACAGCCTGCCGGTCTCCCCGAACGGGAAGATCGACCGCAAGGCCCTGCCCGTGCCGCAGAGCCCCGCCGGCAGCAGCGGGCGGGCACCGCGCACCGCGACGGAGAAGACCCTCGCGGACCTTTTCGCCGACGTCCTCGGCACCGCCGGCGTGACGATCGACGACAACTTCTTTCAGCTCGGCGGGCATTCGCTGCTCGCTACCCGGCTGGTCAGCCGGATCCGGGCCACCCTGAACACCGAGCTGCCCACCCGGGCCATCTTCGAGGCACCCACCATCGCCGCCCTCGCCGCCCGCCTCACCGAGGCAACCGGCGGGAGGCGGCCCGCGCTGACCGCCGGGTCGCGGCCGGCCGGAGCCCCGCTGTCCTACGCGCAGCGCCGCCTGTGGTTCCTGGCCGAGCTCGAAGGTCCGAGTGCCACCTACAACCTGCCCAATGCGCTGCGGTTCGACGGCCCGATCGACCACGACGCCCTGCACGCCGCGTTGGGTGATCTGATCGGCCGGCACGAAAGCCTGCGCACCCTGATCCGGGTCGTCGAGGGGGAACCGACCCAGCACGTCCTCGAAGACTTCTCCGTGCCGCTGCAGCGGCACGACAGCACCGCGCCGCGGTTGCCCGACGACCTCGCCGCCGCCGCGCGCCGGCCGTTCCACCTGGACCGTGAGCTACCGCTGCGCGCGGACCTGTTCACTCTGGACGACCGGCAACACGTGCTGCTGCTGACCCTGCACCACATCGCGGGCGACGGCTGGTCCTTCGCGCCCCTCGCCGAGGACCTCACCACCGCCTATCAGGCTCGCCGGCAGGGACAGGCCCCCGGCTGGGCGCCCCTGCCGGTCCAGTACATCGACTACACGCTCTGGCAGCAGAAGCTGCTCGGCACCGTACGCGACGAGCAACTCGCTTACTGGCGCCAGAAGCTCGAAGGGCTACCGGACCACCTCGTCCTGCCCACCGACCGGCCCCGGCCGGCCATCGCCAGCCATCACGGCGCCACCACGCACTTCACCATGCCGGCCACCCTGCATCGGGACCTCACCCGCCTGGCCCGGCGGCACGACGCCACGCTGTTCATGGTCATCCACGCCGGACTGGCCGCCCTGCTGACCCGCCTCGGAGCCGGCACCGACATTCCGATCGGCGCACCCATCGCCGGGCGTACCGATCCCGCGCTGGACAAGCTGATCGGCTTTTTCGTCAACACCCTCGTGCTGCGCACCACCACGGCGGACAACCCCACCTTCACCGAGCTGCTGCAGCAGACCCGCGCCACCAACCTCGACGCCTACACCCACCAGGACCTGCCCTTCGACTACCTGGTCGAGGCCCTCAACCCCAACCGCTCCCTGGCCCGCCACCCGTTCTTCCAGGTCATGCTCGTCCTGCAGAACGTCGCGAAGGTCGACTACGCGGGCCTGGGCATCACCGACGAAGAGATCTTCAATCCGATCTCCCGGTTCGACCTGGTCATCGAGGTGAACGAGCGCTTCGGCGACGACGGCAGCGAGCGGGGGCTGCAAGGCTTCATCCAGTACGCCGACGAACTCTTCGACCGGGCGACCATCGAATTCTTCGTCGCCGCCTGGGAGCGGCTGCTCACCGCGGCCGCCGCGGACCCGACGTTGCCGGTCGGCCGTCTGCCGGTGCTCGGCGAGCAGGACCGGCACGATCTGATGGCGGCCGGCAACGCCAGGCAGTCGTTCGTGCTCGACGACGCGCTGGAGCCGGTGCCGTACGGCGTGCTTGGCGAGTTGTACGTCAGCGTGGACGGGCCGGCGGCGGACACGGTCGCCAACCCGTTCGGACCCCCGGGCACGCGTCTGCGGCGTACCGGGAACCTGGCCAAATGGACGCGGCAGGGAGAGTTGCACGTCGCAGGCCGGGTCGAGGACCAGGTTTTGATTGACGGGGTGCCGGTGCACCCGGCGGAGATCGCGGCCCGACTGGCGGACGGCGACCTGCTGTCCCAGGCCGTCGTGGTGGCCGACGAGGACGGCCTGCTGGCCTACGTGGTGCCCAGGCAGTCCGGCACCGCAGTCCACGCCATCCGGCGGGCATGGAGCGAACGGCTGCCCGACTACCTCGTCCCCCGGCGACTGGTGCTGCTGGACGCGCTGCCGCTGACCGCCGCAGGCACGGTGGACACGGACGCGCTGCCCGCCCCGCCGGAGCCGGGTGCGGCGGGGCCGGCCTCGGCCGGCGGGCGGGAGACGATCCTGCGCAAACTCTTCGCCGAGGTCCTGGAGGTGCCGTCGGTCACCGACGACGACAACTTCTTCGACCTCGGCGGGCACTCCCTGCTGGCCGTCCGCCTGCTCAGCCGGATCCGCAGCGAGCTGGGCGTCGAGCTGAACCTGCGGGACGTCATGATGGACCCGACCGTTGCCGGCGTGGCGGAAGCCCTGGCCGGCGCGGCGCAGACCACCCGGCCCCCGCTGCGGCGCATGCGGTGAGCGACATGGGCGTGATCCGCGTGGTGGCCCTGTGCGGAAGCCAGGCGCCGCAGTCGTCCACGGAGAGCCTGCTGCGGGTGGCGGCGACGCACGCCGAGCTGCTGGGCGCAGACGTGTGCTTCTTCCGGGGCGAGCAGCTGCGGCTTCCGCTGTACGGTTCGCCGGCCGACGCCCGCGACGCGGCGGCGGTCGGCGAGCTCCTCGCCTCGGTGGCCGCGGCCGACGGCGTACTGCTGGGATCGCCCTCCCATCACGGCTCGCTCTCAGGACTGCTGAAGAACGCCATCGACTACCTGGAAGGACTCCGGGACCACGCGAACCCGTACCTCACCGACAAGGCGGTCGGCTGTGTCGCCGTCGGTGCGGGTACGCAGGGCCCAGTCAACACGATGCGTTCCCTGCGCGACACGGTGCACTCCCTGCGCGGCTGGCCGACCCCGCTGGGCGTGGCGGTGGACCGCGCGTCGGCGCTGTGCCAGGGGATACCGAGCCCGGCCGTTGAACACCAGCTAGCCCTGGTGAGCCGGCAGGTGGTGGAATTCGCGCTGGCACGCCGCGCCGGCGCTGGAGAGAGACGGGTAGGCAATTGAGCAGCCAGCAGGACGAGGCGCAGGGCACCCTGCTCCTTCCCGGCGACGGCGACCGCCGGGGGTGGGGGACCGCACACGGCCACCACGGCGAGCTTCTGCAGGGTGTCTTCGAGTTCGCCGGTTCCCTGCACCGGGGACTGGTCACGCTGCCCTGCCCGATCATGAGTACCGAGGTGAGCGTCGTCGTCACCGAGGAAACTCCGGAGTGGACGGTGCATCCGCCGTGGAAGACCAAGGCGTTGCTGGCAGCCCGCGCCACCGCCGACATCCTGGGCGAAAAGGCCGGCGGGGCCGTATCGGTGCAGAGCAACATCCCTACCGGCTTCGGCATGGGGTCGTCCACCAGCGACGTCACCGCCACCGTCCGGGCCGTGCTGAGCGCGTTCGGCGGCACCCTGCCCACCGACCGGATCGCACGCATCGCGGTCGAGGCCGAGCGCGCCGCGGACCCGCTGATGTACGACCGCATGCTGCTGTTCGCCCACCGGGAGGGCCTGATCCTGGAGGACTTCCAGGTGCGCATGCCGCGGATGAAGGTGATCGGCTTCGCCGCCCGCCCCGAGCCGATCGACACCCTGGCACTCGTGCCGGCCCGGTACAGCCGGTGGGAGATCGAGAGCTTCCGCGCGCTGCGGGGCATGCTGCGCCGGGGCGCGGCCCAGGGCGACGTGGCGGCGCTGGGCCGGGCGGCCACCGCGAGCGCCCGGCTGAACCAGCGGTTCCTGCCGATCGAGCACTTCCCGCGGCTGCTCCAGGTGACCGAGGAGACCCGCGCGGCCGGCATCGAGGTGGCGCACAGCGGCAGCGTGGCCGGCCTGCTCTACGACGCCGCGGACCCGAATCTCGCCGGCAAGATCGACCGGGCCCGGCGTGAGCTCTTCCGCATCGGTATCTCCCACACCTGGGAGTTCTTCACGGACGGGGACGATGAGCGCCTTCCGGATTCGTAAGCCCTTCACGGACGTCGTGGATTCGGCCGTCCTGCCGCGGCTCATCCACCTCTCCGGCGACCTGTACGCCGCCGCCTTCCAGCTCATGAAGCTCCTGCCCGCGCAGTTCGTGCTGCAGCGGGCCATGGAACAGGGGCAGCTGACCGAGCGCAGCACGGTCATCGAGACCACCTCCGGCACGTACGGGCTGGGGCTGGCCATGGTGTGCCGCCGGCTCGGGCTACCGCTGATCCTGGTCGGCGACACCGCCATCGACAGTCACCTGCGGCGCCGGCTGGAGGCGCTCGGCGCCCGGGTGAGCATCGTCAGCGGACAGGCCGCCCGGACCGGTGGGATCCAGCAGGCGCGCCTCGACCGGGTGGAACGCATCCGGGCGCGGCACCGCTCGCCATTCACCCCCGGCCAGTACGACAACACCATGCACGCCAACGCGTACGGCCGGGTCGCCGAGCTGATCACCGAGTCGTTCCCGCAGGTGGACGCACTGATCTGCCCGGTCGGCTCGGGCAGCTCCTCGACCGGCATCGCCGGTTTCCTCCGGCTGCTCTGGCCCGATCTCGTGCTGATCGGCGTCGACACCCCCGGCAGCGTCCTGTTCGGCGCGCCGAACGGCCGGCGCCGGCTCCGCGGCCTAGGCAACGGGCTGCTGCCGAAGGTGCTGGACCATTCACTGTTCGACGAGGTGCATTGGGTGCCGGCCGGGGACGCGTTCGCCATGACCCGGCGGCTGCACGCCGACCACACGCTTTTCATGGGCCCGACCAGCGGTGCCGCCTACCAGGTGGGCCAGTGGTGGACGCGGCACAACCCGGGCGGCACGGTGCTGGCCGTGATGCCCGACGAGGGGCACCGCTACCAGCGGACGGTCTTCCACGACGCGTGGCTGCGGCGGGAGGGGCTGGCCGGCGTCGAAGCGCCCCGCGAGCCGACGGAGATCGCGCATCCAGGCGACCTGGAGGACCGCTGGAGCCGGTACGCCTGGGGGCGGCGCACCCGCGACGAGGTCGTCGACCTGCGGGCGGCGGTGGGCGCGCGATGAGCGACCGCATCCTCGTCCTGGTGGAGAGCAACACCTCCGGCACCGGGCGGCTCTTCGTCCGGCGCGCCCGGGCGAGCGGCCTGAGGCCCGTGCTGCTCACCGAGAACGCGTCCCGCTACCACTGGGGAGACGACGAGCCGGACGTCGTCGCGGCCCGGACGGACGACCTCGACGACGTGGTGCGCGCGTGCGCGAACCTGGCCGGCGATCTGGCCGGGGTAGGCACCAGCTCGGAGTACTACGTGGGCATCGCGGCCGCGGCCGCGGGCCGGTTCGGGCTGCCCGGCGCCGACCCGGCCGCGGTCGAGGTCACCCGGGACAAGGAACGGCAGCGCGAGCTGCTGCACGCCGCTGGCGTTCAGGTCCCGCGCTTCGCCGGCGTCTCCGATGTGGACGACGCGGCGGTCGCGGTTGACCGGCTCGGCACGCCGGTCGTCGTCAAGCCGGTCTCCGGCAGCGGCAGCCGCGGCGTGCGCCTGTGCGGCACCGCGGCGGAGGCCGTCCGGTACGCGGGCAAGCTGCTGGGCGAGCGGGTCGACGAGCGCGGCCGGCCGCTACCGCAGCGGATCCTGCTGGAGCAGTACGTCCCAGGGACGGAGTTCTCCGTCGAGCTCTTCGCCGGTGTCCCGGTCGGCGTGACGCGCAAGCATCTCGGCGCACCGCCGTCCTTCGTGGAGACCGGCCACGACTTTCCGGCGCCGCTTTCCCCGCCGGACGAGGACGCTTTGCGAGACGCGGCCCGGCGGGCGGTGTTGCGGCTCGGGCTGTCCTTCGGCCCGGCGCACGTGGAGCTGCGCCTCGGCCCGGACGGCCCGGTGCTCATCGAGGTCAACCCGCGGCTGGCGGGCGGCTGGATTCCCCGCCTGGTGCAAGAGGCGACCGGCCTGGACCTGGTGCTGGAGACCGTCCGCGGGTTCGCCGGCCTGCCGCCGCGCCTGTCCCAGGACGTCGCACCGCGACCCAGCTCGATCCGTTTCCTCATCCCGGACGCCGAGGGCGAGCTGGTCGCCGTGCACGGCGTCGAGGACGCCGGGGCGATCCCCGGCGTCGTCGAGGTGCAGATCTACCGCGAGCCGGGCACCCTGCTGGCCCGCAACGGCGACTTCCGCGACCGCATCGGCCACGTCGTCGCGCAGTCCGGCGCGGCCGCCGAGGCGGCGCTGCACAAGCTCACACCGGAGATCCGGAAGGAACCCTGAATGACGGCGACAGGAGGGGCGGACACCGGACGACTGACCACCGGCCTGGACCCCGAGCTTCAGCGCATGCTGCTGGAACCCCGCTGGAAGGTCACCGCGCCGTGGAAGGCCGAGCTGGACCGCATCGCCCGGGTGGACCTGGCGCACGTGGTCATGCTCGCCGAGCGAGGCATCGTCGGGCGGGCCGCGGCCGCGGCCCTGCTGGCGGCCGTCACCGATTTGCGCCGGCAGGACTTCCGGCCAATCGAGGGCCGGCCCGCGCCGCGCGGCCTGTACCTTGCCTACGAGGGCCACCTGATCGAGACGCTGGGCGAGGGGGTGGGCGGCCTGCTGCACACCGGCCGCTCGCGCAACGACCTCAACGCCACCTGCCTGCGGCTCGGCTTGCGCGAGCCGCTGGCCGAGCTGATCCACCGCCTGATCCGGCTGGAACTCGTCCTGATCAACCGCAGCCGGCGGTACGGCGAGTGCGTCATGCCGGCCTACACCCATTTCCAGCCGGCGACCCCCATCACGTACGGGCATTACCTGACCGGCCTGGCCGGCGGCCTGGCCCGGGAGGTGGACGCGCTGCTGGCAGCGGGCGAGGGGCTGGCCTACAGCTCGCTAGGTGCCGGTGCCGTCGGTGGCACCTCGATCCCGATCGACGCGGATCGGACCGCCGAGCTGCTCGGCTTCGCCGGCCCGCTGCGCAACTCGATCGACGCGGTAGCCGCGCGGGACGTGGTGCTGCGAATCGCGGCCGCGGCCGCGACGCTGGGTGTGCTGCTGAGCCGGGCCGCGACCGACCTGCTGCTCTGGTCGTCACAGGAGTTCGACCTGCTGACGGTGCCCGATGACCTGGTGGGCTCGAGTTCGATGATGCCGCAGAAACGCAATCCGTTCGTCCTTGAAAACGTACGCGGCAAGTCCTCGGCTGCGCTCGGGGCGTTCGTGACCGCGGCCGCGGCGATGCGCAACGAGCCGTACACCAACTCGATCTCGGTGGGCACCGAGGGAATCAAGCCGATATGGGACGCGCTGCGCGAGAGCAGCGACGCCGCCGCGATCCTGGTCAAGGTGTTCTCCCGGACCACAGTGAACCCCGCGGCCATGCAGCGGCGCGCGCGGGACGGCATGACCGTCGCGACGGCGATCGCCGAGGAGTTGGTGCGCAGCGGCGTCCCGTTCCGGCGCGCCCACCACGAGGTGGGCCGGGCCGTGCGGCTTGTCCTGGAGGCGGAGGCGTCGTCGATGGGTGAGGCGCTGAAGGACCGTATCGAGGACGTGCCGACGGAGCCGGCGGAGGTGTGCGCCGCGGCCGAGTACGGCGGCGGCCCGGGTCCCCGGTCCCGAGCCCGGGCGATCGCCGAGGCCGGTGAGCGCGCGGTGGCTCACCGGCGCCGTCTGCTCGGCTGGACGATGGGATGGGAGGCGGGAGAGGAGCGGCTGGCCGCCGCCGTGCAGGGGATCATCACCGGCACGCCGGCGGCGTGAGCCTCACAGCCGCCAGCGTAGCCAGCGGGCCGACCCGATCAGGCCGAGCAGCGCCATCCCGGTGAGCACGACGAGATCGACGGTCAGCGGCATACCCAGGTCTCCGCTCATCGTCCGGCGGAGCGCGTCGGCCGCGTACGTCGGCGGCAGCGCCCACCCGATGATCTGCAGGGGCACCGGGAGCGCGGCCGCGGGGATCATCACCGGGGCGATCAGCAGCAGCGCGAACACCAGGATGTTGGTGACGATCGCGATGATGTCCACCCGGGCGAACAGGCTGCCGATCATCATGCCCAGCGATGCCAGCGACAGCGCCGACAGCGGCAGCACCAGCAGCAGGAGCGGGGAGGGTGACAGCTGCAGGTCGTACAGCATCGCCCCGGCCACCATCGGGGTGAGCAGGCCCGGAGCTATCAGCAGCAGCCGGGAGAGCATGAGCGCGGAGACGAACGAGACCTTGCTGATCGGTAGTGACGCGTAGTACATGATTGTGCCTTCGGCCTTGAGCATGCCGACCCGTTGCGCCAGGTTGCTGACGTTCTCGGTGGTCAGCGCGAAGACGGTGGCGCCGCTGATGATGTAGAGCATGCTCTGCCGGTCGGTCAGTCCGGAGCCGATCTTCGTCATGCCGAAGACCATGGCGAGCGGCATGAGAACCCCGAACAGCACATTCCACACCCAGGTGGTACGGGCTCCGAGCATCTGTTCCAGCCACAGGTGGCCCACCTCGCGCACCCGGCGGCCGATCGACTCCCGGGCCGGTGGCCGCGGGCGGGGGGTTGCGGCGGGAACGGCCGGGGGCACCGGCGCCGCCGGCGGCGAGGGGAACTCCTGCCGGTCGCCGGTCGCCTCCAGTTCCAGATAGGCCTCCTCCAGGCTGGGCCGCGCCACCCGGAAGTCGTCGACGCGCTTGAGCCGGACGTCGGACACCACCACGTCCATAAGCGCGCCGATGCGATCCGGTTCGGCCCGGATCACGTACCCGCCCTCCTTGCCGCGCGGAGCCAGCGAGCCGAACGACGCCAGCCGCTCGGCGGCGGCCGGGGTGAGCGTCTCACCCTCCTTGAGCCGTAGCTCCAGCCGGACCTGGCTGCCCAGGTGCTCCTTGAGTTCGCCGGGAGTGCCCTCGGCGACGATCCGGCCGCCGTTCATCACGGCCACCCGGTGCACCGCCTGCTCGGCCTCGTGCACGTTGTGGGTGACCAGCAGGACGGTGGTGCCGTCCTGCTCGTTGCGGCGCCGCAGCGCGTCCCACACCATCCGTCGGCTGCGCGGGTCCAGTTCGTTCGTCGGCTCGTCCAGCACCAGCAGCCGCGGCCGGCCGACCAGCGCCATGGCGAGGTTGACCAGGCGCAACTGGCCGCCGCTCAACGCGTTGACGTAGCGGTCGGCTTCGGCGGCGATGCCGAACTCGTCGAGCAGGTCGTCGCTCTGCCGCCGGGCGGCCTCGCCGGACAGCCCGCGGAGCCGGCCGGTGTAGGCGAGTGCCCGCCGCACCTCGATGAGCCGCATCGCCAGGCCCTGCTGCGGCAGGAAACCCACCAGGTGCTTGACTGCCTCCGGCTGCTGGACGACGTCGACGTCCGCCACCCGGATCGATCCCGATGTCGGCGTGAGCAGCCCCAGGATCTGCATGACCATGGTGGTCTTGCCCGCGCCGTTGGCGCCGAGCAGGCCGAACACCTGACCCGGCGCGACGGCCAGGTCGATGTCGACGTTGGCGTGCACCAGGGCGCCACCCTTGCTCCGGTACGTACGGGTAAGGCCGTTGATGTCCAGGAACGGCTCGTCCATGGCTAGCCCGCGGGGAAGAAGCCGGCCACCGGGCTTCCTCCGCCGAGTCCGGCCACCCTGTCGTAGACGTGCTTGCCGACGGCCAGGTCGAGCACGCCCAGCCCGAACGGGGAGAAGACGACGGCTCGCCCCGGGTCCCGGGTGAAGCCGCCCGTCAGCACATCGGCGAGCGTGCCGTCGATGAAGTCCTGGTGTCCGAACCGCTCCGCCGCGAGGTGCAGCGAGGTCCGCTCGCGCACGACGTGCCCGATGTCGTCGGTGACGTTCTGCGCCGCGGCGATCAGCGCCGGGTCGAGGTCGCGGAGCGAGACGTGCAGCACGACAGGGGCGTGCCGGAGGAGCTGCGGGTCGGCGAGGTGCGGCGTGCCCGCGACGGTCGCGAGGATCACCAGGTCGCACGCGGAGAACGCCTCGCGGACGTCGCCGACGGCCCTGACGTCGGGCGCGCCGGTCTCGCGCAGCGTCTGCGCGAACCGCTCGGCTGCTGCCGGATCGGTGTCGAACAGCCGGTACCCGCCGATCTCCCAGCCGAGCTCGGTGAGAAAGCGCCGGATGTGCTCGGCGATCAAGCCGGTGCCGACGAAGCCCACCCGCCCGGCACGCCGCCCGCCGATGAGTTCCTCGGCGGCCAGCGTGGCGGACCCGGCGGTGCGGGCGGCCGAGATGAGCGAGGACTCGAGGCACGCGTACGGGAACCCGGTCCTGGCATCGTTGAGCAGCAGGACGGCCGACGCCCGCGCCAATCCGTGCGTGATGTTGCCGGGAAAGCTGGCGATCCACTTCACGCCCGAGACCCGGAACCGCCCGCCCAGGTAACCGGGCAGCGCGATGATCCGGTCCCGTTCTCGGTCCGGGAAGCGCAGGAAGCTGCTGTGCGGCAGCGACGAGTCGCCACGGGCGTGCGTCAGGTACGCGTCACGCACGATGTCCTGAACCGTTTCCCGGTTCCCTTCGATCTGCTCGGCGACCTCGGCGCCGCGGACGACGAGCAGTGCTTCGGGCGGGGCGTAGGGCATGCTCTCTCCTCCAATCACACCGATGCCGTTGAGATCAACACGTCGTCGATCCGCTCCGGATAGGTCTCGGCGACCCACTGTGGGTTGAAGACGGTGTCGGCATAGGCGTTGCCGCGGTCGGCGCACAGGAACACGACCCGCGGGCGGGGCCCGCGGTAGTCGGCGAAGTAGTGCTGGACGGCCGCGTAGACGCTGCCGCTGGACCCGCCGGCGAAGATGCCGTGCCGCTGCCACAGCTGGATGCAGCCGACGATGCTCGCGTACTCGGACACCAGCAGGGTCTCGTCGATGAGTGCGTGCTGCAGCAGCGGCGGGACGATGCTGGAGCCGATGCCGGGGATGCGCCGGCGGCCCGGGGCGCCGCCGAAGATGACCGATCCCTCGACGTCGACGGCGATGACGCGTACGCGCGGATCGGTCTTCTTCAGACGACGGGACAGACCAGCGATGGTGCCGGCCGTACCGACACCGACGAAGACGTGGGTGATACGGTCCAGCGCGTCGCACAACTCCGATGCGGTGAAGCGATAGTGCGCGTCCGCGCCGTCGGTGTTCGCGTACTGGTTGGGCCAGTAAGAGTCCGGCAGTTCCGCGCGCAGGTCCTGCACCCGTCGGAGGCGCGACTTCAGGAAGCCGCCGGTGTCGTCGATGTCGTGCACCCGCTCCACCCGGCTGCTGAGCGCTCGCAAAAAGTTTTCGGTGCTCCGGTTGATGTTCGAGTCGATCACCGGGACGAACTCGAGACCGAGCGAGGCGCAGAGCGACGCAAGGGCGATGGCGAAATTGCCCGAGGACGACTCGACCAGGACCGACTTCCGGGTCACCTGCTCACGCAGAATCGCCTGCCGCAGGATCCACAGGGCCGACCGGTCCTTGGCGCTGCCGGAGAAGTTGCTGAACTCCAGCTTGGCGTAGAGGTCCAGCCGCTCGTCGGCCAGCGGGACCAGCGGTGTCGGCATCATCGCCGCGGCCAGCGACTCGACGTGCCGCATCAGCCCGTCGCGCTCTCGGTTGCCGCTCGTCATGCCAGTCTCCGGCCGAGGACGGCGCCGATTTCGTCCACCGCCGGTTGCTCCATCATGTCGTTGTGCGCGCCTGAGACCGGGTGTTGTTCGACCTGTCCGGTCACGTAGGGCTCCCAGCCGAGGTGCGGCTGGTCACCCTCGACCGAGAAGAACAGCACGTCACCCTCGAACACCTCAGGCTTGGACTCCCGGACGATCGCGCGGGTGTTGATCGCGGCGTCCACGAACGCCGGGAAGATCCAGTCGCCGAGATGCTCCCAGCCGCCGTATTCCTCCCGCAGCAGCGCCAGGACAGCTTCCCGGTCCCGCTGCCGGCCGTCGTCCCGCCGGAGGAATTCGACGATCCGGCGCAGGACCATGTCCTCGTCGTCGTCACCCTGTCGGCGGTGCCAGTCCGGCACGTACGAGTCAAGCAGCGCCAGGAAGCTGACCTGCTCACCCTCCTGTTGCAGGGCCGTGGCCACGGCATGCGCCACATTGCCGCCGGAGGACCAGCCCAGCAGCCGGTACGGCCCGTGGGGCGCGACCGAGCGGATCTGCTCCACGTAGTCGAGCGCCATCTCCGCCACCGAGCGGGGCAACCGGTCGGGCTCCAGGATCCCGCGGGCCTGCAGGCCGTACACCGGAACATCGGCCGGCACGTGCTCGGCGAGCCGGCGGTACGCCCAGCTCAGCCCGTACAGCTCATGGATGCAGAACAGCGGCGGCTCGCTGCCCGACGCCCGAATCGGCAGCAGCACGGCGACATCATCCCGGCCGGTCCGCTCGCCGATCCGCTCGGCGAGCGCGGCGACCGTGGGCGACTCGAACACAGTCCGGATGCTCACGTCCCCGCCCAGCTCGGCGCGCACTCGGCTGACCAGCCGGATCGCCAGTAACGACTGGCCGCCCAGCTCGAAGAAGTCGTCGTCGATGCCGATTTCCGGCACGTCCAGGATCTGGCCGAACAACCGGCACAGCGCCTCTTCACGGTCGGTCCGCGGTGGCCGGCGCGGCCCCCGGTCCGCCCGGGCCGCGTTGGGCAGGGCGCGCCGGTCCAGCTTGCCGTTGTGCGACAGTGGCAGCCCGTCGAGCACGACCATGGCGTCGGGGACCATCGGCAGCGGCAGCCGCTCCCGCAGGTGCCCGCGCACGTCCTCGACCAGGCGGTCCGGGTCGGACCATCGCTTCACCGGTGGCGGGATGGCGCCGCCGCGCACCTCGCGGACGGCGTACAGCGTCACCAGCCGGGTGCGGTGCAGCGCCGAGGTAACGCCGGAAGTGACCTGGAAGCCCTTCCCCTTGAGGAGTTCGGTGATCGCGTCGAGGCGGCCGCCCACGTCGTGCACCTCGGCGACGACCTGGTCGATGATCGGCCAGTGCGCGTCCTCGATGCCGCGCAGGATGTCCTCCTCGCTCTTCTCCGCGTCGACCTTCAGCAGGTCGATGCGGTCGACCCCGGTCTCGCGGATCATCTGGGACAGCGTGCGCACCCGGGTCGACACGATCTCCTGCCGCATCCGGTCGCTGACCAGCTCGTCCACCATCGCACGCAGGCCCTCGACTCCCGGCTCGGTGACCTCCTGCCAGGTCTGTTCCGTGTACGCCTGGACGACCGTCCGGTCCTCGTCGGTGTCCGCGTAGCGTCCGGACATGATGGACAGCTCCGGGTAGTAGGCGAACTTCACCGTCCCGTCGGCGTCGGACAGGCCCATCGGGTGCAGCCGCGCGTTGACGCCGTGCAACCGGGTGTTGAGCGCGAGCACCTGGAACAGGTCCGGGATCGGCTCGAAGGCGTGCACCACACCCTTGGGGGCGCGCGCCGCGGCGTACAGCGTGAACATGCCGATGTGCGCGCCGACGTCGAACACGCACGCGTCCTCCGCGATGACGATGCCGTTTCGCAGGTACTCCTCGTCCTCCCAGATCTCCTCGCGCAGGAACGTGGTTTCCGACCGGTTGCGGTAGAAGACCGACATCCCGTCCGGGAAGGTCATGCGCGGTACGCCGTCGGGGGTCCGGTCCTTCTCCAGTGCTAACAGCGCCCGGACCGCGGCCGCCCTGGACCCGTCCGGCACCAGGTAGCCGACCAGCCGCTGCTCGCCGCGCTGGTCGACGTCGAGCGTCACGACGGCCTCGGCCACCGCCTCGTGCTCCAGGATCGTGCTTTCGATCTCACCGAGCTCGATCCGCATGCCGCGGAGTTTGACCTGGTGGTCGACGCGGCCGAGGAAGTCTAGGGTGCCGTCGGGGAGCCAGCGGGCGAGGTCGCCGGTGCGGTAGAGGCGGCTGCCGGGGGTGCCGTGCGGGTTGGCGGTGAAGCGTTCGGCGGTGAGGTCGGGGCGGTTGTGGTAGCCGCGGGCGAGTTGGACGCCGGCTAGGTAGAGCTCGCCGGGGACGCCGGGTGGCAGCGGCCGGAGGCGCCGGTCCAGCACGTACACCTGGGTGTTCCAGACCGGCCGGCCGATCGGCACCGAGGCACCTTGCCGGCCGGGGGTGCAGGGGGCGAAGGTGACGTCCACCGCCGCCTCCGTGGGCCCGTAGAGGTTGAAGAGCCCGGCCTGCAGCGTCGCGTGGAACTTCTCGGCCAGGTGGGCGGGCAGCGCCTCGCCGCTGCAGATGACCCGCTTCAGGCTGCGGCAGGCCGTGGTGGCCGGCTCCTGGAGGAAGGTGGCGAGCATCGACGGCACGAAATGGATGGTCGTGATTCGCTCACGCTGGATCAGGGCGGCCAGGTAGTCGGGCTCGCGGTGGCCGTCCGGCTTGGCCATCACGAGGGTTGCGCCCACGAGGACCGGCCAGAAGAACTCCCACACCGAGACGTCGAAGCCGGCCGGCGTCTTCTGCAGAACCCGGTCCTCGGGCGTGAGCCCGAATTCGGCCTGCATCCAGTCGAGGCGGTTGACGATCGACCGATGCGACACCATGACGCCCTTGGGCCGGCCGGTGGACCCGGAGGTGTAGATGAGGTACGCGGTGTTGTCGGGGTGTGTCCTGGTGGGCGGGTTGGTGGTGGGCTGGGCGGCCACGGCCGCAGCGGTTTCCGGGTCGTCGAGGTAGAGAACGGGGACGTCGTTCGCGCCGTTGCCGGTGGTGGTGATGAGCAGCCGGGGCCGCGCGTCCGCGAGTAGCTGCTGGATGCGGGTGGCGGGGTGGTCCGGGTCGATGGGGAGATAGGCGGCCGCGGTCTTGCCGATGGCCAGCAGGGTGATGAGCAGCTGGGTGCTGCGGGGCACCGCGACGGCGATGGTGGTGTCGAGGCCCGCGCCGAGGTGGTGAGCAAGCTGATTGGCGCGGTCGTTGAGCTGTTGGTAGGTGAGCGTGGTGGCGCCGTCGGTGACCGCGATGGCGTACGGAGTGCGCGCGGCTTGCTGCTCGAAACGTTTGCTCAGCGTGCCCGGGCGATGGTCGCTCGTGGTGTTGTTCCAGGTGGTGAGGATCTGGTGGTGTTCGTTGGGTAGGAGGATGTTGAGGTCGTCGATGGGGGTGTGTGGGTGGTT